>JANMLN010000004.1:0-14261 GCA_031372565.1 Gemmatimonadota bacterium | reverse complement strand
GAGGAACTCAACACCTACACGGCGGTGGTCTACTTGCAGAAGGTCAACCACACCGGCGCGGGTGCGCCGGCGGCAGCCGCGAAGGCGGGGGAGCACTAGCCCATGGCCACGATGGCTGAACCGGTCGGCCCCATGCGGCCGAACATCCCGTCCGCGGACATCCAGCTCCCCGCGATCAAGACGTTCGAGCAGGTCGACGACGAGATTGCCAATACGCTGAAGCCGACCAAGGCCTGGTTCCTCGGGCTGTGCGCGGCGATTGTCTGCATGCTCATCGGCGCGGCGGCGTGGACGTTCCAGATCTACGCCGGCCTCGGCAACGCGGGCTACGTGCCGCCGGTGATGTGGGGCGTCTACATCATCACCTTCGTGTTCTGGGTCGGTATCGGTCACGCCGGCACGCTGATCTCGGCGATCCTGTACCTGTTCCGCGCGGGCTTCCGCACGACGATCTATCGAGCGTCGGAAGCGATGACCGTATTCGCGGTGATGACGGCGGGTCTCTTCCCGATCATTCACATCGGGCGGCCCTGGAAGTTCTTCTGGTTGATTCCGTACCCGAACTGGCGGTTGCTCTGGCCGAACTTCAAGAGCCCGCTCGTGTGGGACGTGTTCGCGATCTCGACGTACCTCACGATCTCGACGACCTTCCTCTACATCGGCCTCATTCCCGACATCGCGGTCTTGCGCGACCGGGAGAAGAACCCGACGCGTCGGTTCCTGCTCAGCATCCTGTCGATGGGATGGAAGAACACCGACCGGGAGTGGCGCCACTTCACGCGCGCGTACCTGTTCCTGGCGGCCTTCAGCACGCCGCTGGTGTTGTCGGTGCACTCGGTGGTGTCGTTCGACTTCGCCATGGCGCTGACGCCGGGGTGGCATGCGACGATCTTTCCGCCGTACTTCGTGGCGGGCGCGATCTTCTCCGGCTTCGCGATGGTCTGGACGATCCTCATCCCGATCCGGAAGTGGTGGAAGCTCGAGCACTACGTCACGCTGAACCACCTCGACGCCACCGCCAAGGTCGTGCTGTTCACGTCGCTGGTGGTGGGGCTGGCCTACCTGATCGAGTTCTTCATCGCCTGGTACTCCGGCGTGAAGCCCGAGCAGGAGTACTTCTGGAATCGCGTGTTCGGCGAGTGGTGGTGGTCGGCGTGGATCATGCTGATCTGCAACATGGTGCTTCCGCTCTCGCTCTTCTCGCAGAAGCTCCGTCGCAACACCGCGTGGCTCTTCATCCTCTCGATCTTCATCAACATCGGGATGTGGTTCGAGCGGTTCGTGATCGTGGTGCCGTCGCTGTCGCACGAGTTCGAGCCGTGGCAGTGGACGAGCTACTCGCCGAGCTGGATCGACATGTCGTTCCTGGTGGGCTCGTTCGGCTGGTTCTTCATGTGGTTCCTGCTCTTCATCAAGCAGCTGCCCGTGATGGCGATCATCGAAGTGAAGGAAATCGTGCCGGCACGCCGCGCGTCGGCGGGCCACGGAGGACATCACTGATGCCCGGCCTCGTCGCGAACTTCCGCGAGCTCGACCGCACCGTGTCGGCCATCAAGGAGCTCCAGCGGCTCAAGCTGGGCAACCTGACGGTGTACTCCCCGACGATTCACCATGAGCTCGAGGACGCCATCGAGGCGCCGATGAGCCCGGTGCGCCGGTTCACGCTCATCGGTGGCCTCCTGGGCGCGAGCTTCGGCTACTGGGTCGCCATCTGGACGTCGGACTACTGGCCCCTCGTCGTGGGCGGCAAGGCGATTGCCAGCTGGATTCCGTACACGATCATCGCCTTCGAAATGATGGTCATGGTCGGTGCGCTCTCGACTGTCTTCGGCATGTTCATCAATTCCCGCATCCCCAAGCTCGTGGTGGACGTGGCTTACGACCCCAAGTACTCGAATGGTGACTACGGCATCTTCGTCGACTGCGCGCCAGACAAGGAGAAGGCCGCCGAAGGACTGTTCCGACAGCACGGTGCGACGGAGGTGCGGCATGCGCGCTAAGCTCGTGCACGGCCTCGCACTCGCTGCGCTGGTCCCGTCCCTGACCGCCTGCGACTGGTTCACGACCTTCCGCTACCAGCCCAAGCTGGATACGTGGGAGAACACCGCCATCTCGCCCGACACCAACATCAAGTACTACTGGCCGAAGAAGACCTTCGTCGGTCCGAACTGGTCGCAGCGCGAAGACGCCAACACGCCGTACCTCGTGCGCGGCAATCCGCAGTTCTCCGTGCCCATTACCGGCACGGCATTGCCGTACTTCCAGATCTCGAACGCCGCGCTCCCGGGCGTCATCGACTCGATCGGACTCGCGGTCACGAATCCCACGGCACCGAGCGATTCATCGCTTGCCCTCGGGCGTCGCTACTGGCAGGTCAACTGCGCCGTGTGCCATGGAGATGACGGACAGGGGACCAAGAATCTCGTCGTGGCGAAGTACGGCCTCGCGATCAACATCGTGGGCGATGGCACCAAGGCGCGCTCCGATGGCTACATCTACGGCATGATCCGCAACGGCCGCGGGTTGATGCCGAGCTACAACCGGATCGAGGAGTCCGATCGCTGGCACGTCGTCAACTACGTGCGCGGCTTGCAGGGCAAGTTGGGGCGCGAGGTCGAGAAGGGTCCGCTCGGGTTCCCCGGTCAGACCGGCACCGCGCTCCCCGGATACACCACACTCGGGCCGACCCGGTCCGTGCCGTATTACAAGCCCGGTCACTCGACCGGCATGGACGTTCGTGGCGACGAACACGCCGCCGCGGGCACGAAGAAGGGAGGTGACAAGTGAGCGGTGGACACGGCCACGCGCATGTGCCGTCGCGCCAGGAGCTGGCGGCGATGGCGAGCAAGCCCCTCCCGGGCAGCCTGCGCACGATCTCGATGGCCCTCGCGGCCGTCGGCTTTGCGATCTTCATCTACGGTGCCGCCACCGGTCAGGCACGCGCTTGGCAGGCCTTCCAGTTCAACTGGATGTTCTTCTGGACCATCTCGGCCGCGGGCGTTGCCTTTGCCGCGGTGCAGCGCATCGTCACCGCGCGCTGGTCGCGGTCGGTGGTGCGACTCCTCGAAGGGTTCGTCGCGTTCCTGCCTGTTGCCGTTCTCCTGCTGCTGATCAACCTGCTCTTCGGGATCGATCACATCTTCCCGTGGGCCACGACGCCGCCGCACGGGCATGAGAAGGCGCTGTGGCTGGCCAAGTCGTTCCTCATCCCGCGCGACCTGCTGGCCGCCGGCGGCTTTGCGGCGCTGGCGCTGTGGTTCGTCTACAACTCGGTCCGCATGGACGTTGCCATCCTGCCGGAGTCGGGTCTTGCGTGGGCCAAGGGGCTGCGCGAGAAGATGCGCGCAGGCTTCGGGCACGAGCGTCGTGAACTGCACACGCAGCACTCGGTGCAGGGGAAGATTGCCGTCGCGCTGCTGACCGTGTTCGGGTTCGGCTCGGTCATCCTGGCGTGGGACCTGTCGATGTCGGCGGACGTGCACTTCCAGTCCACCATGTACGGCTGGCAGGTCATGATGGGTGGGTGGGTCGTGATGCTCATGACCTTCTCGTGGCTGACGCGCTACTTCAACAACGTGATGGGCGCCGGCGAGATCATCGGAGAGCAGCAGCTGCATGACATCGGCAAGCTGTGCTTCGCCTTCACGGCGTTCTGGGGCTACCTGACGTTCAGCCAGTTCCTCGTGATCTGGTATGCCAACATCACCGAGGAGTCGCACTTCTTCAATTTGCGGCTCTCGGGCGTCTGGAAGCCGCTCACCTTGTCGTACGTGGCGTTGATGTTCGTGCTCCCGTTCTTCGGGTTGATGGGCAAGTATCCGAAGATCTGGACGCCGACCATGACCTTCTTCGCGGCGTCGAGCACGCTCGGCCTCTGGATCCACCGCTACATCGAGATCTATCCGTCCATCTACGGCGAGATCGATCACCTCCCGTTCGGGCTGTTCGAGGTGGGCGTCTTCGTCGGCTTCCTCGGGCTGTGGGGCTTCTGCTACACCAGCTTCATGGATGCCTTCCCGAAGATTCGCGTCTTCATGATGACGTCGGAGTATCGGGACGAGGTGCAGATTCCCGTCGACGCGGAGACCATGGAGCCGCTGCCGGCGCACGAGTAGCGTCGGGAGGGTTCGGAGGTCACGCGGAAGCGCGGACCGCCGAGCCACAGCGTTCGCACAGAGGGCACAGCGAAGATCGTGCAACAAGAAGAAGGCCCCCGCGTCGTGATGGCGCGGGGGCCTTGTCGTTCTTCTCATTGTGCGTGGAGACGATCGTCGACCCATGACAGAGGGTCGTCCCATCCCGGGCACCCGGGCCCACCCACGGATCCGCTCCCCCTCCGTGCCCCCTGAGCGATCTCCGTGCGCTCCACCCCCTCCCTTACCCCAACGCGAACGCCCGCAACTGCGGCAACGGCATCGCTCCGCTCACGCGTGCCGCCTCCGCGCCACCAACGAACCGCACAACCGTCGGGATACCGGTGATGCGAAACTGCTGCGCCATGGCGGGCGACCGATCGGTGTCGAGCTTGGCGATGAGCACGCGCCCGGCAAGCTCCCGGGCGAGGGCATCGACCGCCGGCGCCATCGCTTTGCACGGGCCGCACCAGTCCGCGTAGAAATCGACCAGAACCGGCAGTTCGCTGTCTGCGACGGTTCGAGAGAAGGTGGTGTCGTCGAGCTTGAGCGGTCGGTCGAGCAGCATCGGCTTCTGGCACGATCCGCATCTGGGTCGGTCGTCGAATCGGGCGCTATCCACCCGATTCCACGCCTCACACCACTGGCAGCGGAGGGTCACGGTGCGCACGGGGGGTGAACTGGCGGTCATGAGGTCACTCCAAGGTCGACGGTCGCTTTCTCCGTGGCGGTCATCCGACGAGCGAGACAACATCCGCCTTCCCACCAGCGGGGGCGCTGCTCCCAGATCTGCCGAATGCTCTGCGTACGGATGTTGCCCACCGGCGGCATCGACGCACACGCGCTGACGTCGCCGTTGGCCTGGATTTGCAAGCTGCTGAGCGACGCGCACAGCGGCGCATCGTGCGCCGTGTGCGACTGTGTCACGATTCGGAGCGAGTCCGGACTGCGGAAGTACGGGATCATGATCTCGAGCTGCTCCATCGAGTTCGTGATCGGGTACCCGCGTCGCTTGAGCGCGATCAGACGCTCCACGGCCGCCACCGCCCGCTCCGGGTCGGCGGGCCAGTTCGGACTGTGCTCGAACCAGCGCGCGTCTTCAGCGGTGTTGTAGTTCTGTTCGATCGGCTGATAAAACACCTCCAGCCCGTTGGCCTTTGCGTACTCCGCGACCACGGCCGTCTGGTCAAGGTTGTGCGACATGACCGTCGTCTTGAGCCGGATCGCGTAGTGAAGGCCGCGCTCCCGCCGGAGTCGGATGAGGGTGCGGATCGACGCCTCGGTGGCATCGAAGAAATGCTCGCGCCCGCGCACCTGGTCGTGCGTGGCGCCAATACCATCACACGAGACGGTGATGCGCCACGGATCGGCCAGCGCCACCGCCTCGATCCGTGACTGGTCGTGCCAGTAGCCGTGCGTCAGGTGCTCAACAAGGAGTCCGAGCGACGCGGCATGCGCCACCACCTCGGGCGCCCACTTCTGGAGCAGCGCCTCGCCACCAGTGAACACCACCTGGACCGGCCCGAGCCACTGCCGGAGATCACCCAGCGTGCGCTGCCACTCCGCGACCGTGGGCACATCTTCCTTGCCGCGATTCTTCCAGATGTCGCAGTGAATGCACCGCGCGTTGCACCGCTCGGTGAGCAGGATCAGCACCTGCGTCGGCCGGCACAGCGACGCCAGGCGTCCTCCGGCGAACGTGCGGAGCCGGTAGCTGACTGCGGCGCTGGCGCGTGCGCGGAGCACATCGAACTGGGTGATCGTCATGCGATCGAGTCCCCGATTTCTGGAATCAAGGGGGGTGCTGCCGCCCGGTCCGCGTGTGAGGCCCGGGAGCAGAACAGAGCGCCACCCCTGTCGGATATTATCGGATGTGCCCGCTCCACTGGCAACTCGTGGGTCGTTAGATTCCCCCGACAAGATCGGATCCAGCGGGCGGCGCGTCGCGTCCGTACCATCCGGGGCGGTAGCTCAGTTGGGAGAGCGCGTGCTTTGCAAGCATGAGGTCAGGGGTTCGATCCCCCTCCGCTCCACTTTGTTGGTCCACGTCTCACTCTTCAGCACACATCATGACCGCGACCGTGACAGGCCGTCTGCCGCAGGTGGGCGAGATGGCGCCGGACTTCACGCTGCCGTCCACATCGGGTGAAAAGGTCACGCTCTCGCAGTTCCGGGGCAAGCAGCACGTCCTGCTCGCGTTCTTCCCGATGGCCTTCACCTCCGTCTGCACCGCCGAGCTCTGCGGCTTCTCGGAGCAGTTCGATCAGTTCGCGGGCAAGGACGTCGCCGTCTTCGGTGTGTCGGTCGACGCGATCCCGTCGCTCAAGGCGTTCAAGGCGCAGGAAAAGATCAAGGAAGAACTGTTGTCCGACTTCAAGCGGGAAGTCGTGGGGCCTTGGGGGCTCCTGTTCGCCGACACCTTCTTCTCGAGTCGCGCCTACGTGCTGGTCGACAAGGCGGGTGTCGTGCGTTGGGTCCATGTCGAACCGACTCCCGGGACCAAGCGCGAGAACGCCGAAGTCTTCGCGCAGATCGCCCAGCTCGGTTGACCTGAGTCGTGGCCGAGCCGGTCGATCGCCTCGCGTTCGACGAAACGGCGGCGCTGGGCGCGCTGGACGGGACCGCGTTCGCGCCGCTCGCGCCGCGGTGGCTTGATCACCCCGGCTTCTGGGACGGGATCCGCGTCGGTGGGCACTGGCTCGCGCCGGGGTATGCGATCGCGGTCCTCGACGCCGAAGCGCGCTCGATCCCCCTGCGGCTGACGGCCCGACGCGGCACGCCGGCAGAGCTGATCGCCGAGTACCGCCTGGGGAACGGGATGACCGCCACCGAAGTGCGCTCGGTGCACCCGGGCGGCGTCTTCGTCTCCGAGTGGCGGCTCCGGACCCTCAAGCCAGCGACCGTGCAGCTGGTCGCGTGGACCTTGGCGCCCGTTCCGGACGTCGAAGCGGGGAGCGTCGCCTTCAGCGGATCCCTCGACTGGGACCGGTCCGACGGCCGCGGCCACTGTTCGTTGGCGGTCATGGGCGAGACGACCAGTTGGGTCGCATGCGCCGCCGGAGGGCTCGATCTCGCCCCGCGCTTCGAGCACACGCCGCTCCCGCAATTGTGGTCCGCGGAGTCGTTCCCGTCGGCCGTGCGTGCGCCGCAGCGCGCCGCCGAGCGCTACTGGTGTCTGGCCGTGCATCGCCGCCTGCGCGTGACGGACGCCGGAGGCGCCGTCGTGTTTGCCCTGCGCATTGCCAACCGCGACCACCCGGTGGCACCGTCGCCCTCGGTTCCCGGAGCGACGCTCGCTGGGGCAAGCCGAGCGGCATGGAATGGCGTGCTCCACACCGTGCCGCGCCTCGAGTGCAGCGATCCGTTCATCGAGGCGGTGTGGTGGCGTCGGTGGGGCGGGCTCTGGCAGCATGCCGAGCGGGCCGCCGGCATGCCCTCGCTCATGAGTGTGCGTGAGAGTGACGCGTTGCCCGTCCTCCTGCGCACGCTCCCGGCCGTCGCGCGCGAGCTCGCCTGGGTCGATCCGGCTCGCGCCCGTGCGCTCGTCCTGCACGCGCTCGCCCAGCGCGCGAGGGACGGGGCGCTGCCCGCGTCCGACGGCGTCCGTGACGGTGGCACGATGTCACCGACCGACTGGGGGGCCAGCATCCGGGCACTCAACGAGATTGCGCCCGATGCGACGTTCGTCTCGGCCGTGCACGCGCCGCTGGGAGAACACACGATGTGGATGCTCGACCAGTCCGAGCAGGCTGTGGAGCAATCGGGAGGGGCTGATCGCGCCGTGCTCTGGGGGGTGGCAACCTCGCGCGCGGCGCGCTGGTTGGAAGACCTCGCCGAACAGGCCGGGGTGCCGGAGCAGTCAGGTCGGTGGCGTGAGGCCGCTGCCCGTGCCGGGGCCGTTGTCTCGCGAGCGTTGGGCGACGTGCCGGTCCTTCGCGGTCCGCATCCCTCCGCGGCGCCGTCCGCGTTGCCCTTCGTGGCGCTCGGCACCGACATTCCGACGCGCGATCAGGGAACGGCGCTGCTCCGCGCGCTCTTCGACCCCGCGCGCTACTGGACGCCGTATCCGATTCCGGGTCGCGCCTTGGGTGACACGGCGGCGCGCTGGCGCGCGGCGGAAGTGCTGGGCGATCGCGACGAACCCGATGCGGCGCGCGTCCTCCCGTGGCTGACCTGCGCGATCATCGAGGCGCTCCTCGAACAGAGCGCCGAGACGCCGCCGCTCCGCGAGGAGATTGTCCACCTGCTTGGCCGTTTCATTCGCATGCACTTTGAAGGAGGCGACCTGCGCCGTCCGGTTGCCTCGGCGGATTTCAATCCGCTCACGGGCGAGGCGAGCATGCTCCCGGAGGCCCGTGGTGACCAGCGCACCTGGCTGGCCGATCTGCTGCTCCGCACCGCCGCCGGGGTGCGGCCGCACGCGACGGGGATCACCGTCGATCCGCTCCCCTTCGGTTTCGAGCGGTTGGAAGTGCACGGCCTGCGCGCGCGCGGTCGTACCCTTGATGTGATCATCACGGGTGCATCGTTCACGGTGATCCACGACGGCACGACGGAACGCTCGGCGCTAGGGACGCCGATCGAGCTTCGCGACGCACGGTAGCCGTCGAGGGCGCGCGGCGGATCCGGCCGCGCACGAGCGGGGAACGTGGACCGCAAACCCTCTGGCGTGCTCGCGTGTCCTATGCCTGTCCGGTTTCGAGCGCCCTTCCTTTCCGCCTCATTCCCACCGTGCGCCGACTGCTCTCGCTCGCGCTCGCCTGCATCTGCCTGCTGGCTGCACCCCCTGCATTCGCCCAGCAAGTGGACGTGGTGCGCGGCCGCATCACGTCGCCGGAGAGCGTGCCGATCGAGGGAGCGCAGGTGACGGTCACCACGATCTCCGGCTCGGTCAGTCGCACGGCCCGGACCGATGCCAACGGCCGCTACATGATCACGGTGCCGGGCGGTGACGGCGACTACATGGTGCAGATTGCCGCGATCGGCTTCCTGGCGCGGCGGTTCGAGATCAAGCGCGTGGCAGACGAGGACATCCTCCTGGGCGACGCGCGGCTCGCGCGCAGCGTGAACGAACTCGACGCCGTGCGCATCCAGGCACCGCGCGATCGCGTGGCCCGCAACGACAACAGCCCGGACATCGGGGGGAGCGACAAGCGGATCGACGCAGGGCAGCTCACCGCTGACCAGATGGGGGACCTCGCGGCGATGGCGGCCTCGACGCCCGGCACGCTGCTGGTGCCCGGTGCCGACGGCGACCCGTCCGGATTCTCGGTGCTCGGCTTGGGCGCGGACCAGAACAACACGACGATGAACGGGCAGAACTTCGGCGCGAGCAACCTGCCGCGCGATGCGCAGGTGAGTGGCGGGCTGTCGACGTCGCCGTACGACGTGTCGCGCGGCGGCTTCAGCGGCGGCAACTTCAACGTTCGGCCGCGCTCGGGCTCCAACTTCGTGCAACGCGGATCGAGTCTGGTGCTCGACTCGCCGACGATGCAGTGGACCGATGCGGCCGCCCGCGCGCTGGGGCAGGAGTTCAGCAATGCGTCGCTTGGCGGCAATGCGTCGGGGCCGATCCAGTTCAACCAGTCGTTCTACAACGTGAGTTGGCAGCTCGGTCGACGGTCGAATGCGCTCCGCACGCTGCTCAACACCGACCCGGTCGGCCTGCAGACGACGGGAATCGCGGCCGACTCCGTCGCGCGCCTGCTCGGGCTGCTCGGTGCCCTCAACGTGCCCGTGCTCCCCGGACGCACCATCACGGAGCGCTTGAGCGATCAGGGCTCCGTCCTGGGGACCTTTGACATCGCGCCGCCCGGCTCCAAGTCGGGCTCGGCCTATAACCTCACGGTCAACGGCCAGTGGAATCGGCAGGATCCGCTCTCGAACCTGACGACGGAGTTTCCCGCGCGATCGGGGACACGCACCGATTGGGGGGCCGGACTCCAGGCCCGGCATTCCGGCTACTTCTGGTTCGGCATGCTGAGCGAGACGACGATGGGCTTCAATGCCTCACGCTCGGGCGCCGATCCGTTCTTCGACCTGCCGAGCGGGACGGTGCGTATCGCGTCGTCGTTCGCGGACGGGACGGGCGGCCTCAAGAATGTGCAGTTCGGCGGGAGCACGTTCAACCAGCAGAACAGCACGCAGTCGATCGCCTTCACGAACCAGCTCTCCTGGTTCAGCGAGAACAGCAAGCATCGCGTGAAGCTCACCACGGAGTTGCGACGCGATGCCTTCTCGCTGTTCCAGCGCATCAACCAGTACGGGTCGTACTTCTACAACTCGCTCAGCGACTTGGGGAGTGCGCGTCCGGCCGCGTTCAGCCGTCAGCTCCAGCCGCGCGAACGCGAGGGGAGCCAGCTGGTGGCCGGACTCTCGCTCGGGGACTCGTGGCGCGTGAGCCCGAGCTTCCAGTTGCAGGCTGGCGTGCGCCTCGACGCCAACCAGTTCAACGCGGGGCCGCCCGAGAACGCGCAGGTGGCGTCGCTCTTCGGTGTGCCGAATACCTCGGTGCCGAATCGCCTGTACGCCAGCCCACGGCTCGGCTTCAGCTGGACGTATGGGGAAGCCGCGCAGGTTGGCGGCTTCGAAGGGGCGTTCCGCGGACCTCGTGCCGTCGTGCGCGGCGGCATCGGTGTCTTTCAGGGGCAACCGCAGACGCAGGCGCTCACGACCACCTTCGACAATTCCGGCCTCGCGGCCGGTGTGCAACAGGTCAACTGCGCCGGACCGGCGGCTCCCGCTGCGAACTGGTCCGGATGGCTGACGGATCTGTCGACGATTCCCTCGACCTGCGCGGGCGGGAATCCCGGCTTCTCGAGCACGGTGCCGAACGTCACCCTGTACGCCCCCGATTTCATCGCGCCGCGGTCCGTGCGGGCCAACCTCCAATGGAGCGGGCCCATCCTCGGGAATCGCCTCTCGGCGACCTTCGACGCCACCTGGTCACGCAACCTGAACCAGGCGGGTTCGCTCGACCTCAACTTCCGCGACTCGGCCAGCTTTTCGCTGCCCGCCGAAGGGAATCGGCCGGTGTTCGTGGCGCCTGGTGCGATCGATCAGACCACCGGCGCGGTGTCGGCGCTCGCTGGACGGCGCGTCCCCCAGTACAACCGCGTGACCGAGTTGCGTTCGGATCTCACGTCCGAGAGTCGGCAGCTTCGGGCAACGATCGCGCCGACCGCCTTCAACACCTCGTACGGTTGGTCGCTCAGCTACGTGTACGGTGAAGTGCGCGAGCAGGTGCGGGGGTTTGGCGCGAACACCGCCGGGTCCCCGACGACGGTGGATTGGACGCGCGCGGGGTTCGATATTCGCCATCAGGTGCAGTACTCGGTGTTCGCCAACCTGTGGGATGCGGTGCGCGTGAGCTGGAACGGCACCTTCCGCTCGCCCCAGCCCTTCACCCCGCTCGTGGCGGGGGATGTGAATGGCGATGGCTACGCGAATGACCGGGCGTTCGTCACCAACCCGGCCAGCGGCGGCGATCCCGCCCTCGCGGGTGCGATGCAGTCGCTCATCGCGGGCGCCCCGGACTACGTGCGCGAGTGCCTCACCCGACAGTTTGGCGTGGTGGCGGCCCGCAACAGCTGCAACGGACCGTGGACGGCCACCGCCACGCTCGCGATCTCGTTCAATCCGGTCAAGGTGCGCCTGCCGCAGCGCGCACAGCTGTCGTTCCTCGTGAACAATCCGCTGGGCGCGCTCGATCTCGCCGTCAACGGCGAGCGGAAGTTGCGCGGGTGGGGGCAGCAGGCGTTCCCCGACGCGAACCTGCTCTACGTGCGCGGCTTCAACGCGAGCACGCAGCGGTACACGTACGAAGTGAACCAGCGCTTCGGCTCGGCCAATCCGCTTTTCTCGTCGTTCCGCACGCCGGTCACGGTCACGGCCATGGTGCGCTTCGATGCGGCACCCACGCGCGAGGAGCAGTCGCTGCACCAGCAGCTCGCGCTCGGCCGGCGTCTCGAAGGCACGCGCATGGGCGAAGGGATGCTCCGCGCGATCTACGGCGGCGGCGGACTGGTCAATCCGATGGCGACGATGTTGCGCCAGACCGATACGCTCAAGCTCTCGGTCGATCAGGCAGACAGCCTGGCGACCATGAATCGCCGGTATGCCATCAAGCTCGACTCGATCTGGTCGCCGGTGGCGAAGCAGTTGGCAGCGCTTCCGGTGGACTACGACGAAGTGGACGCCTATCGCCGCTATCGCCGCGCACGCGAGGCGACCGTCGACCTCCTCGCGTCACTCGTCGACCCGATTCAGACGCTCATCACCGACGAGCAGCGCCGCAAGCTCCCACCGCTCGTCGCCAGTCATCTCGACCGCCGGTACCTGTCGGCGATTCGATCGGGCACCGCGGGCGGGTCCGGCGGCGCCTCGTTTGGCGGCGGTCCCAGCTTCGTCGGGGCTGGTGGCGGCATGGGCGGTGGCGTCACCCAGATCATCACGCGATGAGCGCCTGCAGGCGCGATACTTCTTTACCCTTCCCGAATCCGACCATGACATCCATCCGATCCTGGGCCGCCGCTGGCCTCGTGCTTACCCTGCCGGTGGCCGGCGTGAACGCACAGAGCGGCACGGCTGCCAAGCTGCCTCCTGTTCGTGCGCTCAAGCCGGTCGAGCGAACCTCGACCGAGTCCTTCGGCGCCGTGTCCACCGCGCGCGCACTGCCCGGCGGGCGCCTCCTCGTGAATGACGTGATCGGTCGGCGCGTGGTGATGCTCGACTCGTCGCTCACCCCGATCGCGGTCGTGGCGGACACGACCAGCGCGACGGCCAACGCCTATGCCTCGCGCATGGCGGGGCTGATCGCGTGGCGTGGGGACTCGTCGCTCTTTGTCGATCCGCAATCGCTCTCGATGCTGGTGCTGGACCCGCAGGGGAAGGTCGCGCGCGTGATGTCCGTGCCGCGTCCGGAGGATGCGATGTCGCTGCTCGGCGGTCCGAACGGAACCCCCGCCCTCGATGCGCAGGGGCGGTTGGTCTACCGCAGTCAGCAGGCGTTTCGCATGGGGATGCCGGCCCCCGCGCGCGGCGCCGGCGGTGGCGAAGGAGGCATGCCGCCAATGCCGACCTTCCCGGACACACTTCCCTTGGTGCGCCTGACGCTCGCGACGCGCAAGCTCGACACGGTGGCCTTCCTGAAGGTGCAGAAGATCAACATGTCGATGAATCGCGACGAGAACGGCCGGATCTCGGTGTCGACGATCATCAACCCGATGCAGGTCGTTGACGACTGGGCGGTGCTGCCCGATGGTCGCATTGCGATCGTTCGCGGCAAGGACTATCACCTCGAGTGGATCGATGGCGATGGCCGGACGACCGCGCAGTCCAAGCTGCCTTTCGCTTGGCGGCGCATGGACGACTCGATGAAGGTCGCCTTCATCGACTCCACCCGCGTCGCCATGGAAAAGGTGCGCGAGCGCCAGATGGCGAATATCCGGGCCGGGGGGAACCCGATGGCAGCGCTCGCCGAGGGGGCGAGCGCGGCCGGGCTGGGCGGTGGTGCGCCGATGGTCGTGATGCGCGTCGAGGGCGGACCGCCAGGCGGTCCGGGCGGCGGCGAGGGAGGTCCGCGGCCAACCGGCGCGGCGCCCTCCATGAACATGCCCGCGATGAACTTCGTCGAGCCCTCGGCGCTGCCGGACTACGCGCCGCCATTCGCGGCTGGCGCCATGCGCGCCGACGCCGATGGCAACCTGTGGGTGCGAACGAGCGTCGTGCTGAACGGCGGGTCGGTTTACGACATCATCAACAGCAAGGGCGAACTGGCGGATCGTGTCCAGATGCCCGCCGGACGGGTGATCGCAGGGTTCGGTGTCGGTGGCGTGGTCTACATGGGCGTTCGGCAGGATGGCGTGACGAAGCTCGAGGCTGCGCGCCGCCCGTAGGGAGGCGCAGGTCAGCGAATCTCGCGCTGCGAGGCACGGACGCGATCTGGCGCCCGTGCCTCGCGTGCGTTCAGGGGCGGCGGCGTCCCGCGTAGAATGGGTCAGGATGACCGCAATCGGCGTCCGTCGGCTCGGCACGAGCACGATCCTGACGCGCTAACACACATTTACGACGGCATCGGTCATCTTGTCCGCGTCGGAGGCGATCTCTAGCTTCCCAATCGACCCCACC
>JANMLN010000197.1:0-18854 GCA_031372565.1 Gemmatimonadota bacterium | reverse complement strand
ACCCCGACCAGCTCGAAGCCGTCAAAACTCCCGAGAATCGCCGCCAACTCGTCGTGTCCCATCCGGCACCTCCGATGCCGACACGATGGCACCCCGAGGGCCGCCTGTCACGCCCAATTCCCGAAATTCCCCGAAGAACCTTTTTATGGAAGCGGCTGCAGCAGAAGCACACGTTAGACCGCAACCGGGCATTATGGACACGCGACCGCTCGACGATGTAATCGCTGATTTGCGGGAAGCCATCCGGCGCGACGTGGCCGGGGCCTTTGTGCCGGCACCCGACATTGCCCGTCGTGCCATCGAAGACCTTGCCGGCGAGGCGCCCGAGGCCACACTCGCGGAACTTGCCCCCCGCCTCGCCAGCGACCAGTTGGCCGACCAGCTCAAGCAGCAGTCCACGTGGCCTGCAACCACTGACTGCGATCGGCTCGATGCCGCGTTCGCCGCGCTCGAGAACAGCGGGATCCTGGCTCGCCAGAACTACACCTGCTGCGGGACATGTGGCACCGCGGAGATCTGCGACGAGGTGCAAGCGGCGGTCAGCAGGGGCGCCCGAGGTTACACCTTCTATCACGAGCAAGACACCGAACACGCGGTAGACGGTGGGGGCCTCTTTCTGAACTATGGCTCGCTCGGCGGGAACGACGAGGGGATCGCCGCTGTGGCGCGCGAGGTCGACGCGGTACTGCGGCGTCACGGAATGGCGCCGGTTTGGTCGGGCGACATCGAGAAACGGATCGCCCTGCCACTGCACTGGCAACGCCGACGATCCGCAGACGAGGCTACTTGACTGTGTTGCGGTCTAGCCCGTGCTTGCAGGCGGACGGGCGCCAGGGGCTCCGTTTGACGAGTCGCGGCCGCGCCCCGATGTTGATCGGCGGATGGCGCGGCCGCTCAGTTCCCTGTGGCGCCCGCCGCTGAAGCACAAATCGTTAGGCCGCAACCCGCACAGAGTCCGAACGGAGATGATGATGTCGGTTCTGCCTCGGGTACTACTCAGCGTTGTCGCGTCCGCACTCGTCTCATGCGACGGCTCCCGGTCCGTTGCCCCGCAGCCAACTGTCTACTTCAGGCTCATTCCGTACGCCTGCAGCTCGATCATTCCCGTCCGGCTCTACATCGACGGTGCGCTGGTCGCAGCCGACACCTTCAGGATCGCTGTTGCTGGTGGCGACCGCACGACCTCACGCGCGTTCGCGACATCGGTCGGGCAGCACACGCTTGGCGCGCAGATCGTGAATGGCGGCGGCTGGCCAGACAAGGTGGTCACTCTCGCAGCGGGAGCGGTCGTCATAGACTCACTACCCTTCTACTGTTCATAGAACGGAGGCATGCTCGGCCCGCGTTGTCTGGAAGTCGAGCGTTAGTCGAGTCATCCACGTTCGTTGCGCAACCCGCTGGAATGTGCCCGAGCGCGGCAAAACACCCGTGCGTTCGCGGTCCGACAGCCTGCTGTGTGGAACTGCGAGCCGACGATGATTGCTGCCCTCGGCCTAATACACGTGAGGCGCGCGACGAGCGCTTGCGCGTCCGTCATCGGTTCTGTACGTTATTCTGTACTGAACGCGACCCCCTGCGGAGGCCCCCGTGTCGAAGCTCAAGCCCACGCGTGACATTCACCCGGTCACCGAGTTCCGCGCGAACGCCGCGCAGTTCATCGACCAGGTGCGCGAGACCGGAGCACCCGTCATCCTGACGCAGCATGGCCGCAGCGCCGCCGTCCTCCTCGACGTGGAGTCGTACGAGTCGATGATGGACGAGCTCGCGCTCTTCCGCGACGTGCGCCAAGCCGAAGCGCAAGTCGCCGCAGGCAAGGGCGTGAGCCACGCCGCGGTCGCCAAGCGCCTGCGCGCACGCCTGGGGCGGTGAAGGTCGTCTGGTCGCCGCTCGCCGAGCTCCGGGCGCTGGAGGCCGTCGAGCGGATCGCCCTGGACCGCCCGCACGCTGCGCAGGCCTGGCTCGAGGAGCTGCTCGCGCGCGTCGCCAGCCTAGATCGGTTTGCCAAGCGCGGACATATCGTCCCGGAGATTGGCAAGGCGGCGTATCGGCAGCTCCAGCACAAACCGTATCGCATCGTCTACCGCATCGACGCGACGCAGATCGTCATCCTGACGATTCGCCACGGCCGCCAGGATTGGGACCCGGACGAGATCGCGACCGGCGCCTAACGCTCGTGGGAGCTCGGGGCCAGGTCGCCCTACCGCGACCTTGCTCGCTGCACACGCCAGCGGCATACTCGTCCGATGGCCCCGCAGCTGAACCTTTTTCGTTATGCCGACCATCCCTCCTCTCAAGCAGGAGCACCACTGACGACCGCCGTCGGCTTCCCACCTTCATCACATTCGGCGCTCGCCGCGATACCGACCGTCGCATGACGCCCCCACGCCCGCGGTCACGAGCGAACACGCTGCTCCTCGCTCCGCTGGTTGTCCTGGCGACCATCGGTGCGCGCAGTGCAGGCCCCGATGTCGCCGACCTCACGAGCAACAACCACCGTGAGATTGCAGGCAGGCTACAGGATGGTGAGTACTCGCTTGCGCTCGAGGTGCGGCGAATGACGTGGCGTCCGAATGCACCGAGCACTCTCGATGTAGACGTGTCCGGCTTTGCAGAAGTGGGGCGACCGGCGACTGTGCCTGGACCTCTGATCCGCGTCCCCTCCGGCACGCGCCTCCGCATCACCATCCGCAACCGTCTTGCTGAACGTGCCACGGTGCACGGGCTGCACGAGCACGATGGTCGACGTGATTCCGTGTCTCTTGCCCCTGGAGAGTTGCGCGAGCTGCGCTTCGTCGTTCGACGGGCAGGGACGTTTGCGTACTTCGCGCGCACGACCCCTACACCGACCTTGCTGAGCCGACGTGATGACTCACAGCTTGTCGCCGCATTCATCGTCGACTCAGCGGGCACCGACTCACGCGTCCAGAACTCGCGCGAGAGGCTTCTCGTCATGACGGCGTGGGATGACTCGCTCCGCAATCCCGCCTCGCCGTACGGCCCCCGGCAAGTGTTCGCGATCAACGGTCAATCTTGGCCCTTCACAGAACGCCTCACGTACGACCAAGGCGACTCGATTCGCTGGCGAGTGCTCAATCTCAGCCAGCATAGCCATCCGATGCACTTGCACGGGACGTACTTTCGGGTGCAGTCGCGCGGCACGCCATTCACGGACTCGGCCTTTGGCGCCGCGTCTCGGCTGGTGGTTACGGAGTTCCTGTTGCCCGGCGAATCGATGACGATGGGCTGGAAGGCCGAGCGCGCCGGGAACTGGCTGTTCCACTGCCACACCATCAGCCACATTGACGAAGCGCTTCGGCTGGGCTCGGCAGCGGGGGCACACACGCACGCAGACCACGGCACGGTCTCCGACGTCATGGCAGGACTCATCACGGCGATCAGCGTGCGCCCAGCGCCCCAGTCGGCGGAGGCCGCGGAGACCGCGGAGACCCCGCGGCGGGGTCTACGACTCTTCGTCACAGAGCGCGCGGCGCCAAGCGGCGGCAGTCCGTCGCTGGCATACGTGCTGCAGCGCAACGGGCGCGAGCCCGCACGCGATTCTGTCGAGCTTCCCGGGTCCACAATCGAACTCCTGCAGGGTGAGCCGACCGCAATCACCGTCGTGAATCGAAGCCGGCAACCGACGGCCGTTCACTGGCACGGAATGGAGCTCGAGAGCTTTTATGATGGCGTCGCGGGCTGGAGCGGAGCCGGAACTCGCGTCGCCCCGATTATCGCACCTGGCGACTCCTTCGTGGCGCACATGACGCCGCCGCGCGCCGGCACGTTCATCTATCACACCCACGCTGGCGAGCTCAACCAACTGACGGGCGGGCTCTACGGCGCGATGATCGTTCGCGCACGCAACCGCCGACCCGATCTCGACGAGCGCGTCATCGTGCTCGCCGACTCGACCGCCGACTCAGTCCGCGCACCGGCGGGGTCGATGATCAATGGTCGCAGAGACCCAGTGCCGATCAGGCTCGCAGCCGGCACTACCCATCGCATCCGCCTCATCAGCATTGGTGCCGTTGCAGTGAAGCACGTGAGACTCCTGGAGGGCGAGGCGGTCCTGCAATGGACGGTCGTGGCGAAGGACGGCGCGGATCTCTCAGCACGACAGCGCGTGAGAGTGGCCGCGGATCAACTGCTCGCGCCTGGCGAAACGATGGACGTGCTTGTGGCCCCAAGGCGGGCGGGTACACTCGTGCTTGAAGTCACGTCAACGTTTGGCCCGCCGGTGACGACGCGCGTGCCAGTATGGGTCGAGGAACCGCGTTAGGTGCGCCGGAAGGAATCCGCGACGCGACGTGTCGGCTTGAATGCGCACGGCAGCATATCGAACTTTCTGCTGACAGCCACGCTGAGGTAGCGGGCGCTGCACGCCCGCCTTCTATGTTGAGTGTCCGCAGCAGAAGCACACGTGAGGCTGAACGAATCGCGATCGTGGTCGATCCCTCGTGAAGGCAGGAGAGTCGAGTGAGCGTTTCCTCCGGCTTCAATGCCGTGCTCTACGCCAAGGACCTCGGCGTCATGACGGCGTTCTATCGCCGAGTCCTTGACGTCACGGCCGTGGAAGAGCGCCCGTCCATCGTCGAGTTACGTCTTGGCGGCTCGCGGCTGATGCTGCACGCCATCCCCGCGCACATTGCGGCCACCTTCACGATTGACGTGCCGCCGCTGCGCCGAGAGGAGGCGACCATCAAACTGTCGTTCGAGGTGGCATCGTTGCTGCGCGCACGCGCAGTCGCGGCCGAGGTCGGCGGCGCGCTGGACGCTGTTGAGCGGGAGTGGGAGGCCGAGGGTCGGCGCTATGCTGATGGCGTCGATCCTGAAGGAAACGTGCTGCAGTTTCACGAAGCGATTCCCTCGAGCTGACCGGGTCAGCGGTCGATGAGCCAGTTCGGGTCGGCCTGACCCAGCGTTGCACTCGGACAGCGGCGCTATGGATGGCGCCTTTCGCGCGCTTCCATTTGATGCCGCTGCCGCTGAGCGCAAACGTTATGCGGAGACCTGGTCTCCGTGCCAATCCAACCATCACACAGAGCCGTCGCATGAACTGGGCGCGATCAATTGGCCACCAGCGCTTCGTAGGTTATGCGACGTGCGTGTGCGCCGCACTCGTTGTCGCGTGCAGTCCGGAACAGAAGCCCGCGGCGGCGGACGATCGCCCGGGCTTCGCGACTCGGTACGCCGCCGCGTGGAGCGGCAAGGATCCGGTTCGCTTCGGCGAGATGTATGAGGAGAACGGCTCGCTCATCGTGAACGGCGCCGCCTCCGTCGGGCGGGCCGCAATCGTGGAGACGGCTCGCTCGTACATGGCCGCGTTTCCCGACATGGTCGTTCGACTGGACTCGCTGCGACAGGAACCGGGCGAGACCGTATTCCACTGGACCTGGACGGGAACCAACACGGGGCCCGGAGGCACCGGGAAGGCAGTGAATCTGAGAGGATACGAGCGCTGGACCTTTGGGCCAAACGGACTCCTGCTGACATCCGACGGGCACTTCGATGACGCCGAGTATCAGCGGCAGCTAAAGGGCGAGCCGGACGTCACGCGTTGAATCGCGACGAGTGTGGCCGCGCACTGGGCGCGCGTCCCGCGAGGCGTAAGCGTCGCGACTTGATCGCTTTGGCCAGAAACGCGAGGAGCCGGCGTCGGGCTGTCGCAGGTCGGGTCCGATCTACGGAACAGACTGGTCTTGAACTGTCAGAAGCACGGCTGCGACACGTCCACATGCAGCCGACGCGCCGCGTGGCGGTCGCCGGATCCACCGAGACGCACGCGCATCACCTCAGCGACTGAGCGGTTGCTGGCGTCGATGCGCGCGCGAAGAGCACGGGCGCGCGACGCGGTCGTCGCAGACCGTCTGCAGGCGGTGCAGGTGATCGGACACCAGCCGACACACTTCGGCATGGCATCACAAGCAAACGGGGCGACGGTCACTGACCGGCGCCCCGTATTGCGTTCAGCTCGCGCGCCCGGCGCTAGCGGCGCCGACGCCGCCCCACGACCGCCACGCCGACCAGTCCGGTGGCCATGAGCGCCAAGCTCGCGGGCTCGGGCACCGTCGCCGGGGGCGTGTAGTCGCCGTCGACGCTGGCCTTCTGGAGCATGACGCCGTCGTAGATCGAGTTCACGCTGGTCGAACGAAACTCGAGCGTGTTGACCCCGGCGTTGAACAGTCCGCTCGTCCCCAGCACCGAGAAGTTGGTGAGGAAGGACCAGGGGGTGTAGCTCGGGTACAGGAGCGTGGTCCCCGGGAGCAGGGTGCCGTTGAGGTAGAGGCCGAGGTTGCTGTCCATGACCGCAAACGAGCCCGACAGCAGGACCGACGTGAGATCGTAACCGGACAGGTCAAAGGAGCGACGCGTGTAGACCGTCTGGCCGATGGGCCATCCCGTGCCGATCTGGCCGGTGGTGTTGATCCACTTGCCGGACAGTGCGTTCGGGAGGATGCTGCACCCGCACGGCGTGTTGAAGCTGTTGCCCAACACCTTGGCGGCCGAGAACGTGGCTCCGCCGTTTACGGACGTCGTCCAGAAGGGATCGGTGGCGCCGTCTGCCAGCGCCACCCCACCCGCACTCAACCCCGTGCCGAGGTTGATGGACTGCGCCCCGACCATCGCGGGCTGCATGATCGAGCCGAGAAGCAGGGCGGAAGCGAGGTGACGGAAACGCATGGGAAGCACTCCGGTGCGCGGGGGGTTCGGCCCCCGCTAGGCAACAACAGGCGCGCGGCATCGCGCGCGACTCGACACAGTGCGGCACTGCAACTCTTGCGCCACGCTGGGACGTGAGATCACCAGCTTCAATCGCCGCCGCGTCATCGGTGACAAGTAACGGCCCTGCGGGGTGCAAATGACGACAGCGGTCGGCATTCGGCTCCGTGGCTCGGCCGCCACACTCGCGGATCGGGTGCGGCACCGCGAAGCCACGACGCCAAGACGGGGACGCCGCGACGCGGTGCCACGCCGACGCACCCGCGCAGGCCCGGAACGCGCCGGCGCTCGCATGCCGACGCTCTGGTGCGTCAGTTGCAGGAGCGCGCCAGGTCGTCCTCGCCCCCCGTTGCCGGAGTCTCCGTACACAGAAGGAAGTTCAAGCCGAGCAGACGACCGACTCGGGTGCGGACCATCACCGTTCCATTGAGCGACGGGCCATTCCGACGCAACGTCCGGCCTCGCGGGACCAAGTGGAGTGCGCGGTTTCTTCCCGGGAGGCGAATGCACCATGCCTTGTTGACTCAACGATTGCGATACGCCTTCCTCGTGTCACCCTTGGTGCTTGGTCTGGCGTGCGACAGGCAACCCTCAATGATCACGCCCGACGCGGCGCAGGCACTTTCCGCTCTGCGAACCGCGGATTCGCTCGTGCAGGCCGCGATCGCGGCGCGCGATGCCGACCGCGCCGCTTCGTTCTACGCGGAGGAGGCGGTCATGATGCCAGTGGCCGAGTCAATCATCGAAGGCCGCACCGCGATTCTCGCCGAGTGGCGCCACGTCTTCGGCATTCCTGGCTTCGCGAACCGAGCGCGGCTGGTCGCGGCGGATGTGTCGACCGCGGGGGATCTGGGATACACGCGCGGCACTTTCGACTCGCCGATGCTCGGGCCTGACGGTCAACAATTGCTTGAACGTGGCAAATGGGTGTCGGTGTGGAAGCGGCAACCCGACGGAGAATGGCGCATCATGGTGGACATCTTCAACACGGACATTCCGCCGCCCATTCACTCCCCCAGCACCGTGAAATCCGGCCCGCGCTAGCCGCGATGGACGCCGCTGAACAGCCGGGACCATGGTTGATACGGCGGAAGGTTCCGGCGGTGTTCATGGTCTTCACGAGGTAGTGCCCCGGGTATTCGGGCACGGGGAGCCGAGCGGGATAGGCACGCGAGGAGGCCTGGCACTGCGAGGCAGGCGTCTGCTGCCCCAACGTTTCATGCGGACGCTCGTCGTTGTACTCGTGCCGGAACGCGTCAAAGTTCCGCTGCTGGGCGGCGCAGGTCTGCCGCACCGGCTTGATCACCCGTCACGCGCTGTGCGCCCCGATGATAGAGCGACTTGCTTGCCGGACACACACAGGTTCGCGCGACGGGATCATGGTGAACGTCCTGCGGGCCGAACACCGCGAGCGGCTTCCGCGCCGGCTTCGATTCGTCATGCAGCGGGTGCGGCAGCTTGATGTCATGATGCGCGTGCAGCGCATGCTGACGGGCCCCATAACACTGAATGTCATACTCCGGAGTGACCGCATCGTGGTCGGCTTCAGCGACGTGAGCGCCCCGCCCGGCGTCCGCAGACGCGGGGGAACGTCAGCGCCGTCGCGCCCGCTCCATCACCGGATACGCCTGCCCGATGCAGCTCCCCTGCTGCGCGTGCACGCCCACACGCGACGTGAGGTGCACGTTGCTCGCGCGCTCGAACACCATCACGAAGTCCGAGCCGCCGAACTGGAAGTAGCCGAGCTCCTCGCCCTTCCGCAGCGTCACACCCACCTCGGCGGTGAGCACGACGCTCGAGACCTGCGCCATGCCGATGGGCAGGCAGGCCACGAGCCCGATGGGCGAGTCGAGGACCACCAGCCCGCGCGTCTGCACGAACTGGTAGCCGGTGCCGTCGGGGGTCTCGAGCACGTTCACCGTGTGCCCGTCCACCACCGACGTGCCGACGGTCACGTCGAGGTACGCCTGTCCCTGCAGGACGCGCGCCTCGAGCACGGTGCCGCACACGGGCGCGTGCCACCGATGGTAGTCGAAGGTGTCGAGGAACGAGTGCGTGAAGATGCCGCCCTGGAAGCGGTCCGCGTAGGCGCTTCCCTCGAGCAGCTGGTGAATGGACCACTGCAGGTTCTTGATCGCGAGCACGCGGTCCTCGACGTAGACGCGCGAGCGCTGGCTCACCTGCCACCAGCCGACGAAGGTCGCGTCGCTGGGGGCGACGATGACGCGGTCGTCGCACGGCGCGGCGACGGGGCGCATCCCCGGCTTCGCGTGGCGCGCGAAGAACTGGTTGAACGTCTGGTAGCCGCTCGGCGGCGGCATGTACTCGTCCCAGTTGAAGATCGGGTTGTCGCGGAAGCTCTGGACTTCGGCCGCGGACGGGAGGGTGTCGAGGTACGCGCCCCAGACCTGCGCGAACTCCACGATCCACGCTGAGAGCGGGGAGAGGGCGACGGCGTGCGCGTCGGGGGTGAGGGCGCTCTGCAACGACTTGAGCGGCTCCTGGTCCAGGAAGAAGTAGAACCGGATGAGCTGCTCGTTGATCAAGCGTGAATCGCCGCGCTCGTGCGGCGTCCAGGTGACGAGCGCATCCACGAAGGCGAGGTAGTCGGCCAGGCAGCGGATCCCGCGCACGCTCGCCACGTCGTGGAGCTGGGCACCCTGGATCGCGCGCTCGAAGTCCTGCTCCCATCCGTGCGTTTCGATCAGCGCGACGAGCTTCTGGGTGATGCCGTGCATGAGGCTCCCGGTACCTGGGCGACGGCACGCGGCGCGGGCCGGGACGCATGAGGGTCCACGCTCAAGGTGTGTCGCGCCCTGCGGCGCCAGCCATCGCACGAACGGAGCGCGGGACTCATCCGATCGAGTGAGACATCAACACGCCGACCCGGTGATCGCCTCGAGCATCGTCCTCACGACGGTGACGGATGTCACGAGCATGGGGCTGCTGCGTGGCCTGGCGCGGGTGTTCGTGATGCAGGGAGGTCGGCAGGCTGAAGGGCTGGCGACTCGCTCACAGGTTCTTGAGCAGCTGGACGGGTGCGTAGCGGCGCAGGGCGAAGGGGCCGAGCGTGTCGGGGCCGGCGGTGACCGGCCGTCGGCGTCGAGCCGGATGGGCGCGAGCAGCCCTCCGTGGGCGCAGTCGTACTCCGTGGTGCGGCTGCGGTCGTCCACGGTGAGCGACGCGTGGGGACCGTTCCAGGTGCCGGTCACCAGCGTGCCGTCGAGCCAGGCGGCGCCGTGGTCCGGGCAGCAGCGCGACGAAAGCGCAGCGCTGAACGCCGTCGCGCTCCTGCAGCAGGCGACGGTGGTGGACCTGTCGGCGCCGCACGCTCTTTCGGCGGCCGCACTCGGCACGCAATTGAACTTGCCGCTCGAGGACAGCGTGATCCATGCGACCGCTCGCGCGTACGAGGCGACACTCTGGACGCACGACGCGGATTTCGAGGGGCTGCCCCACGTTCGCTACCGAGCGGTCGCATCCCGCACGTAGCGGTCTCACGAAGGTTGGTGCAGACGGGCACGATCTGGACGCGGCGGCTGCGCCATAGCATTTATGGAGCGCCCGGAGCGCAACCCAACGTCAGGTCGACGCGCCGAAGGTTCGCGGACCCGAGAGATCGAACTCTGAACTCCCCATGGGATTGAAGCACGGCGGCAAGTTCACCGCGATTCTGTTCCGGTATCCTGGCAAGGGCGGTTGGCACTTCGTGCCAGTTCCGGAGCGCCTTGCCCCACCGGTCACGCATGGCTGGGGTCGGACGCCTGTCGAGGCGCGGATCGACGGTGTTTGGTGGACCACGAGCGTGTGGCGCGGCAAGGACGGCCGGACGCTGCTCGCGGTGCCAGCCAAGGTGCGCGGCTCGAAGACCGATGGCGATCGCGTGAGCGTTGAGTTGCGTTTCAACCTCTAGCCGCCGGGCCCTGCGTGCCGCGACCTCACGGCGGTTGGGGACCGATGGCCGCGTTCGGGAAGCGGGTGGGCGGCCGTGCTGCTTCGTACCTCTATGGAAGCGACCACGGCACAACCTGACGTTGGGCGGCGCACCGCCGGTGTAACCCGAAGGTGACTGCGGCCGTAGGTGACCCTATGACTCCTATCGGTCGGATTCTGGTGTCGACACTCGCGATCGGCGCGGGGATGGCGTGTACATCTCGGCGCCCGGTGCTGACGGCGCGCGCGGTCGACCCCGACGATGCCGCGGCAGCCCAGGCGTTGTTCGCGCGGTTTGATGCACTCCGCGACGAACTGCGCATTCCCGGACTCGCGGCCGTGCTGCTCCGAGACACGACGGTCGCCTTGGCGCGGGGATTCGGGTTCGCCAACGTGGAGCGGGCGATCCCGGTGACGCCCGAAACGCCCTTCAACATCGCGTCGGTCACGAAGCCCATCTCGGCGGTCGTCGCCCTGCGCCTTGTGCAGGATGGGCGCCTCGACCTCGATCGGCCCATGCGCAACTACCGCGACTTCGCGGAGTTCTGCACGGCCGCGCGCGCTGACGGCGGGATCTTCTTTGGCGACTACGCGTGCGGCGATGACCAACTGACGCTGCGGCATGTGCTGTCCATGACAGCCAATGGTCCACCGGGGACCCGCTTCTGGTATAACCCGCCGTCCTACTCGTGGGCGTCGCGCCCAATGGCGGAGGTGTCCGGGCAGGCGTTCTCCGCCTTGGTCGACTCGCTCGTGTTGCGTCCCGCCGGGATGCGTCACGCGGCCCGCCAACATCGGCGCCTCCCGTTGCCCCCCGCGATCGCCGCCGCGCTGGCAACCCCGTACCACGTGGATGCGGCCGGTCTGCTCCGGCAGTCTGATCCACCGCCGCCCCAGGGGGATGGGGCGGCGGGTGGGGTGATCGCCAGCGCGATGGACCTCGCCCGCTTTGATATCGCACTCGCGCGCGGCGAGTTGCTCACTCCGGCTTCCCGCGCGGCGTTGTGGACGTCGGCCCGTACGGCCGATGGCCGCGCGCTGCCCTACGGACTGGGTTGGTTTCTCGGAAGCATTGGAGGCCGCCGCCTCGCCTGGCACACCGGCCTCTGGGACGGCCAGTACTCCGCGCTCTATCTCAAGGTGCTGGGCGACACGCCTGCGGAGCGGCTCACGCTGGTGCTGCTGGCGAACAGTGACGCGCTGCGGTGGGCGACGCGCCTGGATGAAGCAGCCATTGAGCGGTCGCCCTTCGCTACGGCGTTCTTGGCCGCCTTCCCCGCACGGGGGCGCGCACCCTGACCGGCCCGCATCTGGCCGCGCGGCCCAACCTTGCGTTGTTCTTGACAGCGGCCATCAGGATGCGCCTCTTCCTCGCCGCGCTCGGTCGGCGCATCTTTTCTCTGTAGGCCGCTGCCATGGAACGCGAACGTTCGCCAGACCCGGACTTCACGATGACCACCTCTGCACTGTCTGTACGGACGTTCTACTCCTGCCTGCTTGGGATGGCGATCGGTTCCACGTTCCTTGCCGCGCTCGCGCCGGTCCGGCCGTGGGGTTGGCAAGGTGGCACCTTTCTCTTTTCCGCGTTCTTCTTCGCGATCCTGGCTCTTGCCTCGCGCACCGCTGGAGCGACGCCACGGCCCACGGTGAACTGGCTCGTCATGGGCGGCGTCGCGCTCCTCGACGTCACACTCGTGAAGCTCGCCTCCCTCTTCGTTCCGTAGAGCGCACGCTCACTACGCGTTGGAGCTGGCGGGGCCAGCTTGACGGTGACCGACGTCTGCGCATCGTCCGAGATGGCGCCGCAGTTGAACCTTGTACGTTCGCCTGGCAAGTCATCGGATGTTCACATCGCTCGTGCGACGTTGCGCTGACCGTGGCCCAGAAGACGACGGCAGCGACGGACAACGGGCATATCGAGTCCTTCGACGGGCGCTTGCGCGACGAGTACCGCACCGTGCATCAAGTCACAGATCTCGCCCACGTCCGGGAGGTCGTTGAGCGCTGGCGGACCGACCACAACGAGCAGCGCCCCCACAGCGCCTTGGGACACTTGACCCCCAGGGAGTTCACGCAGCAACGTCAGCACACGTGGACCGGCGAAGCCGCCTGACTCTCCTCATTCGCTGCCTGGAAACGGGGCCAACGTCACGGCACCGGTTGGTGATTCATGGCGTGTGCGAGGAGTGCCGGAGCGAGCGGGGGCGCTCGTCGCCGCCCAAGTGCTGCACGGGAAGACGTTTTCCACCGGCGAGCATCGTCGGCTGATCGATCTCGCGCCGCACGGGCTCTTGGTGTTCAAGGCGAGTTCGAGGTGGCGGCGGTAAATTGCCCGTTCCCGTTTCCTGGAGGCCGTCATCCGGCTCGTGCTCGCGTACCCTCGTTTCGGTGTGTTGGCGCTCCTCCTGCTGCTGCTCTCCCCGCGACGCATTGACGCGCAGGCTAGTCGCATCGGTGCGGCGCTCGATGGCGAACGGTGGGCAGAGGCGCTCGCCCTCCTCGACTCCGCGGTTGGTGCATCGCCGCGCGTGGCCGCATTGCACGCCCAGCGCGGTCGCGCGCTGCGTGAACTCGACCGGCTGGCCGACGCGGAGGCGGCGTATGCGCACGCGATCGCTCTCGACTCGACCTTCGGTCCGGGGTGGGCCGGCCGAGCCACTGTGCGCATTCGCATGGGACAACCGCGCACCGCACTCGACGACCTCGCGCGCGCGCGCCGTCTCGGCTTCGCGCCGCCGCAACTGGAGTTGCTCGAGGGCATGGCCCTGATCGATGCCACGCGCGTGGCCGACGCGGTGGCGCCGCTCGAGCGCTACACGGGCGCGGCGCCCACCGATCCCGCCGGTTGGTACTTCCTCGGGATTGCCCTCGGCTCGGCCGGCCGCCACGCCGACGCGCTGGTTGCGTTCACGTCGTCGATCGACGCCGGACTGCCGGGGCCGCGCGCCTACGCCGGCCGCGCCCGTGCACGGCTCAACACGGGCGACGAGGCGGGGGCCTGCGCGGATGGCCGCGTGGCCGCCGAGCGTGGGGACGCGCGCGCCGCGGAGTTGGTGTCCCGTTCATGCCGGTAGCAGCGGACCGAGCGTCGTTTCTCTTCCGCCCGGAGTTCAAGGCGGACCCGCACCCGTGACATGACAGGTCTGCGCGCGCGCCTTCTCGCCCCGCTGATGGTCCTGTCGGCGTGCGCCCGCATCGGCGAGCGACCTGACGCACGCACCGGCTGGACCGCTATCGACTCGACGCGCGTGGACGCGCTGCTGGCGCCGCTCATTGCCGAGCATGCGTTCATGGGCGCGGTGGCGTTCGTGCGCGATGGCCAAGTCGTCTACGCACGGGGCGCCGGCAAGGCCGACGTCGCCGCCGGCCTCGACTTCACGCCCTCCACCCCCGCGGATGGCGGCTCGCTCGCCAAGACGCTCACCGCCGCCGCGGTGTGGACGCTCGTGCACGAGGGGCGCATTGCGATCGACACGCCGGTCACCGCCTACGTCCGCGAGTATCCGTACGCGGGGACGACGGTCCGCCAGTTGATCACGCACACGAACGGGCTGCCGCCCTCGTACGAGGCGTTCGACCCGTACTTCGGTCCGCACGAGCTGCGCACCACCGTCGCCCTGCTCACGACCGTGCGTCGCGCGATGCCGCGACCGCGATTCACGCCCGGGACGCGCTTCGAGTACTCCAATCTCGGCTTCGACGCCGCGGCACTCGTCGTCGAGCGTGTCACCGGGCAGCCGATCGCGCGCTACTTCCAGGAGCGATTCTTCGCGCCGCTTGGCATGAACGCGAGCTTCGCGCGGCCGGGACGGTTGGCGGATTTTCCCCGACCGCGCACGTTGGGGTATCGATGGGCCGACACCGCCTGGGTCGTCGCCGACGTCTTCGACAACGAGGCATTCGTCGGCGGCTCGAACGTCTACTTCTCTGCCCTCGACCTCGCGCGCTGGGTGGGCGCGCACGCGACCGGCACCGCACTGCCCCCCGCCATTCGCGCGCGCTCGGCGAGCCGCGCCCAATCATCGACGGGCACCCCTCCGCGATCAACGGGCTCAGCTGGTATTGCGATGATGCCGCTGAACGCTGCCACTACACCGGCGACATCAACGCATTCCATAGCCTCGCCTACTGGGACCGCGCGCGCGGCGAGGCGGTGGCGATGCTCAGCAACAGCGACCTCGCCCCGTGGACGCTGATCACTCTGCAGCGTGGCCTCGTGGCGGTGCTCGCCGGGCGCGAGCCCGACCGAGCGCCGCGACCGCTATTCGTTGCCGTGGATGACGCTCGGCGCAACGCGGTCGCCGGACGTTACGTCGCACCCGACGGTGACACGATCCGCGTGATCGACTCCCGCGACGGCCTCCGCCTCCGCATCGGTTCGGGCCTCGACGTCGATGTCTTCCACATCACGCCGGACATGTTCTACGTGCCGGCGTTCGACTATTTCGTGGGATTCAGCGGCGTCGCCGATGCGCTCCGGATCCACGTCCGCTCCATGTTCGTCGACTTCGTCGTCCCGCGCCTGCCGTGAGACGACCGGCGCGTGGGCGCATCTCCCGACCCATCTCACCTGCGTTGCTTTTGACAAGGCCTTCACGGATCGCGGCCCGTTCGCCGGCGCTCACTGGCCGCACCTTATTGAAGGGCCCTGCGAGAAAGCGCCGGCGTTCGGCGGATTCTCAGACATTCGCGCGCATGTGAGATGGCAAAGTCCGAAGCGTTCGCTCGAATCCATCGGGATGTGATGCAGGTCGCCGCCGCCATCCCTCAGGGCCGCGTCGCCACCTTCGCGGACATTGGCGCCTTCCTCGACGTTGTCCCGCGTCAGGTGGCCTTCTTGCTCGCACGCCTCAACGATCCCGCCCGTGAGGCAACGCCTTGGTATCGTGTGGTCGCAGACGATGGCAGCCTCGGCCGACCCAAGTACGATGCACGGGGACGATCTCAGCGAGAACTACTGGAGGCCGAAGGGCTGGGCTTCGACGCGACGCGTCGGCTCGTCGGGTTCGAGAAGCTGCAATTCTCTCCGACCAAGCGGAACACCGGAGTGACGCCCACGCCGCGACCGGTCGTGACAACGGCAGCCAGGACTTCGGCGCGCGGCCGCCGAACGTAGCTTGCGACCGACGGCCACGCTCTTGTAGCGTCCTCTTCGCCGTCACATCACGCGTCTTCCTTCAGTGCACTTGGCCGCATCGTCGAGACCAAGCGGACCGTCTGGACGGCTGGCCATCGATGATGGCGGTTCGGCTCGTGAAGGTGGCCGCTACGGACGCCGCTGCGCTCAGCGGCCCGGTGGCGCCGACGCCAACTGAAAGAACCGCCAGATCTCGTCCACGCTCTCGATCGCGCTGCTCTGCGGGCCCACCAACCGCGTGAACAGCCACGCGTATCGTTCGCTGCGGCTCGGTTCCGTGTGGCCCCCGCCGTTCACGCGATAACGCATCACGATCGCAGGACCACCCGGTCTCGACCATGTCGTGCGCACGACCGATGTCGGGTCACGGGCGAGAGGTTGACCCACCGCTGTCGAGTCGGTCGCAGTCGTCAATCCGGCGAGGCGACGCCAGATCGCGACGGAGCTATCCACCGAGAGCACGCTCCCCCGCGCATCGCGGCCCCGGCCGATGCGGCCGCCCCCGTACGGCATCAACGGATCGGCCGTGCCGTTCATGAACAGCACCGACACCGGATTGCTGGGCACCGCGCATCGGGATTGCGACGGCATGCCACCGACGATGCTCGCGACGGCGCGTACCAGGGCCGGTTGCTCGATCGCGATGCGAAGCGCCATATGTCCGCCGTTGGAGGTGCCCGCGAGGAACACACGATCCGCCGGCACACGAAACTCGGTGCGCACGTCGCTGATGAGTCGCGCAATGAACCCGACATCGTCTGCTCCGGGATTCGTGCTGGCGTCGGCGCGACAGTCGTTCCAGCCGCGCTGGCCATCGGGGCCAACTGTGCCATCGGGTGCCAGCAGCACCAGCCCTTCCGGCGCTGCCACCTCGAACCACGCGCGGTAGGGTGCCGCGCGGCTGCGTCCCTGCCCGAGCAGATCGGCCCCACTGCCGCCGTGCCCGTGCAGCAGGATGATCAGTCCGCGCGCAGCAGCACGCGCGGAAGGGGGCGCGTACACCATCACGGTGCGTGAGTCGCCGTTCACCTCGACGCGGCGTTCGACGGCCCGCGGAGGCGATTGCGCTGGCAGCTGCGCGGAGAGGCCGAGCAAGAGCAAGGATCTATACAATGACCGTGATCTCGAGTCGAGAGAGCCGGCAGCTGCGTCTGGCCGTTGCGGTGCTCGCCTGCTCCAGCATCGTGTCACGGCACGGCGTGACCGGCAAGCACGTGCTGGCGCCGTTCGACCCGGTGGTGTGGGGCCGCCGCCAACCGACCCGCCTACCGCCCCGCCGCCTTGAGCTTCTGCCGCACGTCCTTCGCCCAGTTGCTCACCAGCACCCCGCGCGCATCGCCACTCGTCGGCCGCAGGATCAGGAACTGCTTTCCGTCGGGGGTCACGTCGTAACTCGGGTGCGTGGCATCGGCGGGTTGCGCGCTGGGCAACACCAGCCGGCGCGCGCCGACCGTCACCTCGGCGCCCAAGGATAGCGACGCCGCCACGATACCGGTCGGCGTGCGATAGTACAGCGTGCGGCCGCTGGCATCGAAGAGCGGCTCGGCGCCGCCCCCATCGCTCACCTGCACGCGCGGTCCTTCATCGGGGAAAGGACGCAGGTAGATCTCGGCGCGCCCGCTCACGTCGGACTGGTACGCGAGCCACTTCCCGTCGCGCGAGAGGCGCGGCATGATCTCAGAACTTGACCCCACCGCCATCGGGCGCAGCGCGCGATCACCTGTCATGCTCACGGCGTAGATGTCGCGCGGGTAGGCCGCGCTCGGCGCCGTGCGGATCACGAGCCAGCGGCCATCCGGGGAGAGCAGCGCCTCGTTGACGCCGGCTTCCCCCTTGAGCTCGCTCGCCGACCGGAAGAGGGTGTCGGTGGCGCCGTTGCCATCCACCGGGCTCGACAACATGAACTCGCCGCCACCGCTCACCGACTTGTAGATGATGCGTCGCCCGTCGGCCGACCACTCGGGTGCGCTGCTGCCGCCGTTCGTGGTCAGCCGCGTGAAGGTGCTCGCGGCGCGATCCAGCACCCAGATGTCGCCCTCATCCCGTTCGCCCACCACCACCGCGAGGCGACGACCGTCGGGAGAGAAACGCGGATCGCGGTGGACGGCGCTGTCGGCGCGCAGCAACCTCTCCTCCTTGCCGCTCGCCAGCACGAGTTGCGACGAGGCGGTACCGGTGATGTAGGCGAGCGTCCCACCTGGGCTCAGGGCGCCGGCGCTCACGGATCCGACGAGCGGTTCGGGGTCGCCGAGCACCTTGCGCGACGCCACATCGAAGGGGACGGCGACGATGTCCCCGCCAAGACTCACGTAGATCAGGCGCTTGTCCACCATGCCGAGGGCCGCAACCCCCGGGATCGGCAGATCTGTCGTTTCGCCTGTCGCGAGGGAGATCGCGGAGAGCCTCCCTTGCGCCGCTACGCCGTCGGTTCCCGCGATCACCGTCTTCCCGTCGCGGAGCACCACCGGCAGGTAGACACGCTTCTTCTTCGTCGAATCCGTGATGCTCCGGACCGTGCCGCCGCTCGCGGGAATGGCGTGGAGGCCATTGTAACTCCCGATGAGCAGCGTCCCATCGGACATCCAGGCGAGCCCCAGGACATCCCAGCCGCCGGTACTACCCACCAGCGACGGCGTGCCGCCTGTGACGCTCACGCGGAAGATGTCATACCGCTCGTTGTACGCGAGCTCGCGACCGTCTGGCGAGAAGGCGTACCACCGGAGCGCACGCGAGGCGAGCCGCACGCGGGCCTCGAGCGAGTCGAAGCGCTGCACGATCGTCGCGTAGCCCGCCGTTCCCTGCGTCACGTATGCCACGCGATCACCTTGCGGCGAGATGACCAACGGGAACCCGCCCGTCATGAAGCGCTCGCTCGCAGGCGGGACAATCGGCACGCGCAGGACGGGCGCGTCGACCACGGCAGCGGACGGTGCCGCGGTCCACGCGAAGGCACCCACCGCCGCCACCGCCGCGAGCCACGCTGCGCGCTCCATCCAGGCGCGCCGTCGGTTCGGCGCGGCCGCGGTCGCGGTGACGTAGCGCCCTCCCGTGGTCGCGTCTCCCT
>JANMLN010000144.1:0-53245 GCA_031372565.1 Gemmatimonadota bacterium | reverse complement strand
GTGGCGGCGATGCGTTCCGGGTGGATGGTGGTCTGGAGGAGCATCGCGCTCGAGCCGTCGGCGAGCGGCAGCGCGCGGAGGCTATCCAGGTCCCACAGGCGCGCGGCCGAGGCGGCGGTGAGGGGGATGGCCTTGTAGAGGTCGCCCTTGAGCTGCGCGTCGGTGCGTCCTTCGCCGATGGTGAGCAGCAAGGTCATCAGGCGCGCCAGCTCGTCGGCCTTGACCGTGCCGATGCCGAACTCCACGCCGGCGCTCCATTCCCAATCCTTGTCCGGCGAGCGCCGCAGCGTGATGCTGTGCCGAGCGTCGGCCAGCGCGACGATGGGCGGAAGCGGCGCGCGCTCCTGCATGAGGTAGCCGACGGGGAGGAAGCGGCCGAACGCGGTGAAGGTGGCGGAGGAGTCGGTGCGCGCGAGCCAGACGCCGGTATCGGACCAGACCTTGGAGGGGACGAGCCAGGCCTTGGCGATCTTGGCGCGCGCGAGGGCGTAGTTCGGGGAGCGCTGGGAGGCGTTGAAGCGGTCGGCGAGCGCGGTGAGGAGCTGGGCGCTGTTGCGAGCGCGCTCGGCGTCGGAGGAGCCGAGGCCCTCGAGGGCGGGTCGGCAGGCGGCGGCGCCGGCGGCGAGGCAAAGAGTGGCGACCGCGACGGAAACGCGCACTTGGGGGGTCTGCCGGGGTTGAACGAGGGGGGTGCTGCGTCTAAACTTAGCCCTCTGCCGATACCCCTAGGGTGTTGGCGGGCTTTAGCTGGTTGGTTTGTTGGACGGTGCGTAGGAGACAACTGCCCCTTGGTGTAACTGGCAACACGCCTGACTCTGGATCAGGAGAGTCCTGGTTCGATCCCAGGAGGGGCAACTGAAAGGCCCTGCATCACTTCGGTGGTGTGGGGCCTTTCGTTTTTCGCGGATGGGCTGCTGTTTATACCGGAGTGCGCCGGATGGCTCCACCGCCAGAATTCAAAGTTCATGACGCGACTCCCCCAAAAAGCGCCGATCGGTTCACCCCTGCGCACCGCAACCGCCGCGTTCTTGATGGCGGGCGGATGGGCGCACGAGCCAAAGGCGCTGGCCCCAGCGGCGTCGTCCGGCCGCGCTCCTGCGCTTTCGCTTAGCCCCTACGGAGGCAAGCCGAAACTTCGGCCGGACGGGCCGATCAGACCGAGCGACGCGGCAAGGTGGGCGAAGAACGTCGCGGATATTCCTGCCAGAGCCAAGCCCGACCCCGGTGAACCGCTAGCTATCGCCGAGTCGAACAGTCCAGGAGTCCGGATCCTCCGCCCTACGGCGAGGAGTACTCCTTTTACGATCGCGCAGACAAGGTGAATCCCCGTCTAGGACGGTAGCTCAACGAAGAAACGGTCCCTGCAACACGAGGCCATGGAAGCGCGCTGCGCGTGCGTGTCGGATGGGCATGCCAACTTCTCAGGCTCGCACCTCGATGATCGTGACGCGGAAGCCACTCGGGAATGCTTTTCGACGATCGTCAACTCAGCCCCACGCCGACCAATCGCGATGACCGACATCGAGGCGTTTCTTACCAAGTACAGTCGCATGTCTGATACTGAGCTCAAGGAGCTTGAGAGCCTGCCGCCCGAGGCACTAGTCCCGAGCGCGACCGCCGCGCTCCGGGAAATCATCGCCGCGCGCCAAACACAAGGCGTATGGGAAGTGTCCGCACCTGCTGCAGCGCCTCCAGAAGCAGCTCCCGAACATCCGAGACTTGAGGGAGTACGCGGATGGCTCCTCTTCTTTAACTACCCGTGGGGTAATTCTCGCTCTCCTCAGCGCGTTGCGCTTGGCCGTCAGCGTCGCGGATCGAAACGTCAGCGGAGCACTGTTTTGGGGCGTTTCTGCGATGGTCTACGCCTTCGGCGTGCAGTTGATCGCGCAGAGGCATCGGCGCACCAGGCGCTACTGGATCCTTCTATGTGCGGCGATCAGTGCCGTGAATGGAGCCTTCCTCGTGTACATGATCGCCACGGAATCGGGCTCGCCACGGGAGTTCCTGCGCCTCGCGATAGCGATCATCTCGTCCTACGCGCAAATGCAGTACTGGCGTCTGTCTGTCCGAGTCAAGAACACGTTCGATGTGCCGTCGCCTACGTGATCGAGGGGAGCCGGTGATAGCCGTTGCTACTTCTGCGCCGATGTACTGAATCCTCGCAATAGGCAACCTCACCCATGTTTGAACAAGCCTTCCGCAACATCGACAACGTCCTCTGGAAGGAGGCCGGCTGCACGACGGAGCTCGACTACACCGAGCAGACGTCGTGGCTCCTCTTTCTCAAGTACCTGGACGGCTTGGAGCAGGACCGGTCCGACGAAGCGGCGCTCGAGGGCAAGAAGTACAGCTACATCCTCGAGAAGCAGTACCGCTGGGAGAGCTGGGCCGCGCCGAAGGGGAAGGACGGGAAGCTGGACCACAACAAGGCGCTGACGGGCGACGACCTGCGCGACTTCGTAGACCGGAAGCTCATCCCATACCTGCACGGCTTCAAGCAGCGTGCGAGCGGGCCCAACACGATCGAGTACAAGATCGGGGAGATCTTTGGCGAGATCAAGAACAAGATCCAGAGCGGCTACAACCTCCGCGAGATCATCGATCACGTGGATGATCTGCGCTTCCGCTCACAGGCTGAGAAGCACGAGCTCTCGCACCTGTACGAGGCGAAGATCAAGAACATGGGGAACGCGGGGCGGAACGGCGGCGAGTACTACACACCTCGCCCGCTCATCCGTGCCATGATCAAGGTGGTGAAGCCGCAGATCGGTGAGCGCATCTACGACGGCGCGTGCGGCTCGGCGGGCTTCCTCTGCGAAGCGTACGACTACCTCAAGGCCACGCACCCCAAGCGGACGACGGCGCAGGACCGAACGCTGCAGGAGCGGACCTTCTACGGCAAGGAGAAGAAGTCGCTCGCGTACGTGATCGCGATCATGAACATGATCCTGCACGGCATCGAGGCGCCGAACATCCTGCACACGAACACGCTGACTGAGAACCTGGCGGACGTGCAGGAGAAGGATCGCTACGACGTCGTGCTGGCCAACCCGCCGTTTGGTGGCAAGGAGCGGCCTGAGGTGCAGCAGAATTTCCCGATTCGCACGGGAGAGACGGCGTACTTGTTTCTGCAGCACTTCATCAAGATGCTCAAGGCTGGTGGGCGTGGAGCGGTTGTCATCAAGAACACGTTCCTGTCAAACACCGACAATGCCTCAGTGAGCCTGCGGAAGAGCCTACTGGAGAGCTGCAACTTGCACACGATTCTCGACTGCCCGAGTGGGACGTTCATCGGGGCGGGCGTGAAGACGGTGGTGTTGTTCTTCGAGAAGGGGACGCCGACGCGGACGATCTGGTATTACCAGCTCTCGCCCGGGCGTAGCATGGGCAAGTCACATCCCCTAAATGATGAAGACGTGGCAGAGTTCGTGATGATGCAGGCGAGCAATACCGAATCGCCACGATCGTGGTTGTCAGCCGTGCAGGAGATCGACGCGTCGACCTTTGATCTCTCGGCGAAGAACCCGAATATCCGTGATGAGAGTGCGCGTCGGAGTCCGGCGGCCATTCTCGACGAAATCGCCTCGCTCGATGCCCAGAGCGCGCAGGTGCTCGCGCGCATCAAGACACTGCTGTGAAGACTGGACACGAAACCGTCCCAATGGGGACCCTCTGTTCCATCGCCAGCGGAGAGTCGAACACGCAGGATGCAGTCTCCGAGGGTCCATACGCCTTCTTCGACCGATCGAAGACCATCAAGCGAAGCAACCGTTACCTGTACGATTGTGAGGCATTGATCATTCCGGGAGAAGGGAAGGAGTTTCTCCCCAAGCATTTCGAGGGCAAGTTTGACCTGCATCAACGAGCGTATGCCCTCTTCGCCTTTTCTCGCCGCCTCGACGTTCGGTTCCTCTACCACTTCTTGCACTATCGGTCTGACTACTTCCCAAGCGTCGCGGTGGGAGCCACTGTCAAGTCTCTCCGGCGTCGTCACTTCGAAGATCTGCCCGTGCCAGTTCCTCCGTTAGACGAGCAACACAGAATCGTCGGTATACTCGACGAAGCTCTTTCAGGCACTGCTACTGCGAGGGCCAACGCCGAGGCCAACCTCCTGAATGCCCTCGCTCTCTTCGAGAGCCGCCTTCGGGGAGTGTTCACGCAGGTCACGAATGGTGACCCTGCTAGCAAGCCGACGGATGGGGCGCTGCGCAGAACGTCTCTTGAGTCTGTCCCCGCGTCTGTGAGAGGGACATCACAACGTGAGAGCCTTACTGAAGTAAGAGAGGACGCCACACAGACTGGGGGGCGAGAGGCGACGCTCAGGCACATTCCCGGACTCTTCTCAATAGCCGTCGGGATGCCTAGGACACCCACTCGGGTCGGCTGGCGCTGGGTCGCGCTGTCAGAAGTCGCGCGGCTTGAGTCCGGCCACACACCGAGCCGCCGTCACCCAGAGTACTGGGGAGGCAGTGTTCCGTGGATTGGTATTCAGGATGCACGAGCGTTGCATGGTATGCGGATCGATGCGACTCTCGAGTATACGAACGAGTTAGGAATCGCAAATTCATCGGCTCGAGTGCTGCCCGTGGACACTGTCTGCCTGTCTCGAACCGCTTCGGTCGGCTACGTGGTGGTGATGGGTCGCCCGATGGCGACGAGCCAGGACTTCGTAAATTGGGTCTGTTCCAGGGATCTGGTCCCCGAATTTCTGATGTATGCGCTACTCGCCGAGGGTCGCACTGGCCTCCTTCGTTTCGCCAACGGGTCCGTGCATCAGACGATCTACTTTCCCGAAGCGAAGGCGTTCCATATTTGCTGTCCAGATCGGTCTGAGCAGGTGCGCATCGTATCGGAGTTGGACAGCCTACGGCGCGAAACGGCACTCGTTTCGCGGGTCTACGAGAGAAAAGCAGATGCCGTCTCGGAGTTGAGGGAGGCACTATTGCGCGACGCTTTCACCGGTCGACTTTGAGCCGCCAATGAACGAAGCCGAGACCCGTGCCGCGCACATCGATCCCGCCCTCAAGGCGGCGGGCTGGGGCGTGGTCGACAGCAGCAAGATCCAGCGTGAGTATCGAATCACGCCCGGACGCATCGAGGGGCTCGGCCGACGCGGCAAGCCGCTCACGGCTGACTACGTCCTCGTCTACCGGAACCACAAGCTCGCGGTCGTCGAGGCGAAGGCGTGGGACAAGCCGCTCACCGAGGGCGTTGCGCAGGCGAAGGACTACGCGACCAAGATGGCGGTGCGCTTTGCCTACTCGACGAACGGGCAGGGTTTGTACGGCATCGACATGCAGGCCGGTACGGAGGGCGTCGCCACGACGTACCCGACACCGGACGAGCTGTGGGCGCGGACCTTCGACACTCAGAACGCCTGGCGCGACCGGTTTGCCGCAGTGCCCTTCGAGGACAAGGGAGGCTCGCACCCGAGCCGCTACTACCAGGACGTCGCGGTCGAGCGCGTGCTGCAGGCGATCTCCGACGGCCGCCAGCGCATCCTGCTCACGCTCGCCACGGGCACCGGCAAGACGTTTATTGCCTTCCAGGTCGCGTGGAAGCTGTTCCAGAGTCGCTGGAACCTGAGTCGCAGCCCGGATCGCCGGCCGCGGATTCTCTTCCTGGCGGACCGCAACATCCTCGCCAACCAGGCCTACAATGCGTTCTCCGCCTTCGCGGAGGACGCGCTGGTGCGCATCGACCCGGCCGACATCGCCAAGAAAGGGAGGGTCCCGAAGAACGGCAGCCTGTTCTTCACGATTTTCCAGACCTTCATGAGCGGCAGGCCCAAGGACGGCAAGCCGTCGCCGCACTTCGGCGAATATCCGCCCGACTTCTTCGACCTCATCATCATCGACGAGTGTCATCGCGGGGGCGCGAATGACGAGAGCAACTGGCGTGGGATCCTGGAGTACTTCGCGCCTGCCGTGCAGTTCGGGCTCACCGCGACGCCCAGGCGCCAAGACAACGCCGACACGTACGCCTACTTCGGCGACCCCGTCTACAGCTACTCGCTCAAGGACGGCATCAACGACGGGTTCCTGACGCCGTTCAAGGTGCGCCAGACCTCGACGACGCTCGACGAGTACGTCTACACGCCTGACGATACCGTGGTCGAGGGCGACATCGAGGCCGGCGACCGGTTCGAGGAAGGCGACTTCAACCGGATCATCGAGATCACCGCGCGCGAAGCGCATCGCGTGAAGCTCTTCATGGACCAGATCAACCAGAACGAGAAGACGCTGGTGTTCTGCGCCACGCAGGATCATGCGCTGGCCGTGCGCGACCTGATCAACCAGATGAAGACGTCGACCGACCCGAACTACTGCCAGCGCGTCACGGCCAACGACGGCGCCCTGGGCGAGCAGCACCTGCGGGACTTCCAGGACAACGAAAAGCTGATCCCGTCGATCCTGACCACGTCGCAGAAGCTCTCAACGGGCGTCGACGCCCGGAACATCCGGAACATCGTGCTGATGCGGCCCATCAACTCGATGATCGAGTTCAAGCAGATCATCGGTCGCGGCACTCGCCTCTACGACGGCAAGGACTACTTCACGATCTACGACTTCGTGAAGGCTCATCACCACTTCAGTGACCCGGAGTGGGACGGCGAACCGCTGGAGCCGGAGCCCAAGGCACCGGCGCGCGTGCGCGAGTCGCCGGAGCCGCCGTGGGGAACGTCTCGTGGGGGCGGGGACCGACCGCCCCGGCCGCAGCGCATCAAGGTGAAGCTGGCGGACGGCAAGGAGCGCACGATCCAGCACATGGTCGCGACGAGCTTCTGGCATCCGGACGGGACGCCCCTGTCGGCTCAACAGTTCATGGAGATGCTCTTCGGCAAGCTCCCCGACTTCTTCAAGAATGAGGCGGAACTGCGCGCCATCTGGAGTGCTCCGGACACGCGCAGGAAGCTGCTGGAGGGGCTAGCCGAGAAGGGCTTCGGCGCCGAGCAGCTCGCCGAGATGCAGAAGATCATCGACGCCGAGAAGAGCGACCTGTTCGACGTGCTGGCGCACGTGGCGTACGCGCTGCCGCCCATCACGCGGGCGGAGCGGTCTTCGATGGCCAAGCGGGAGATTGGCCGGCAGTTCAGCAGCAAGCAGCAGGCGTTCCTGGATTTCGTGCTCGCGCACTACGTGCAGGAGGGGGTGCAGGAGCTGGATCAGGAGAAGTTGACGCCGTTGCTGAGGCTGCGGTATAAGAACTCCATCGCCGACGCGCTCGCTGACCTCGGGCGCGCGGACGAGGTTGGGAGGGTGTTCGCAGGCTTCCAGAAGTACCTGTATCAGCAGGCATTCGCTTGATCAAAGTCCAGGAAGTCGGGACCCGCGCGAACGCGTTCAAAGTCTGACGCTACGAGCTTCGAGCTCAGACTCACTCAGTATCTCAGTCGACTGAGTGGGTGCCCGAACCTGTAGGCTCGGTTCGGCCAGTCGCTGAATTGCAGACAGCCGCCGCCGGTGGGTCTTTCGTCGCCGCCGAGCCACCGAGGGCTTATTCATTCGAACGAGGCGCCGGTATCCATCGCGCTGGTTTGTAACCCATTGTTTCACAATAACTTGATCCATTTCTAGGCGACGCCGCGAATTCTCATCCAGCCGGTCAACGTGTTGAGATCTCGAGACTGGCAATCAAGAAAATGTTGAGAAAAGTCGAAAAAGTGGTAAGTTCTAGCACGTTCTATTGAACATCCGCACGGCCTTCCGGACTGAAGCTTCCCCTTAGGATCGAATGATGGCATCTGCGACGAGCGACCGGGTAACAGACGATCAGCGTCTTGGCGCCGCGATTAGACAGCGTCGAGAGGCACTTGGCGTCTCTCAGTCGGGGCTTGCCGCCTCAGTTGGCTTGCCGGCCGCCCAATCGGTGTCGACGATCGAGAACGGGACACGCACCGTCAAGGCTTCCGAGCTCGTGAGAATCGCACGAGCGCTTCATGTCGAGCCGGCTGCTTTGCTCGGTGACGTCGCGGGCATCGCACCCCGTGTGCTTTGGCGTCGAGGTTCGACGGACAAGAACCTCGTGCTGGAGGCTCGGCTTCTGGAGCGTTCTACGAGGTATGCTCAGCTTGAGCGTTGGTGTAATTATCGGCCGGCAACGAAGCTTCCCGATTTGGACTTCGACCCGGCTGTCGAGAACGAAAAGTCCGTGCAGCATTTGGCGGAGCATACGCGATGTGCACTCGACCTCGGTCCGGTGCCGGCGCGGACTCTTCGGACTCGGCTCGAGAACGATTTCGGCGTGAAGGTCTTCTTCGAGAGCTTGTCGACCGGCGAGAAAGGGAATGGGTCCGCGGCCTGTGTTCGACACCCTTCCTTCGGCGCGGCCATTCTAATGGCCGCGGGTGAGGCGGAGTGGCGCCAGTCATTCAGCTTTGCCCATGAGTTGTTTCACTTGGTGACGTGGACTTCCGTCTCCCGCGCTTGGGATGCCTGCGTGTCCGCCGGTGAGTCCGAGCCTCGCTGGTACAAGAAGCTTGAATCACTAGCAGATTCTTTCGCCGCAGCGCTTCTGATGCCTACCGAGGCTCTCACTAGCAGATTCGACGCCAAGGTTGTTGACGGCAAGATCGCGCTCGCAGACTTGGCGGGGCTCGCTGTTGAGTTCGGTGTATCTCATCAGGCGCTCGTTATTCGACTCGCAGGTCTGCATCGCTTTTCGAAGGGCAGCAAGGAAGATCTGCTCGGCAGCGTGGCGCTGAAGGAGTACGTTCGTACCTTGCGTCCGATGACGACAACCGCGAACACGGGCTCTCTTCCCGAACGGTTTGAGCAGCTAGCGCGAACCGCATTCATGCGAAGGGAGGTCGGGAAGTCCCTCTTGGCCAGATATCTCGAGAAGAACGTGGCGGACCTCGCCGACTTCCAACTCGGTCCGCTCGATGGCAACGAAGCCGCGGCTGCTCTTACCTGACGCGAATGTCGTCTTGGAAGCCATGCGACAGGGGCGCTGGGAGGCTCTGTGTCGGAGCGCGGCCGTAGTCATTCCGGAGCTAATTGTCGACGAGGTCCGATTCTACCAAGACAAGAGCGGGAATCGAATCGACCTGTTGCACGAGGCAGTCCCCGGTAGTTCAAACCACAGATTAGTCGTCAGCCAACCCGTCGGCCGCGCGGCGGTCCCCGATGCTGTCTCTCAAGGAGAGTTCACTATTTGGCAGGCGCCGGGTGCAGAGTTCATGAAGACCAAGAGTCTGCTACACCCGGATTTGGCTAGTCGCGTGGATGATGGCGAACAGGAAGCGATCACTTACTTACGTCTGGCGCCGGACCCCGAAGGAATCCAGTTTCTCACCGCCGATTCTGGTGCGATTCAGGCCGCGGTTGCCTTTGATTTCGGGCAGTGTCTCGTTTCGTTGGACATGCGGCTCAAGGCCTGCGGTCAGCAGGCTGCTGTTGCTCCAGAATTTGGGGATGAGCACCTCAAGAGGTGTCGCGATCTCGGCGCGCAGCGCGTCATCGAGGGACGAGCTTTAGCAACGAAGGTGGCGCCGGCAACCAGGTCTCGCCGCTGAAAATAGTCGCGCATTCGAATCTGGCGGGCGCGCGCGGACTCTTCTTCGACATCCAACGGCAAGAATGGTTGCGCAGGTGTGCGGAGAGGCGGATGGCGTGCGCTCACGCCGATGCAGCATGGCCGTCGCGATAGCGAGAAAGCGCCGGCGAGTTCGTCGCTGAGCCACCCCGTTTTTCCGACGCTGTACCAGGGCAAGACGCACGCGTCTTGCCCTGCACCGTTCACGCCTCCGAGTCAGCGAGCGTGAAACCCTCACCAAAGAAGAACAACCTCTCCCCCCGAGCCGCCGCCAGCGCATGGCTGAAACAATCGCCGAGGTTGAGCGCGGCGGCATGCCGCCCGCGTCCGAACCGCAGCGCCGCGTCGCGCGCGAGCGTTGCTTGCTCTTCATCCACCGGGACGATCTCAGCGCGAATACCGCGAAGGAACCGATCGAGCTGCGCTTCCCCGACGTCGCCGTAGCGGCCGAGTAGTACCAACGACGCTTCGACGACCGTCGCGGCGGAGACGAGCCGCGTCGGGTCAGCCTCGATGGCGGCGATCAGGCGATCCGCGCTGGGTTCACCGAGCAGAACGGCGATGATGGCGGAGGTGTCGAGAACCATCGGCTAGCGCGGGAGCCCGTGCTCGTCGTAGCCGAGGATCTCGTCTGGGCTGCGCGGGTCGAGCACGGGGAGGTGCGCGAGCCGTTCCTGGACGCGCCGTACCTCCGCCGCCAAGCTGCGCGTGGGGCGGCGGGTCTCGCGCTCAAGGCGCTCGGCGAGCGCGGCCCGGATGGCGTCGGTGAGCGACATGCCGGTGGCCGCCGCGAGGGCGCGGGCGAGGCGGTCGGTTTCGGGGTCCTTGATGCTGAGTGCCATTGTCTGCTTATCGATATAGACAGGTAGAAGTATATACAGCTTATCCAGTGCCGGCAAGCGCCACCCGTCCGCGAAGTCACGCGATACACGCCGCCGCCGTATACTCGGCCATGCTTCCCCGACCTTCGCGCGCGCCGCGTGCCCTCGTCCTCCTCGCGGCCGCGCCGCTCGCGCTCGCCGGCTGCACGAGCCGCTCCGCCGAGTCCGCCTCGCGATCGCTGACCGTCTTCGTCGGCACGTACACGCGAGGCTGGGCGTGCGACACGGCGCGCGTCGACGACTGTACGAGCGCGGGGATCTACGCCGCCCAGCTGGACACCTCGACTGGCGTGCTCTCCACGCCACAGCTGGCCGCCAAGAGCGACAATCCGTCGTACCTCGCGATCGCGCCCGACGCGAGGCACCTGTACGCGGTCAACGAGGTCGGCGACTACGGACGCGCGGTTGCGAGCACCGGATCGGTCAGCGCCTTTGCCATCAACGATGATCACACGCTCAAGCCGTTGAACACGGTTCCCTCGCAGGGGGCCGATCCCACCCACCTCTGGATCACGCGATCGGGCAGGACGGTGCTGGCCGCGAACTACGGCGGCGGCAGCGTCATCGCGTTCGGCGTGAAGACCAACGGCGAGCTCGAGGAGGGCCATCGGGTCACGCACGCCGGATCGGGACCCAACGCGGACCGCCAGCAGGCGCCGCATGCGCACTTCATCATGGAGGCCCCGAACGGCCTCGTGTACGCGGCTGACTTGGGCGCGGACAAGGTGTTCATCTACAAGCTGGACGAGGCGACGGCGACGTTGACGCCCAATGATCCGCCCTTCGCCGCGCTGCCGCCCGGCAGCGGGCCGCGCCACCTGGCGTTCCACCCGACACAGAACATCGTGTACGTGAACGCCGAGCTCACCACGTCGGTGCTCGTGTTCGGCGTGCGGCCGGACGGTGGCCTGACGCAGCTGCAGGAGATCTCGGCCGTGCCGCCGGGGGCGCAAGGCGCGAAGGGACTGAGCACGGCCGAAGTACAGGTGACGCCCGACGGCCGGTTCGTGCTCGTGTCGGTGCGTGGCAGCAACAGCATCGGTGTCTTCGGGATCGCCGCGGATGGGCGGCTGACGCCGATCCGCTTCGATTCGTCGGGCGGCACGACGCCGCGAGACTTCAAGTTCGCGCCCGGCGGGCGATTCGTGCTGGTCGGCAACCAGGGCTCGAACACCATCGCCGTGCTTGAGTGGCTGCCCAACGGCGAACTGTCTGCGCGAGCGACTCCGACGGCGGTCTCGAAGCCGGTGAACTTCGCCTTGAAGTAGGCGAGCGGCGCCCGTCAGACGATCGCGCTCAAGCCCAGCGTCAGGAGGAGTCCGGTGACGCCGATGATCGTCTCGGCGACCGTCCACGTGGCGAGCGTCTGCGGGACGGTCAGGTCGAAGTACTCCTTGACGAGCCAGAAGCCGGCGTCATTCACGTGCGACAACACGAGCGAGCCGGACCCGGTCGCGAGCACGAGGAGCTCGGGGCTCACATGCGGCATCGCGGCGGCAATGGGCGCCACGATCCCGGTGGCCGTGGTCATGGCGACGGTGGCCGATCCCGTCGCAACGCGCACGAGTGCTGCCACCAGCCACGCGAGCAGGAGTGGCGATACCTGTGCCTTCACGCCGATGTCGGCCAGCGCCGTGCCGACGCCACTCTCGATGAGGACGCGATTGAAGCCGCCGCCCGCGCCGATCACGAGGATGATGGCCGCCGTTGGCGCGAGCGCGTCATTGGCGAGCGTGCGCATCCGCTCCGCCGTCATGCCGCGCGCGACGCCCAGCGACCAGAAGGAGAACAACACGGCGATGAGCAGCGCGACGACGGGGCTGCCCACGAAGGCGAGCGTGATGCGCAGCGGGCTGCCCGCGGCCAGAACGACATCGGCCGCGCTCGCCGTGACCGTGAGGAGCACGGGGAGCACCACCGTGAATACCGAGAGGCCGATGCCCGGCAGCGATGCGCTGTCCGCCGACGGTTTGAGGTCCGCGAACTGCGCCGCCATCGGGTTGACCGGCGGGAGGGTGATGCGGCGCGCCACCCAGCTGGCGAAGATGGGTCCACCGAGCGCCGCGGTGGGGAGGCCCACGAGCAGCGCGTAGACAATCGTGCGCCCGAGGTCGGCGCCGTAGCCGGTCACGGCGAGCATCGCGGCCGGATGCGGCGGCACGAGCCCGTGCACCACGGACAGCCCCGCGACGAGCGGGAGGCCGATCTTCACGAGCGACATGCCCGTCTGTCGCGCGACCGTGAAGACGAGCGGCACGAGCAGGACGAACCCCACCTGGAAGAAGACGGGGATGCCGACGATGAAGGCGACCACCATCATCGCCCAGTGCACGCGCCGCACTCCAAAGCGGGCGATGAGCGTGGTGGCAATCCGTGCGGCCGCGCCCGACTCGGCCATCATCTTGCCCAGCATGGTGCCGAGCCCGACCACCACGGCGATGGAGCCGAGCGTGGCGCCGACGCCATCCTGAAAGGCCTTGACCAGCGTGAGCGGCGACATGCCGGCGGCGGTGCCCAGGCCGAGCGAGACCGTGACGAGCGCCACGAACGGATGCAGCTTGAGGCGCACGATCAGCACGATCAGTGCGACGACAGCGAGCAGGGCGTAAAGCGGCGTCATCGGCCGATGCGTGCGACGAGCTCCGCCACGATCTGCGCGGGCGGTCGCGCCACGTCGAAGTTCCACGCGTGCTCGTCGGCGGCGGGAAGCTCGAGGGTGGCGAGCTGGCTGCCCAGGAGCGACGCCGGCATGAAGTGACCGACGCGCCCTGCCATGCGCGACGCGATCAACGCGGGGTCGCCCGTGAGGTGCACGAAGCCGAGGTGCGGCGCGGACTCGCGCAGACGATCGCGATACGCGCGCTTGAGCGCGGAGCACGCGACGACGAGGCCGGTGCCGCCCTGTTGCGCTTGGCCCAAGCGCGATGCGATCGCGGCGAGCCATCCCGCGCGATCGTCGTCCGTGAGGGGGGTGCCCTGTGCCATGCGCCGCACGTTCTCGGGGGGGTGCAGGTCGTCGCCATCCACGAAGGGAAGGCCGAGGGCGTGGGCGAGGTGCGTCCCGACGACGGTCTTGCCGGCGCCGGAGACGCCCATCACACAGAGCAGCGGACGCTCAGCGCTGTTCGTGGTGGCCACCGAACTCGAGGCGTAGCGCGGAGAGCAGCCGAGCCGCGAAGTCGGCTTCCCCCCGCGACGAGAATCGCTCGAAGAGGGCGGTGGCGAGCACGGGCGCAGGGGCGCCCGCCTCGATGGCCGTGGTGATCGTCCAGCGCCCCTCGCCCGAATCGGAGACGCGCCCCGAGAAACCGTCCAGGTCGGGCTGCTTCACGAGTGCGCGCGCCGTGAGGTCGAGGAGCCACGAAGAGACGACGCTGCCACGCCGCCAGACCTCGGCGACATCGGGGAGGTTGAATTCGTACTGCAAGTGCTCGGGGTGACGGAGCGGCGTCGTCTCCGCGTTCGCGGCCGTTGTGCTTGCGCCCACATTCGCGTGGCGCAGGATATTGAAGCCCTCTGCGAACGCGGCCATGAGGCCGTACTCGATGCCGTTGTGGACCATCTTGACGAAGTGGCCGGCCCCGGCGGCGCCGCAGTGCAGGTAGCCCTCCTCCGCGGTGCTGCCTGGCGCGCGCCCCGGGGTCGGCTCCACCGTGCCGCGGCCCGGTGCGAGGGCGCGGAAGATCGGGTCGAGACGCGCGACTGGGGCCGCATCGCCACCAATCATGAGGCAGTAGCCGCGCTCGAGGCCGTGCACGCCGCCGCTCGTGCCGACGTCGAGGTAGTGGATGCCGCGGGAGGCGAGCTCGCGCGCGCGCCGGATATCGTCGCCATAGAACGAGTTGCCGCCGTCAATCACGACATCCCCCGTCGCGAGGTGCGGCACGAGCTCAGCGAGCGCCGCGTCCGTCGCGCCGGCCGGGACCATGAGCCAGATCGTGCGCGGCGCGGCGAGCCGGGCAATGAGTTGGGCGGGCGAGTCGCAGGGAACAGCACCCGCATCGCTGAGTGCGCCGAGGGCGTCCGGATTGCGGTCGTGGACGACGCACTCGTGGCCGGCGCGCATGAGTCGCCGCGCCATGTTGGCCCCCATCCGACCCAAGCCGATCATTCCCAGCTGCATGTCAGCGTCCTCTCGCCCGGTCGGGACCGACGGATACCATCGGGCCCAAGGTAGGGCGCGGCGAATCATCGGTCCAGCGGATTGACGCTGCTGGGGGCCGCTCGTTCCGTCAGCGCGCCGATGCGTGATTCCGATGAGCGACAGGACGTCCTCTTCAGGTACCGGTCGATCGAGGATCGGATTCCGGTCGACCATCCCCTGCGGACCCTGCGCCGGCTGGTGGATCCGGTGCTCGTCTCGCTCTCGCCGCGCTCTCAGGCGTCGTACGCCGCCGGCGGCCGGTCGTCGATTCCCCCCGAGTACTTGCTCCGCGCGCTGCTGCTCCAGGCGGTCCATACGATCCGGAGTAAACGGCAGCTGAGGGAACAGCTCGACTGCACCCTCCTCCACCGATGGTTTGTCGGCCTCACGTCCGACGATGCGGTGTGGGTCCCGATCGTCTTCTCGAAGAATCGCGATCGCCTGCTCGCGAGGAACATCGTCGAGGCGTTCTTCAACGCGGTGCTCGCGTTCGCCGAACGACCCCTCGCGTGGTGGGGCGGTACTCCCGGGGGCGGCCCGGGGGGGGCGTCGACCGGGGCGCGCGGTACTCACGCAAGTGTCGACCGCGCCGCACGACGAGGCAGGAGGGGGTGCTCCTGAAGGATGAGAGGCACGGGAAAGGTCGCGTGGTCTCCGGTGCGTCTCGCACACCACAGTGCCCGTCCGGGGCTTTGACCTGCGGCGCTGACGCCCAGTTCTCCCTCTGAAGCGCGGCAACGAGTAGTTGTAAGGCCCCCCCCTTGGAACACGACTCTGGACCAGGAGAGTCCTGGTTCGATCCCAGGAGGCGCAACTAAGTAGACGAGAAAGGGCGCTCCGTGAGGGGCGCCCTTTCTCACTGGGTCAACACAGAGTCAACCTTGGTCTCACCGAGCGTGGCTTCCCCCTTGAGGGCCGCTAGCGCGACTTTGGCCTTGAAGGCGGGGGCGTGGTTGCGACGGGGACGACGGGACATGGGTTGCTCCTGAGGGATAGGGCGAAGTAATGCCCCCGGAGCCCTGCTGACCACATTATCGGCTGTTCAGAAGACCGGGACCTCTTCGGAGACCGGAAAACGGTCCATCCGCTGTTGCCGTGTTTCTTGTCGCAGCCGCGCAACACCTGCAGAAATTCAGATGTGACGCAAAACCACAACACTCTGTGAGCCGTTTCGCACAAGTTGCTGTTCTGGGTGTTATTGCCACAGGGACGGGACACGGAGTGCTCCCGGGGGATAGGGCGAAGCCACGTCCGGGGAGCCTTGCCGCCTGCATAACCGCATAATCGGCTGTTCAGAAGACCGGAACCATTTCAGTGGAGGCCAAAAAACGGTCCATCTGCTGTTACCGATGTGTTGTTGTTGCAACCACGCAACACCTGCGGATATTCAGATGTGATGCACGACCACGACACCCTGTAAGCCGTTCTTTATAAGTTGTTGTCCTGTATGGCCTTAGACAATTCGAATGTGGTCTGTCCGTCTAGGCACGCGCATTGCTTTTGAAGTAGTCGAGCCCGAGGCCGATTTCTCGCTCCCCCCGTCCTCCGGACTGACCCTCTAGTTGCCGACTATATGATGCGCTCGATTCGCTCCCTGATGCTGGCAGCCACGATGCTGACGACGACGTCGGTCATCGCTGGTGCGCAGACGACCACGCCGTTCGGCGGCGCCAACTTCTCCTGCTTCAACGCGGCGCTGTCGCCGACGTCGTCCTGCTACAGCTACATCTGGAACCAGAACGACTCCTGGCAGCAGTCGGCCGTCAGCGGGCCGCTCGCCACGAGCAAGCTCTCGCTCAACCTCTGGTACGCCTACAGTCTGACGAGCGCGCCGTCGACGAACTTCAGCGTGTTCCTCAACGGCACGAACGTGGGCGCCTTCCAGTTGACCTCGCCGATTACTGAGCTGGCCAACGCGAGCTTCGACTTCACCTTCCAGCCGATCGTCGCCACCAGCTTCGACGTGCAGCTGGTCTGGACGGATCCCTCCGCGTTGCTGGGCGATGGCTCGGTGGGCATCTACACCACCGACTTCGCCCCGTACGAGCGCTTCTCCGACGTGACGCTCGATGTGTCAGCCGTGCCGGAGCCAGCGACCCTGGCGTTGTTCGCGCCTGGGCTGCTGGCCATCGGATTGGTCGCGCGCCGTCGCAAGGTGCTGCGCGCCTAGCCCCACCCGAACGCCGGTTGGTCGAGGACTGGGCACCGATTCGGTGCCCAGTCCTCTTCGCATGGGCCACCGATCGGGCCCGGCGCGCCGTCCCAGCGCGCAGCGTTCGCGTGATCGCGTCGTCCGCCGCCGATCATGGCAGTCGTCGGTCACCGCCGATGCGGTGCGGATGCCGTCGGACGCAGTCCCGATTTGCACTCGTGTGGTGGAGTCCGCCGAGCGTCGGCTAGGCGTGTCAGGTTTACCCTATCGAGCCGCCGTCTGCGCATTCGGACTCACGTCTGGTGACCCGCGTTAGGGCCTGGGTCCCTCGAAGCTCCTCCAGTCTCGTCCGAACGAACTACTGCGTCCGCCCCCCCGTCTCATGCCAACGGTGAATGGTCGCGCCACGCCCCCCGGGCCACCATTCAGGAGTTAGTGCACGCTATCTCTCTCCAGGGTTGACGCATGAAGCGAATCACTTCGATCGTCGCCGGCTTGGCCGTGGTGCTGGCCGCCTGCGACGGCGGCACGCCGACCGCGAACACGCCCGTGGCGCCGACGGTCACGACCACCACACCGGCAGCGCTTGCCGTGAACGTCGTACGCAATCCGTCGGTGACGGCGGTGTTCAGCAACGCCATGGCCCCCACCACGCTGACCACCACAACGTTTACCCTCACGCTGGGGACATCGGTCGTTCCGGCCACCGTGAGTTACACCGGCATGACCGCGACGCTCGTACCCACGAGCCCGCTCACGCCCAATACATCGTATACGGCGACGATCACGACCGGCGCCACGAGCGCGGCCGGCTTGCCACTCGCTACGGCCAAGACGTGGACCTTCACGACGGTCGCGAGCTCGTCCACCGGGCCCGCGCTCGTCAACCTCGGCACGGCGGGCAGCTACGTGATCCTCGCCAAGACCTCCGTGTCCACCACGGGTGTCTCGGCGGTGCTCGGCGACATCGGGATCAGTCCGGCCGCCGCGACCTTCGTGACCGGCTTCTCGCTCATCGCCGATCCGAGCAACGTCTTCGCGACGTCGTCGCTCGTGACCGGGCAGGTGAAGGCCGCGAACTACGCGACGCCGACGCCGGCCGCGCTGACCACGGCCGTGCTCGACATGCAGGCGGCCTACACCGATGCGGCCGGTCGTTCGTTGCCCGACTTCGTTGAACTGGGGGCGGGCAACATCGATGGCCTGATTCTCACCCCCGGGCTCTACAAGTGGGGAACCCCGGTGAACGTGCCGATCGGGGTAACGCTCACCGGTGGCGTGAACGACGTGTGGATCTTCCAGATCGCGCAGAACTTGACCATCGGCAACGGGGCGATCATCACGCTCGCCGGCGGTGCGCAGGCCAGGAACGTGTACTGGCAGGTGGCAGGACAGGCGACGATCGGAACGACGGCGGCCTTCAAGGGGATCATCCTGTCGCAGACGCTGGTCTCGTTCAACACGGGCGCGTCGATCATCGGGCGCGCGTTGGCACAGACGGCGGTGACGCTGAATGCGACGACCGTGACGACGCCGTAATCGATCGCTGATGTCGCAGGACAGAACGCCCGCCGAGTTGTCGGCGGGCGTTCGTGCGTTCACGGGCAGCGCGCGCGTGCACGGAGGGACTAGTCCTTTTGGCGGAGTCCGGGATGAGAGGATCTGTCCTTGGTACTACTGCCCCGTCCACGCCTTCGAACGATAGGCCGCCTCAACCGGGACAGACACTATTCATCCAGAGCCACCCGTCGCCCGCTTCGCGGTGCGCTGCGTGGTTCAGCAGGTGTTGGCGGTATACCCGCCCTCGCCATTCTCCAGGGAGTTCCCCATGCGCGGAAGAGCACAATCCCATATCACGTTGCGAGTGCTCGGGGCGATGGTCGCCACCGCGTTCTTTGCGGCGTGTGAGCACCTCCCCACCGATGCGCCCGTGGCGGTTCCGGCGAGCATCGTCGTTTCCCCGACGCCGATCACGTTGGCGCCGGGTGCAGGGCAACTCTTTACCGCCGTGGTCAGGGACGGCTTCGGTAACGTGCTGTCGGTCCTGCCCAACTGGTCGGTGTCGACCGGCGGCAGCATCAGCGGCGCGGGCCAGTTTACCGCCGGCGCGGTGGCCGGCACATACACCAACACTGTCACGGCCTCGGTGGGTTCGCTGGCCGGCACCGCGACGGTGATCGTCACGGCGGGTTCGCTCGCTTCCATTACGATTTCGCCCAACCCGCAGGTGCTCGCGATCGGCGGGTCGCAGCTGTTCACCGCGACGGCGCGTGACGCGAACGGCAACGTGATCGCCTTGTCACCGACCTGGTCGGTCGTGGCCGCTGGTGGCAGCATCTCCGCGGGCGGCCTGTTCACGGCCGGCACGACGGCGGGACTGTATGCCAACACGGTGAAGGTGTGCAGCACGCCCATTTGCGGCGCCGGCAGCATCTCGGCGTTCGCCACGGTCACGGTCAACGCGGGCGTGCTCGCGACGATCACGGTGACCCCGAATCCGGTGAACGTCGGCACGAGCGCGACGCAGCAGTTCACGGCGGTCGGTCAGGACGCCAGCGGCAACATCGTTCCGATCCTGCCTGCGCCCGTCTGGACCGTGCGCGCCGGTAATGCTGGCGGCACGATCCTCTCGTCGGGTGGGTATACGGCCCCTGCGCTTGTCGGCTCGGGCATCGACACCGTCCGCGCCACGAGTGGCGCCGTGTTCGGTTCGGCTCGTGTGAATGTGCAGGCGTCCGGCGCGCTCGTCTCGATCGCGGTCACGCCGAATCCTGCCGACATCATCACGGGCGCGACGCAGCAGTTCATCGCGACCGGCTTCGACGCGGCGGGCATCATCGTTCCGACGCCGGGCCTGGTCTGGTCGGTGGTCGCCGGTGGCGGCGCGATCAACTCCGGCACGGGTCTCTTCACCGCTGGCCTCGTGGCCGGCACCTTCCCGAACACCGTTCGCGCGACGAGTGGCCTGATCTCGGGCTACGCCTCCGTGAATGAAACGCTGCCGCTGGCCGTCGGTCCGTCGCTTGGCGCCGCTGCCACGCACGGCATCCTGGCGGGCTCGGCCGTCACCTGTGCGGGCGCTCCTGGCGTCATCAACGCCGACGCGAGCGTGTATCCGGGCAGCGCCCTCTCGGGCTTCCCACCGTGCACCATCACCGGCGCGACCAATCTCGCGAATCCGTTCGCGCAGACGGCGCAGGGCGACCTGACGATTGCGTACCTCGCCATCGCGTCGATGCCGTGTGGCGCCACGATCACGGCCAACCTGGGCGGCACGACGCTCGCCCCGGGTGTGTACTGCTCGCTGAGTTCGGTTGGCGTCACGGGCGTCGTCACGCTCAACGGGCCAGCCAACGCGGTGTTCGTCATCCGTGCACCAACCACGCTCACGACGGCCGGGTCGGTGGTGTTGAGCGGCGGTGCGCAGGCCAAGAACGTGTACTGGTGGGTCGGCAGCTCCGCGACCCTTGGCACCAACAGCATCTGGCAGGGCAACATCCTGGCGCTCACGAGCATCACGCTCGTGGACAACGTCTCGCTGACCGGCCGCGCTCTCGCACGCAACGGCGCAGTCGCCCTGGGCACGAACGACGTCATCACCCTGCCGTAACGGCTGGGCATGCTGGCTGGCGGGCGCCGGCGACCACTCGGGTCGCCGGTGACCCCACCCGCTCGAAGCGATGACCTCAACGAGACTGGAGAGATCCCTCATGTCGAATAGAATGCGAACGATCGCCTGGATGCTGGCCGCGTCCATGCCGATGCTCGCGCCAGCAGGATCGGCGCAGGCCCAGGCCACCAACGGACCGTTCCGCGAGCGGGGCTGGGAATGGAACCTGAGCGCAGGTGCGATGCGCCAGGACCCGTTCCTCCGCGATGCGGTGAACTTCGGGCCTCCCTCGACAAGCTTTGCCGGCTCGGCCTACCAGCGCCGGATCAACCCGGTCATCGAGGGGCGGGTTGGCTACCTCTTTGACGAGAACTGGGGGCTCAGCCTCAGCGTCAACGACGGGATCGGGTCGCAGGTGAAGTACCTGAATCTCGGTCAGACCATCACGTACTCGATGAATCTCGACGGGTCGCTGAGCCCGTTCCTGATGCTCGGCGCGGATCTCACGCGCATCACGGGGCAGAACGACCGCGTGACACACTCCATGTGGGGCGCGCACGCCGGCGTTGGCGTCCGGCAGATGATCGGCGACGCGATCGCGCTGCGCGCCGAAGCCCGCGTGCAGTCGCAGGGGTACCGCGAGGTGGGGATGCGAAACAGCACCACCTGGGCACCGCTCGGCTTGATCGGGCTCTCGTTCTTCACGGGTGGCCACGGACCGGAGGTCGTGTCGGCACCGTGCCAGGCGTGCAAGCCGACGACCATCGTCCGGGTGGACACCCTGCGCATGGCGCGGGCCCCGTTCCGCGTGGACACGGTGCGGATGGTGCGGGTGGATACGGTGCAGTTGCCGCCCATCGAGACCGCCGACCAGCTCGTGCTGCGCGTGCAGTTCCGCACGAACCGGACCGAGCTGCTTCCGATCTCGTACCCGGTGCTCAACGGCATCGCGGGCGCGATCAAGGCGACCCCCAACTCGCGCTGGATGATCAAGGGGCACACCGACAGCATCGGTACCAGCGCGGCCAACGTGATCCTGTCGGAGGGGCGGGCGAAGACCGTGCTGGAGTACCTCGTGAATCAGGGGGTGCAGCGCAGCATCCTCGAAGCGCGGGGTTACGGGGAGACACGACCGATCTTCTCGAATCTCCATCCCGAGGGGCGCGCGGCGAACCGGCGCGTGCAGCTCAGGCGCCGTCCGTTGCCGCCGACGGAGATCGTGAAGTAACTGCGCGAGGTACGACCCACGACGCAGGGCGCTCGACAGACGACGCGGGAGCCGGAGATCATCCGGCTCCCGTGTCGCGTGTGGCCGCTGAGTGGTTGGCCGGGGCGTTTTGTGTGTGGCGGGTTGGGAGAAGCAGGTCCTTCGCTTCGCTCAGGACGACGAATGGGTGACATTCGCTCGAGCGATTGGCGAAATTGGAGGCTGTGCTGGAACGTGCTTCTGGTTCCGGCGCTCCCACCACTCACACCCCTTCCGTTGCGCTTCGCCTTTCGCATTCCGCTGACGGCCTTCGGCCTCGCGTGCGCGCTCGTCGCCGGTCCCGCCGTCGCACAGGATTCTGCTGCCAAGAGTGCCGCGCCGAGCGCTGCGGTCTCGAAGCCCAAGGTGCAGGACAAGGGCGCTGCGGCCCGCACTGCCAAGAAGAAGGCGACGCGGAAGCGCGCCGCCGCTGCTCCCGGTGACACCTCGGCCAGGAAGCACGCTGGTGCGCTTGGCAAGGTCGCGGGTGAGCGTCACATGGCCTACAAGGACATGGGGAGTGAGCTCGACTCGCTCTGGCCACCCAGGATGCCCGCGCCGATTGCGGGTTCGATCTTGCCGGCCAGGCGCATCATCGCCTTCTATGGCAATCCGCTCTCGCGTCGCATGGGGATTCTGGGCGAGTTCGATCCGCCGGAGATGTTCAAGAAGCTCGATGCGGAAGTCGCCGAGTGGAATCAGCTGGACCCGGCACACCCCGTGCAGCCAGCGCTGCACCTGATCGCGATTGTGGCGCAGGGGGCTGCGGGGCGCGACGGGAAGTACCGGTTGCGCATGGACAGCGCGCTGATCGAGAAGGTGTACGGGTGGGCGCGGCAGAAGAACGCGCTCTTCTTCGTGGATGTACAGGTGGGGCAGAGCACGCTGCAGGCAGAGCTGCCGTGGCTCGAGCGCTTCTTGAAGCGACCCGATGTGCACCTGGGGATCGACCCCGAGTTCTCGATGAAGGATGCGAGCAAGCCGGGCAAGAAGATCGGGACGTACGACGCGGCCGACGTGAACTATGCGACGGGGTACCTGAAGGGGCTGGTGGAGAAGTACAACTTGCCGCCCAAGATCCTCGTGGTGCACCGGTTCACGCGGAAGGGGGTCACGAACGCGGACCAGATCAAGCTCGACCCCAAGGTGCAGGTGGTGATGCACATGGACGGGTTCGGCGCGCCGTGGCTCAAGCGCGATTCGTTCTACTCGTACGTGAAGAAGGAGCCGGTGCAGTTCGCGGGGTGGAAGCAGTTCACGAAGCTGAAGAACGACAATCCGCCGACGAGCAAGCGGGAGATTCTGCGGTTGTGGCCGACGGTGTTGTATATCCAGTATCAGTAGCGGTCGGGGCGCGGCGTGCTCCCCGCTCCCGCTCGCGCGTCCGCCGATGATCGCGGCCTCGTTTTCGGTTCTGGTGCTGGAGAAGTCGCTTGGCAGTCCCTTCACCTCATGGCATGGAGCACCCGATGACCACGATGATCAAGAGTCTCGCCCTGCTGGCCTTCGCGGCCGCAACGGCAGCGGCACAGGGAACGACGGTCAAGGAAGAGAAGCCGGGGATGCTCAAGCGTGCGAAGGTGACCGTCGCCGTCGCGCAGGCGACCGCGCTCGCCAAGGTGCCGGGTGGTACGATCACGTCGGCCGAGATCGAGGAAGAGAAGGGGAAGCTCATCTACTCGTTCGATATTGTCACCAAGGGGAAGAGCGGTATCGATGAAGTGGCGGTGGATGCGCTGACGGGCGCGGTGCTGAGCGTCGACCATGAGACGCCGGCGGATGAGGCCAAGGAGAAGGCGGCCGACGAGGCGAAGGCGAAGGCGGCCAAGGCGAAGGGCAAGAAGCCGTAGCGGCGTATGCGCCTCTCGCGTGCCCTGCTCTCGATCTGTGTCGTGTTCAGCACCGCTTGCGCGAGCGCGCCGAGCGGCGGTTCACCCGCGGTGCCACCACGCGTGCTGAGCGACACGCTCTATCCGGGGGACACGCGCGTGGATGCGCGACGACTCGTGAGCGGTAGCTCGGAGCGGGTGATGACGGTTGAGCGCGCGGGGCAACCGGTGCGGGCCTTGGGGTCGAGCGTCGACGTGCTCGGCGCGGTGACGTTCAATGGCGCCCCGGCGCTCCTGCGGGTGGGAAGCGTGCAGCGTGGCACGGCGACGCTCATCGATTCGACGTGGAGCGATCCACGCACCTTGGCGCCGCTGCGGCACGCGTCGGTGCAGCCGGCGCGCCGGCTGTTCGTGGAGTGGACGGGGGCGGTGATTCGCGGCCGCGTGGAGCCGACAACCGGCGCGCCGATCAGGAAGGACTCGACCTTCGCCGTGCCGTCCTACGATTCGTCCAACTGGGAGCTCGTGATCCGCGCGATGGACCTGGGGGTCGGGGTGCGCCGCGTGCTGCCCGTGTACGATGTCGATGGATTGCTGCAGTGGTACGTGGTCCGGGTGGTAGACACCACGTCGGTGGATGGTCGCGCGGCCTGGATCGTGAAGGCCGATCTCGGGGTGGCGGGCGTGGCGACGATGACGATCGAGCAGGCCAGTCGGCGGCTGGCGTTGGTCGAGGTACCGATGGGGCAGGCCACCTTGAAGATGGCGCCCCCGGGCCGATAGTTCGGGGGTCGGGCGACCTTCGTCCTTAATGTTTTGCTCACTGGGCCGTCTGGATGGGAGAGCACGAGACGCAGGCCCACTCGCTGTCGAATGGACGTCGCCCCATGCGCCCGACCCGCCATACCATCGCCGCCCTGTGTCTCGCTGCCGCCTGCGGTGGGGAGACGAACACGCCGACCGCGAGCACCGGCGGCGGTACGACGCCGACGACTCCCACGACCCCCACCACGCCAACCACGCCGACGGTGGCGCCCGTGGTGGGCGTGGCCAACGCGCATCAGGCGGCAACAGCCGGCGTCGTTCTCGACTACGACGCGACGCTCTCCGGCACGGCGTTCACCAACCCGCGCGGGGGCGCGCTGCGCTACACCGCCACGTTCACGCCCTCCAGCAACGGGCTCGCGCTCGTGAACGGACGGGTGCAGGGGACGCCGATCGCGCCGATGGTGGTGACGGTCGCGCTCACGGCCACCGACACCGCAGGCGCCAGCGCGACGCAGCGGTTCGGCGTGGCGGCGTTTGCACCGGGGCTCGCCTTGCCCGCGTTCACCACCGCATTCGCGTACACCGATGCGACGATCGGCCTGCCGGCGCACTTCACCGTGTTGCCACCAGCGCCACCGCCGGGCGCACCACCGCCACCACCGTCGATCGTGACCACCGACAACACGGGCGGCAACCCGGTGACGAATGCGGGGGCGACGCTGGGGCGCGTGCTGTTCTACGACGTGCGACTGTCCGCCAATGATCGGGTGGCGTGCGCCTCGTGTCACATCCAGCAGTTCGGCTTTGCCGACACGGCGCAGTTCTCGCGTGGCTTTCAGGGTGGCCTGACGGATCGTCACTCGATGCCGCTGGGGAACGCGCGCTACTACCAGCGCGGGCGCTTCTTCTGGGACGAGCGTGCGGCCACACTCGAGGCGCAGGTGCTCGAGCCGATCCAGAACACGGTCGAGATGGGGATGACGCTCGCGGATCTCAAGGTCAAGCTGGCCGCGTCGTCGTACTATCCGGGGTTGTTCACGGCAGCGTTCGGCACGAGCGACATCACGGACAACCGGATTGCGCTGGCACTCGCACAGTTCGTGCGCTCGATGGCCACGTACCAGAGCAAGTATGATCGCGCCGTGGCGACCGGCACCCCGCCCAATTTCCCGAGCGTGCTCTCGGCGGACGAAGAGGCCGGCCGGCAGCTGTTCACCGGGCCGGCGGGGTGCGCGCGCTGTCATGTGACTGATGCACAGGTGCTCGACGCGCCGCACAACGACGGACTCGATGCCGTGACGGTGGACGCCGGTGCGGGCCAGGGGCGATTCAAGACGTCGTCGCTGCGCAACGTGGGGCTGCGCTCGCGCTTCATGCATGATGGACGGTTCACCACGCTCACGCAGGTGGTCGAGCACTACAACTCCGGCATCCAGAACAACGTGAATCTCGACCCGCGCCTGCGGGCACCGGGCGGTCAGCCGCAGCGGTTGGGGCTCTCACCGTTGCAGGTGCAGCAGCTGGTGGCCTTCATGCACACGCTCACCGATTCGACGTTCGCCACGGCGCCCAAGTTCAGGAGTCCGTTCGCGCCGTGACGCGCTGATCCGACGGTGGCCGTTGCGGCGGCGGCGTTCAGGCGACAACGTGCAGGTGCGCCGCCCCGTGCAGCTGACGGGCGGCGCCGCCTCGCCGATTCCACCTGATCGCACACGGCAGGCGCACCACGCGTCGTTCACGAGGTCCCGATGTCGCCCGTGCCAGCACCGACCGATCCGCGCCGCAGCTTTCTCTCGCGTCTGGCCAGTGGCGCGCTCGCCCTGACCGCGCTGCCCATTGCGGCACGCCGCGCACATGCCGAGCCGGCACCGCCCGCGGAGCCGTGGCTGGCGCCGTTCGTGAAGGCCACGCACAAGCAGGTTTTCGATGGACCGAACATCAATGCCGGCTTCCCGATGGCCTTTGCCGGGACGTACCTCAACACGATGCGCGAAGGGCGCGATCTCAAGCCGGGCGACGCGCAGGCGATGCTGGTGCTGCGCCACGGCGCGGCCGTGCTCGCGGTCAACGACACGATCTGGGCCAAGTATAAGCTGGGCGCGTCGAGCAACGTGACCGATCCGCAGACCAAGGCGCCCGCGCTGCGGAATCCGTACGCGAATGCGAAACCGGGCGACATGAACAACGTCGACTACGCCCTCGACAAGCTTCCCGCGCTCGGCGTGACCCTCGTCGCGTGCAATCTCGCCGTCACGAAGTTGGCCGAACGCGCCGGCGCGGCCATCGGCATGAAACCCGAGGACGCGGTCGCGGAGTGGAAGGCGAATCTGCTGCCGGGGGTCTTCCTGGCGCCGTCGGGGGTGATGGCGGTGGGGCGCGCCCAGGAGACGGGCTGTTCGTACTGCTACGCAGGGTAGCGGGCGATCGCGACGATGGTGCGCGGCTGCTAGCCGCGCACGCCGGTTCCGGCGGTTGGTGTGCTTCGTGCGCTCCGTGCGCTCCACGCGAGCGGAAGCAAGACGGCGAGCAGCGCCACGCCGCCGGCCATCGTCCAGAGAAAGAACGAGCCAAGTTCGGGTACGAGGTAGGACTTCTGCGTGCCGGTGGTGTCGATCCAGGCTGGTTCGACTTGCCCGGGGCGATAGAGATCAGCGATGCGGGTGGCCCACGCCTTGGTGGACGCCTCATCGAGCGGCGTCACCTGACGGGCCATCACGATGCCCTCGGCCGTGCGGACACCGTACCGGACGCGCGGCGCGTAGAAGGTGCGCCCGAACATGCCCTTGCGCTCCTCGACGCCGCTCTCCGTGATGGCGACCTGCGTGAGGACGGCGCGCGCAATCAGGGCGCGGCCAGCGAGCCAGCGCGAGGTGTTGGTCCAGGCGACGTACCCGTAGGCGGGGACGATCACAACCAGGACGAAGATGAGGAGCTTGCGGGCGCGTTGAGGGGTGAGCACGCGGGAAGACTAATCGGCTGACGGCCGTGATGCGGCCTCGACGCGACCCGCCACGCTACGGCATGGCGGCCAGCCGGGCGAGCCGCCCCTCGATGAACCGCCGATGTGGCGCCGAGGTCGTGAGGGCGAGGGCGCGCGACCACGCGTGCCGAGCGCTGGCGGCATCGTGCAGCCGTTCGTGGGCGTGCGCGCGCGCCGCGTGGAGCCACGGGTAGCGCGCGAGGCGGCCCTCGTCGTCGGCATGGTCGAGCGCCTCGAGCGCGTCGGCGGGCCCTGCGGCAAACCCCAGCGCGACGGCACGGTTGACGCGCACGACCGGCGAGGGCGCAATGAGCAGGAGCCGGTCGTACGCATCCACGACGGCGTGCCACGGCATCTCGTCCACGCTCGGGCTCAGTGCGTGATAGCCGGCCAGCTCGGCTTCCACATGCCAGCGCGTGAGCGTGGTGGCGCGCATGCTGCGCTCCACGCGCTGGAGTGCGAGTCCGATGAGGGCGCGATCCCAGCGTGTGCGGTCCTGATCGGCCAGGAGCACGGGAATGCCGGCGTCGTCGACGCGCGTCTCGAGCCGCGCGGCGGTAAACGCCATGAGGGCGACAAGCGCGTCGAGCGACGGCGTGCCGAGTGCGGGGTGATCGGCGACGGCGAGCGCGAGGCGGAGCGCCTCGTGGCAGAGGTCGCGCCGGATCACCGCGTCCGCCTCGGCGGCGCTGTGTCCCTCGGTGAACATGAGGTAGAGCGCCTCACCAACCGCCTGCACCCGGTCGTGCGCGTGGGCGGCATCGGGAATGGTCATGGGCACGCGCGCCTCGGCGAGCGTCCGGCGGGCGCGCACGAGGCGCTGCGCGATGGCCTCGGGCTCGGCGAGCAGACCGCGCGCGATCTCGCGCACGCCGAAGCCGCCGACGGTCTTGAGCATGAGGGTGACGGCGGTTTCGCCCGTGATGGCGGGATGCGCGCAGGCGAAGAGGAGCGCGAGTTCGTCGTCGCCCAGCTCGTGGTGGTCGGTTGGTGTCTGGTACGACGGGGCCACGACCGGAAGGGTGGGGTCGTGCGCGTCGGCTGGGGCGCTGTCGGGGCCGCCGAGGAGGCGCGCACGGCGGGCGTCGGCGCGCACGAGATCGAGCGCACGGTTGGTGGCGGCCGTGGCAATCCAGGCGGCGGGATCGTGGGGGATGCCACGGAAGGGCCAGGTGCGACAGGCCTGCAGCAGCGCGTCCTGCACGGCATCTTCGACGAGCTGCAGCGAGCGAACGCCGAAGCGGCGGGCGAGGCGCGCAACCAGGCGCCCCGCCTCGCGGCGAAAGAGATGGTCGACGAGCGGTCCGACCTGTTCGTGCGTCACGCCTTGTCGATCTCGCGGATCTCGATCCAGCCGTTGTCCATGTGCGGGCAGTCGGCGGCGAGCGTCACGGCGGTGTCGTAGTCGGGCGCTTCGATGATGAAGAGGCCGCCCACCAGCTCCTTGACTTCGGAGTAGGGGCCGTCGGTGACGCGGAGGGCGCCCTTGTCGCGCGCCATGTGGCGTCCGCCTTCGTCCTTGAGCTTGTGGCCACCGACGTAGTGTCCCTTCTCGGCGAGGGCGCGGCCCCACGCGCCGTACCGGGCGACCATCTGCTGCATCTCCTCGGGGGTGAGATCAGCGAATGCGGCGGGGTTCTCGTGCAACAACAGGATGAACTGGGCCATGGGCATCTCCTGCGGCCGTCCGGCCGCATGTGTGAGGGTTCACCATGAGGACGTGCGAGGCCGGCAGGAATCGACACGGGGACGGCGATTCGCGTCCGGGGCTGCCGTGGCATGTCGTGCACGCCGCGATTACGTGGCGCGTGCGATTCCGTCGGCGGTTCGCAGTCCGAGCGCGACGAAGGTCAGCGTGCCGTTGCAGCAACTGGCCGTCACGTTCACGGGGGCACCACCGATCCAGAGGTTCTCGTGATCATGCGCGCGTCCCCAGCTGTCGACGACGCTGGTGGCCGGATCGGCGCCCATGCGACAGCCGCCGCCCGGGTGTTCCTGTCCGATGTCGTTCGATGAGCTGGCCATCGAGATGACCTGGCCGCCACCCGCCTTGGCGAACTGCGTGAAGCGCGCCTTGATCGTGTCGTCGGTGTAGCCCTGCAACGCGGTCGTGATCGCGTGATCCTTGAAGGCGAGGCGCGGCATCGGATCGCCGAACCGGTTCCTGGTGCCCGTATCGAGCGTGAGCTGGCTGTCGCGGGCGGGGAGCACGTCGTGATACGCGCGAATGCGCGCGGCACCCTTGTGCGTGCGGGCTTTCCAGTCGGCCAGGAGCGCGGAACCGAGGAGCACCTTGCCCTGTGCATCGCGCCAGCGCGCTTCGCGTCCGACGCTCGACTCCCACACGCGCAGGTCGTGGCGCAGGTACTTGGCGGCACGCGGCACGCGCATGAACTGCTTGGAGACGAGCGAGTGCTGCCCGTTCATGCCGGGGTAGAGCGTGAGCGGGAGCTCGATGTGCGCGTTGAGATTGCGGTGGCCGCAGAGGTACTGGCCCACGTGTCCGCTGCGATTGGCGATGCCGCCGGGATATGCGCTGCTCGTCGAGAGGAGCAGCAGGTGCGACGTCCAGGTGAAGCCACCCGCGAGCACGAACTGCTTCGCGTGGATCTCGACGTCGCCGCCCTCGGCCAGCGTGGAGTTGCCGGTGAGGTGCGTGATGCGCCCCGTCCTGGGATCGGCGTGGACGCGCCGCACGAGCACATGCGTGTTGAGCGAGACGCGATTGCTGTTGGTGAGCGCGTCGAGCGTCCACTCCGGGGAGTACTTGGCACCGGTGGGACACACGGGATAGCAGGTGTCACAGCGCTGGCAGAGGGCGCGACCATCGCGCGCCACGGAGTTCTTGGCGGAGGGCTGGCTCCACATCGTGACGCCGGCCTGTTCGATCCATCCCTTGAGCTGCTGCAGGTTGTGCGAGAGCGGGAGGCCGGGCATGGGGAACGGCTTGCCGCGCGGATCCATGGCGGCCGGGCCCTGCTCGCCGCTCACGCCCATGCGCTCTTCCGCTTCCTGATAGAACGGATCGAGGTCGTCGTAGCTGATGGGCCAGTCTTCGAAGACGCCGTGCATCGACTTGAGCTTGAAGTCGTCGGGGGAGTAACGCGGCGTGACCGCGCCCCAATGCATGGCGAGTCCGCCGACATGCATGTCCGGGGAGAAGCCATAAGCCGTGCCGAGCGCGTTCTGGTCGTCCAGGTGATCGGACTTCCACGGCGACTCGTTGTAGTCGAGGAAGCGTTGGCGGGCGACGTTGCGTTCCTTGAACGGCGTGGTGGCGCCGCCCGCTTCGATGATGGTGATGGAGCCCTTCGTGGTCTCGGCGAGCTTGGCGGCCATGAGCACGGCGGTGATGCCGGAGCCGACGATGGCGATGTCGGCCTCGATGCGACGCGTGGTCATGCGGACACCTTGCGGGGCGCAGCGGTCACGGTGGCGAGGGTGCGGCAGCTGTCCTTGCCGATGGCGGCGCCATAGACGGTGTCGGTGGCGGCCGGCGAGTCGGCCCAGTGCGCCAACAGCGCCAGCGCGACGTGCGGTGCGGTGAGCACGTTCGGCATGCGGTCGCCGCCCTTGAGTCGGCCCAACTGCGCGCGGACGAGCGCTTCGCGCGCGGCCGGTTCGAGCTGAGCGAAGCCCTTGGTGGTCGTCTTGCGGGCGACGGCATCGAGCTGCTGCAACTGCGCGTTCCACTGGGGTGCCGGGTGCGCCGGGAGATACTTGATCTCCTGATCGCCGTAGCCGTGCATTTCCTCGGCGGCGGGCTCGTAGCCGGCGACCCAGCTGCGAAAGGCGGCGACGGCGGAGGCGCGTCCGGCGGCACCGAGCTCGGCTGGGAGCACAACCTCGGCAGCGGCGTCAAGGAGCGGGCCGTCGAGCGTGGCGCCCGCGCTGGCAGCCGCGCCGCCCGTGCGTTCGGTGGTGCAGGCGGCGGCGAGGCCTGCGGCGGCGGCTGCCGAAACGGAGGCGGCCTTGAGGAAGGAACGGCGGTTGGTCGGCATGGTGGCCATTGGTCGTCCTGAGCGAAGCGAAGGACCTGCTTGTGCCCGTAGTAGTTGTCGCCGAGCAGCACACCCGCCGCCGAGGGCGAAGCCGATCCTTCGCTTCGCTCAGGACGACGGGTGCAAACGGGTGCGATCCGTAATACTGTTCCGTTACCCCTCACCCCGCTACTCATGCGTCGCCTCGCGGCCCTCGCCCTGACCTGTGCGCTTCCCCTCGCCGCCCCGGCCCAGACGGACAGCGGCACCATGGTGCTCCGAGCGGCGCTCGTGCTCGACGGCGCGGGCAAGGCGTGGCCGAACGGCACGGTCTCGATCGCGAACGGCAAGATCACCGCGGTCGGTGCGCTCCCGGCTGGCGCGAAGGTCACGCGCGACTTGGGCACGGTGACGCTCGTGCCCGGGCTCATCGACACGCACGTGCACCTCACCTGGTACATCACGGCCAAGGGGAAGCTGCACGTCGAACGCGACGGCGACGGCCTCACCGAGGCAGCGCTCGCGGCCGCAGGCAATGCGTCGCGCACGCTCATGGCCGGGTTCACCACGGTGCAGAGCCTGGGCGCGCCTGAGGATGCCCCCCTTCGCGACGCGATTGCGCGCGGCGTGATTGCCGGGCCGCGGCTGATCACGTCGCTTGGCTCGCTCAACGAGCGCAGCGGCACCGCCGAGGCGCTTCGCGATTCGGTTCGCGCCTTCAAGTCACGCGGCGCGGACGTGATCAAGCTGTTCGCGTCCAAGTCGATTCGGGATGGTGGCGTGCAGACGATGACCGACGCACAACTTGGCGCGGCCTGCAGTGAAGGGCACGCGCAGGGGCTGCGCGTGGTGGTGCATGCGCACGATGCGGGGAGCATGCTGGCGGCGGTGCGCGCCGGCTGTGACCAGATCGAGCACGGGCTCTTTGCGGATGACGCTGCGCGCGCGGCGATGGTGAAGGCGGGGACATGGTTCGATCCGCAGTGCGGGTTGGTGTTCCGCAACTACCTCGACAACAAGCCGTGGTTCGACGGCATCGGCAATTACAACGCGGCGGGCTTTGCGGCGATGGAGCGCGTCGTGCCCGAGGCGCCGAAGCAGATCGCGCGCTCGGTGCGCACGCCGGGGCTCAGGGTGATCTTCGGCACCGATGCCGTGGCTGGCGCGCACGGTCGCAACGCCGATGAACTCACCTGCCGGGCGACGCAGGGGGGCGTGCCACTCGACGCATTGTTGCAGAGCGTGACGTCGCAGGCCGCCGCGTCGCTTGGCTTGGCCAGGGAGATTGGCACGCTCGCGCCGGGGATGCAGGCGGATCTCGTGGCGCTCGCGGGCGATCCGCGCGCCACGGTGGCGGCCTACGGTCAGGTCCGCTTCGTGATGAAGGGGGGCGTCGTGTTCAAGGACGCCTCGTCGCGTCAGCTCGCGGCGCGGAAGAGCAGGGGATAGCGCCGCAGGAGCCAGCGCTGCTCGGCGAAGGTGACGCTGAGCGGAATGCCCGGCGGCAGGATGCGACATGAGACCGTGCGTCCCTGGACCCGTGCCACGACCGCGCGCAGTTCGACGGTGCGCCCTTCATGCAGTTTGAGCATGCCCGAGCATTCGTCGTCGACGTTCGGGGCGTCGTCATCGTCGGCGAGCGCGTAGCGCATGCCCGCTTCGGACAGATCGAGCACGCGCAGCGCGGTCCCACCCGTGGTGAAGGTCGGCACGGCCCGCTCGGGGTAGGTGATGCGGTAGTGCCAGCGCTGCTCGTCGCGGCGGGCCATGGACCGCGCGCTAGTGTGCGCGCCGCACGCCGGCGATCGGTTCGCCGGTGAGGGCGGAGACGATGCCCGCGACCTCGAACTCGAGCGCGCGGCGAATCACGAGGTGATCGGCCACTTCGTCGTCGCTCCGCGGGTAACCGGGAACGAGCAGCGCGAGTGCGCGATCGAGCGCGTCGACCAGTCCCGCGGCCGCATCGGCCGGAGTCGGTGTCGGTGCGTGTGGCGATACGGGCTCGTGTCCCTCGGCCACGAGGCGCAGGGCTCCGAGCTCGGACGCCACCATGCGCAGCGCGGCTTCCGAGTCGTAGTAGGCGTTGACGGCGCGTTCGGCGGAGTCTGGGCGCATCGGGAAGCAGGGGGAAGCGGCGCCGGACATTGGCGCCGCTTCCGTGCAGTATCGGTCTACAGGTCGCCGCGCTGCAGCATGCGGCGCGCCACCTGGTCGATCACGCCAAGGTTGTCGTACGCGCCGGTCAGCACGCGCTGCCGGATCGCGTCGACACGACCAGCATCGAGCGCGCTGGCGCGGGCGAGGGCGCGTCCCTCGGACGAGAGCTCGACACGGTCACGCTGCGGCGCGGCGGTCTGGCTCGTGGCGTTTCCGCCGACGGACTTGGGGGCGTTGATCTCCTGACCGCCGCGGATGGCGCGGGACTCGGACTGGGAGATCTCGGTGGGCTTCACGGGGCGAATCGAGCTCATACAGGCATATCCTCCTCAGGATACCGGAACTATCGGCCGGGTACCCGGCAGACTTGAGCCCTCGGCAAAAAAAACCGGGGCGCGGGGTCAGAATTACCCTTTTCGGTCGACCGTACGACCGGCGTTGTAGGGGGTCGGGGCGCGGACCCCGAAGAAGGGGACCGGTGCAGCGCCCTCGTTGCCCAGGATGAAGGGCAGTGGGGCGGCCTTCGGGCGGCTGTCGCGGTTCCACTGCGCGGCGGTCGCGCGCACGGCACGTGCGTGCGAGGCGTGCAGGTCGAGGGCGTGTGCGGCGCGCACAACGACATCATCCGCCTCGTCAGACGTGCTGACGGGCGGTTCGGCATGGGACTGTGTGGCATCGAGCAGCTGCCGCATGAGCTGCGGCCACCGTTCGGGAGAGGCTTCGCCTCGGAGGCCAGCCATTCCGTATTATCGAACCACGCGCAGTTCGGCTTCGGGGACGGCGTAGGCAGTCGCCACGGCCTTGACCTGGTCGAGATGCAGGTGCTCGCCGAGGACGCGGTCACGCTCGAGCGCAAACCAGCGCTCCAGCAGGCGGCCGAAGACCGGATCGTTCTCACCCAATGCCTTGGGCTGCGCTGCGGCCGGCTGCACGGCTGATGCGGTGGCCGCGACGGCTGGCGTGGCCGCCTTGGGCGCCTGCGGAGTGCGCAGATGCGACGCCATCACCTCGGCAAGATCGGCGGTGGGGCGGATCGAGCCCACGATGGCGTCGATCCGTTGAAAGAGGGTCTCGCGGGCGCCGTCTCCGCGGCGTCCGGCCGAACGGGAGGACAAAGGGGCCTCTGACACTGCTGCTCTCCGTTGAGCGTGAGCGTGATTGCCTACACAGGCAAGTGTCGGCGCGAGTCTGGCATCCTTGAGTGTTGTCGTGACATTGCCGCGGCGTGCGGGCGAAGCGCTGTCCGATACTTCTGACACGAGGTCCGGCCGGTTCTGGCACGCATCCTGCCTTACGAGGGGTGCATCGGCACTTTCTTCCCGCTTCCACCCCTGGCTCCATGCGCATCACGGACAACTACGCCTCCACACGTGCAGTCACGCAGCTGGGCACGCTGCGGTCGGCCATGGCGCAGCTTCAGGACCAGATGACGACCGGGAAACGGTGGGAACGTGCCTCCGAGGATCCGGTGGCCGCGAACGGCGTGCTCCGCAACGAGAGCCAGCAGCGGGCCATTGCCCAGTATCGGACCGGGATCACGACCGCCAAGCGTCGTGTCGAGCTCGAAGATGGCGTGCTCGCGCAACTCAGCAACCTGATGGACCGGGCGCGTGAACTCGCCGTGCAACAGGGCGACTCCACCGCCAGCTCCCAGGCACGCCAGCAGGCGGTGGGCGAAGTGAACGGGCTGATCGCGCAGGCGGTCTCGCTCGCCAATACAAAGGATGCCGACGAGTTCCTGTTCGGCGGTGCGACGTCGACGACGTCACCGTACTCGGTCGACACGACCAACCCCGACTACAGCTTCACGACCAATGGTGGCGTCGGCACACGTGCCATCGAGATCGGCAGTGGCGATCGCGTGGTCGCGCACCATGACGGCGCGACCGTCTTCGGCGACGCGACAGGCGGCCTCCTCAAGTCACTGACCGATCTGAATGCGGCGCTCCAGTCGGGCTCGGCCACGAATGTGCGCGGCACGCTCGGCACGCTCGAAGCGGCCGTGCAGGGGCTGCAGGGGCTGGTGGCCGAGACGGGCGCCCGTGGCGCGCGGCTCGAGATGGCCGATACCAATCTGGGTGCCTTCTCGAGTCAGCTCACGGCGTGGAGCTCCAATCTGCAGGACGCCGATCTTGCTGCGGCCATGACCGAACTGGTGTCCCGGCAAACGTCGTATCAGGCCGCGATGGCGGCCACCTCACGCGTGTTGTCCATGTCTCTCACGCAATACCTCCGATGAGCGTCCCTGCCCTCACGTTGATGCCGCCGCGCACGATCGACACGAAGCTGTTCGGATCGATCGACATCGCACCCGACCAGATCATCCACGCCCACGACGGCGTGCTTGGCTTTCCCGCATGCCACGAGTGGGTGTTGCTCGATGGTGCGCGCGCCGGCACGGCATGGCTGCAGTCGGCAGAGCATCCGGCGCTGGCCTTCCTCCTGGCCGATCCGTTCAGTGCCTTCGAGGGATACGCCGTGGAGCTCGCGCCGGCGGAACTCGAGCGCATTGGCGCGACCGAAGCGTCGGATGTCGCCGTGTTCGCGATCGTGACGCTGCCCGGCGGCGCGGGCGAACCCGCGACGGCGAATCTGGCAGCGCCGATCGTGGTCGACGTGATGGCCCGGCGTGCCGTGCAGGTGATCATCTCGGATGGTCGATGGAGCGTGAAGGCGCCGCTGGCGCTCGGCGCGCTCACGCCGAGCTGAGCCATGGTTCCTCCGGGCACACTCGCCCCGCGCGCCGCAAAGCGCCGCGGGACGGCTCCGGCGTCGAGCGACGCGGGTTTCAAGGCGGCCGTGGCGCTGCATGTTGCGGGCGACCTGACGGGTGCTGAACGAGCATACCGTCGCTTCCTTATAGATGCGCCGCGGCACGCAGCCGCGCACAACAACCTCGGCAGCATTCTCGCGACGCGTGACGAACTCGGCGCCGCGCTGGCGTGCTATGCGACCGCCGCCGAGCTCGACGCCAATTACGGCGAGGCATTCCACAACTTCGGGCTCGTGCTCACGATGATCGAGCAGCCGGCCGAGGCGATCGCACCCCTTGAGCAGGCGGTGAGACTGGAGCCGCGGCGGGTGAACTGGTGGCGGACGCTGGGCAACGCGCGCACGGCCACCGGGGACCACGACGGCGCGGTTGCGGCCTACGACCGCGCGCTCGCGCTGGACGCAGCCGATGCCACGACGCTGGCAAACCGGGCGGTCGCGCTGCGCTGCCTCGGGCGGTACAACGAAGCGATCGCGAACAGCGAGGCGGCGCTCGACGCGGAGCCGAGGGCGATCGACGTCTGGACCAATCTCGGCACGCTGCATCGCGAGGTGCGCAACTTTGCGGCATCGTTGGCGGCATTGCATCGCGCGATGGCGGTGGACCCGGCACACGGTGTCGCGGTCACCGAGATCGCGAACACGCTCGCGGCGATGAACCGGCTGCCGGATGCACGGCGCGCTGCCGAATGGGCGACGGCGGAGTTCGATGCCCTTCCGCAGGCGTGGTCCGCACTGGCCATGGTGGCCTTCGAACAGGGCGACTACGAGGCCGCGCGGACCGCGTTCGCGTCGGCGATGGCGCTCCGGCCAGATGATGCCTCCGTCAACTGGAATCTGGCCATCCTGGAACTGCTGTGCGGGGAGTTTCGCGAGGGACTCGCCCGGTTCGAACACCGCAAGCGCATTCACCTGCCGGGCGAGCGCCGACGCGCGCAGCTCCCGCCGGAATGGGACGGCACACCGATGCACGGTGCGCGCGTTGTCGTGCTCGCCGAGCAGGGACTGGGCGACCAGATCCACTTCGCGCGTTACATCCCCGCGCTCAAGCAGTGTGGCGCATCGCATGTGACCGTTGAATGTGCGGGACCGGTGCGATCGCTCTTCGCCCTGTTGCCCGGCATCGACGCCTTCATCGCGCCGGATGCGCCGCTCCCGGAGGCGGATCTGCACGTGCGGCTCATGGGGTTGGCGCTGCGGCTCGGCACAACCCTCGACACCGTGCCATTGGGCGACGGATATCTCCGCGCGCCGGTCCGGCCAGCCGCCGAGCGCGCACGCGCACTGCCCGGCCCCCGTGTGGGCATCGTGTGGGCGGGGAATCCCAGCCATTCGCGTGACGGACAGCGGTCGATGCCGCTCGATGCGCTTCGCGAGGTGCTGGCGATTCCCGGTGTGACCTTCGTGTCGTTGCAGAAGGGCGGTGGCGATGCCCTCACGGCCTATCCGCAGGTGCATGACCTGGCGCGCCATGATGCCGACCTGGGCGACACCGCTGCGGTGATTGCCGAACTCGACCTCGTGATCGCGATCGACAGCGCGATCGCGCACGTCGCGGGCGCGCTGGGGACACCGGTCTGGTGCGCGCTGTCGCATGTCCCGGATTGGCGGTGGCGGATCGATCGTGACGACACGCCGTGGTACTCCAGCATGCGGTTGTTGCGCCAGCCGACGCGCGGCGACTGGCCGAGCGTGGTAGGTGCGATCGCTGACGGCGTGCGGGCGTTGGCCGCTGGCCAGAGCGCGTCGAGCATCCGGCCGCAGGTGCACGCGCCGGACGCCGTGCGCGCAGACACGCCGAGTGCGCGTGCGCGCCCCGGCGCTGGTCTGCGATCGACGGTCAGCATCGGCTGGCAGGTCGGCGCGACGACCGGATGGGGCACGTATGGCCTTCATCTGTGCCGCCATCTGGTGCGATCTTCGCGCGCCGCTCCGATCCTCGCGCAGGAACCCATGACCGTGGCGCTGACCGACGCCGATCGCGCCATGCTCGACGCGCTCCCCCGCGCTGTTGGCGCCGAAGGTCCTGCGGCCGTTCACCTCGCCGGCCTTGGCAACCAGCTGCGCGGTGCCGCCCCGATCTTCACCTCGCAGCACAATGCGGGGGTCATCTTCCTCGAGGATACGGCGCTGGATGGTGCGGCGAGCCGTCGCGCGCGCGGGTTTGATCAGCTGGTGGCGGGGTCGACGTGGAACGAGGCGCTGCTGCGCTCGATCGGGCATCCGCGCGTCACCTGCGTCTGGCAGGGAGTAGACCCTGCGTTGTTTCATCCGGCCGCGCGCAACGCGCAGTTTGGCGAGCGCTTCGTGATCTTCTCCGGCGGCAAGCTGGAGTTCCGGAAAGGACAGGATCTCGTCGTGGCGGCGTTCCGCATCTTCCGCTCGCGCCATCCCGAGGCGCTCCTGGTCACCGCGTGGCACAACCACTGGGCCGAATGGATGGCCGGCATCGATGCGGCGGGCCACGTGCGTGGTGTACCCGCACTCGTGAACGGTCGACTCGAAGTCACGCGCTGGCTCGTCGACAACGGTGTTCCCGCTGACGCGGTGCACGATCTCGGCGTTCGTTCGCAGGCGGAGATTGCCACCATCCTGCACGGATGCGACGTGGCGCTCTTTCCGAATCGTGCCGAGGGCGGCACCAATCTGGTGGCCATGGAGGCGATGGCGTGCGGCGTGCCGTCGATCGTGGCGGCCAACACCGGACAGCTCGACCTGCTGACACCCCATGGCGCGATCGTGCTCGCGGAGCAGGGTCGGGTGACGCCGAACACGATGGTCCGCGGCACCGACGGCTGGGGTGAGTCGAGCGTCGACGAGATGGTCGAGGCGCTCGAGCGCTGTTGGCAGGATCGTGCCTGGGCGCGCGCGCGCGGACTCGCCGGTGCGGCACACGTGGGTACATGGACGTGGGCGCGGCAGGCCGAGATGCTGCTCGACGCGGTGCTTCCGGGATAGTCGAGCACAACAGGTACTCAAGTCCTCGCGGTACGCTCCGATAATGAGCCGAGAGGACATCGGCAATCGGCCGATCCTTGATGGGGCACGGATGCCCCGGTTACCCCGCCAATGGAGATGGCACAATGCGTATCAACACGAACGTGGGCGCGATGTCGGCCGCCCGGAACCTCGGCATGGTCCAGAACGAGGTCTCGAAGTCGAGCGAGAAGCTGTCCAGCGGTTTCCGCATCAACCGGGCCAGCGATGACTCCGCCGGCCTGGGCATCGCGAACAAGCTGCGTTCGGACATTCGCACGTACACGCAGGCGACGCGCAACGCGGAGCAGGCCAACTCCGTGTACAACATCGCGGAAGGCGCAGCGCAGTCGGTGCAGAAGATGCTGGAACGCATGAAGGAACTGGCCGCGCAGGCCGCGTCGGACAGCGTGGACAGCCCGGGCCGCACGCGCGTGAACGCCGAGTTCCAGGCGCTGAAGTCGGAAATCGACCGCACCGTCGCCACCACGAAGTTCCAGGGCAACGCGCTGCTCAACGGTTCCTTCGGCGCGTCGGTGAGCGGCTCCTCGACGTCGATTGCCGCCGGCACCGGCGTGTACTCGGCCGAGATCAGTGGCGCGGCAACCGGCACGTACTCGATCACGGGCAGCACCGCCGGCGTGGTGACGATGACCAGCGGCAGCACCTCGCAGACCCTGGCGTTCACCGCGGCCACGAAGCAGAGCCTCAACTTCAGCGCGTTCGGCGTCACGATCAACACGGACAACAGCTTCGACGGCGCGACGGTTGACTCCACGAACGTGATCGTCTCCGGCGGATCGGGCACCTTCCTGGTCGGCGCATCGGGTAGCTACACCTCGAGCGACGTCCTCACGATCGCCGGTTCCTCGCTCGACCTGCGCGCCTCGGGGCTCGGCATCAGCTCCGCAGCCGCAGACACGCTCGCCAACGCGCAGACCGCACTGGCCTCGCTCGACACGGCCATCGGCAACGTCAACACCGCGCTCGGTGTCATCGGCGCCGGCCAGTCCCGCATCTCGAACGCGGTGGACAACCTCAAGACGGTGATCTCGAACTACGCCGCCGCTGAGTCGACGATCCGTGACCTCGACATGGCGGACGAGATGGTGAAGTTCAGCAAGAACCAGATCCTCGCCCAGGCCGGCACCGCGATGCTGGCGCAGGCGAACCAGTCGGGGCAGGGTGTCCTCAAGCTGCTCCAGTAGTCTCGCAACCGGCGTCTTCGACGCCTGAAGCGACGTCCCCCGGGCCACCTCTGGTCCGGGGGCGTCGCCGCTTGATCCGGTCGACCGCGACCACCCTGTTCCCGAGATCCTCCGATGACTGCACCGATCAGCAGTGTGAGTGGCCTGTCCTCTGGCATCCAGTGGCCGGACCTCGTCAAGCAGATCATCGCCGCCGAGGCGGCGCGCGAGGTCGATCCGCTGTCGTCGGCCAAGACCAGGGCGGGCTCCAATCAGGTCTCGCTCCGCACGTTCGCCGGTGTCGCCGGGGCCCTGCAGACGGCGGCAAACGGGCTCTCGGATCCTGCCATGTTCAGCGCCACCACGGTGAGCGTCCCGTCGAGTGGCAGCGGCATCCTGACCGCCACCGGCAGCGCCACCGCCGTACCGGGGCGCTACGACGTGGAGACGCTGCAACTGGCGCGCACCGACAAGGTCGGCGGACTCGTGGTCACCGATGCTGCCGCCGCGCTAGGTGTGACCGGCTCCGTGCTCGTGAACGGGCGCGCCGTGTCGATCACGGGCAGCGACACGCTGCAGACGCTGCGTGACAAGGTCAACACCGCCAACACGGGCGCGAACGCGAGTGGCGTGTCGGCGGTCATCCAGGGCGGCTTGGGCGGTGCACGCCTGGTCCTCACCGCGGGCGACACGGGCCGCGACGGGATCGAGCTCGCCGATGGCACCGCGGGCGCGTTGGTGGCGCTCGGCCTCGCCGATGGCAGTACGCAGGGCAACGTGCTGCCCACGGGCGAGATGCAGTCGTTCCGCGTGTCGAGCTCCACCGCTGCCGTGGCGTCGCTGCTCGGCGTGCAACTGCCGACGCCCTCGACGATGCGCATCGGTGGGCAGGTCATCAATGTCGACCTGAGCATCGACTCGCTGTCGGCGATCGTGACGCGCATCAACGTGGCGCTCGGCCGCCCCGATGCCGCGCGCATCGTGTCCGAGACCGCGAACGGCCGCACGCAGTCGCGGCTCGTGAGTTCCGTGCCCGTCGAGGCCGATGGTACTGTCGACGCCGTCGCGAGCGCCGCGACGCTCGCCGTGCTCGGCTTCAGCAAGACCGGGCGCGGTGGCGTGGCGCAGGTGGTGGCCAGCGGCAGCGCCTTCACCGATGGCGTGAGTGCGGCCACGGGCAGCACGCTGCTCACGGACCTGGCCACGTCGGGCGGCAGCCTGAGCCTCGCCGTCGGCGACGTCCTGCAGCTGCAAGGGAAGCGTGGCGACGGTTCGACCGTGGCGCGCACGCTCACGATCGGCGCTGGCACCACCATGCAGGATGTGCTGACGGCGCTCAACGACGGAACAAGCGGGTTCGGCGCCGGCGCTCGGCCCGCGACCGCGAGCGTGGATGGCAGCGGGCGGCTCCGCCTGACCGATGGCGTGAACGGCGATTCACAGCTCGCGCTCGCCATCACCGTCCAGCGGGTCGGCGGTGGCACGTCGACGCTCGGCGCGTTCGGCACGGCGAACGGAACGGTCGGCCGCTCGGTGGCGATCACCGCCGGCCAGGACGCGACCGCCCGCGTGGACGGACGACTCGTCTCGGGGCGGACCAATGCGCTCGCCAACGGCGTCGCCGGCGTGACGCTCAACCTGCAAGGGTTGACGACGGGCACACCGGTGACGCTGACGGTGTCGCGCGATACGACGGGCATCACGCAGCGAGTGAACCAGATGGTGAGCGCGTACAACGCGATGCGTACGTGGGTGAACACCAACACGGCGCCGGGCGGCTCGCTGGCCAACGATGCGACGGTGCGCGGCATGATGACAACGCTCACCAACTCGATCATCGCCACGATTCCCGGCCTCTCGAGTGGCGTATCGGGGGTCGCGTCGTTGTACGGGCTCCAGCACGACAAGGCGGGGGTGCTCTCGCTCGACGCGACCAGGTTCGCGGAGTCGCTGGCCTCGCAGCCGACGGCCGTGCAGCAGCTGTTCGCCATGACCGGCGATGCGAGCGACGCCGAGGTGTCGTTCGTGACGGGGTCGATCGCGACCAAGCCGACCAGCACGCCGTATGCCGTCGTGATCACGCAGGCGGCCACGCGCGCAAGCGCGACCGGTGCCGTGTGGAGCACGTATGCCACGAGCGGCGCGGCCGACACCATGTCGATCACCGATGCGGCCACCGGACGCACCGCCTCCGTGAGCCTCGGCAATGGCGATGGCATCGACACGGTCATCGCCCGGATGAACGCCGCCTTCGCGGGCCAGGGGCTGGCGCTCACCGCAGCCAAGACGGTCGGGGGCAGCGTACAGCTGACGTCGGCGGAGTACGGCTCCGGTGCGGGCTTCACGATTGCCTACACCCCCGGCGCGGGCGGTGACGGCACGGCGGCGCTCGGACTTGCCGCCGGCACGACGAACGGGCTCAACGTGGCGGGTTCGATCAACGGCAAGGTGGCGACGGGCGTCGGACAGGCGCTGACCGCGGCCAAGGGCGATGCCAGCGAAGGGCTCGTCATCCGCTACACGGGAAGCACCGCACGCGCGGCGGGCACGGTGCGGTTCTCGCAGGGCGTCAATGGCATGATCGCGAAGCTCACGGCCTCGATGTCCAGCGGTGCGGGCTCGGTCACGGACGCGCGCGTGGCGCAGCTGCAGGCGCGCATGGACCGGCTCGACCGGCAGATTCTCGACCAGCAGAAGCTGCTCGACAATCGTCGGGTCAGCCTCACGCGGCAGTTCATCGCGATGGAGCGCGCGATCTCGAAGACGAACTCGATCTCGTCCGCGATCACGGCGCAGCTGAACTCGCTCAATCAACAGAGCCGCTAGCCGATACTCCGGAAGCACCCGAACCCCATCCGGAGCCGACTCGACGTGAACCCCATGAAGCCCGCTGCCGAACGCTATCGTGAGCAGGAAGTTCTCACCGCGCCCCCGGGGCGCCTGCTGGTCCTGACGTTCGATGCGCTGTTCACTGCGCTGACACGCGCCCGCATCGGTTCGCAGTCCGGCAACCTCGAGCTCGCTGTGCGCGGCGCGCAGCAGGCCCGCGACCTGATTGGCGAACTGCTGGCCACGCTGGACCGCGAGCAGGGGGGCGAGATCGCGGCCAACCTGGCGTCGCTCTACCTGTTCAGCCTGAAGCAGCTGCATGGCGCACCGATCAAGGGCGACGGTGCCATCTACGAGCGCGTCATCACGCTGCTCACGCCGATCCGCGATGCCTTCAGCGAGATCACGAGCACGGGCGCTGCGCGCGCGGCGGTCGCGTGAGCCGGGTCGCGGCGCTCGCGGCGGTCGAACGGCTGGTCCTGCTCGCGAGTGAGTGGGTGGGCCGGGATGCCGAGGTCGCCGATCAGCTGCTCGGTGAGGCCGTGGCGGAGTTCTCCTCGATTCCGCCAGCGCCCTACGACGACGGCCCGTCGCTCGAAGCGGCGCTGCAGCTGGCGGCGGCCGTGGAATCACTGACCGACCGGCTGGAACGCGAGAAGGGGGCCGTCGGCGAGACGATCGCGACCGTCGACAGCGGGCGTGCCGCGACGCAGGGGTATGCGAGTGCGAGCAGTGCGGGTCACTTCGCGCGCCTCGGCTAGCCCCGGCCGATCAGCCCTCGGCGGGCCAGAAGGGCAGCGCTCACGCGGCGAGGCGGATAGAATTGGGAGTCCCGCGCCCAATCCGCCATGGCCACCATACTCTGTGTAGACGACGAGCCGTCCGTCGGGATGATTCTCGAGGACGCGCTGGTGCGCGCGGGTCACGAGTCGATCGTGGTCCGCGGCGTCGCGGAAGCGCTCGAGGTGCTCGCGCGCGGCGGCGTCGACCTGATCATCTCCGATTACCGGATGCCCGGGCAGACGGGGCTCGAGTTTCTCTCGATCCTCTCGCGCGACGGCTACGACGTCCCGCTCATCATGCTCACCGGCCACGCGAGCATCGAGCATGCCGTGGCGAGCATCAAGGCCGGCGCGATCGACTACATCACCAAGCCGATCCGTGCCCAGCAGCTCGAGTTGGCCGTCGACATGGCACTCGATTTCGTGCGGCTGCGCCGCGAGAACGCGTCGCTCCGTCGCGAGATCATGGAGTACCGCTCCGAGCGGCAGATCGTCGGGGACTCGGCGCCCGTGCGCCGCATCCTACAGACGGTCGCGATGGCCGCGCCCACGCGCGCGTCGGTCCTGCTGCAGGGGGAGAGCGGCACGGGCAAGGAGCTGTTCGCGCGCGCGGTCCACGACCAGAGCGACCGGCGTGACGGCCCGTTCATCCAGCTCAACTGCGCCGCGCTTCCCGAGGGCCTCATCGAGAGCGTGCTGTTCGGGCACGAGAAGGGCGCCTTTACCGGGGCGCTCAAGCGCGTCGAGGGGGCCTTCGAGCGCGCGCATCGCGGGACGCTCCTGCTCGACGAAATCAGCGAGATGCGGCTGGATCTGCAGGCCAAGCTGTTGCGTGTGCTGCAGGAGCGTGAGTTCGAGCGCGTGGGCGGCACCAACGCGATTCGCGTCGACGTGCGCGTGATTGCCACGACCAATCGCGACCTCGCCGCCGAGGCGGCTGCCGGCAACTTCCGGCAGGACCTCTACTTCCGGCTCAACGGCATCCACATTCTGATTCCGCCGCTTCGCGAACGCCGCGAGGATATCCCGCATCTGGCCATGCGGTTCGCCATCAAGATGGGACAGGAGCTCAGCAAGGACGTCAGCGCGATTGCGCCGGATGCGCTCGCCTGGCTGCAGACGCAGGAGTGGACCGGCAACGTGCGTGAGCTGCAGAGCGTGGTGGAGCGCGCGGTCATCTTCAGCACCGACGGTGTGATTCCACTCCGCGCGTTCGACGCCGGGCGCTTCGGGGTTGCCCCGTCGGCGCCCGTCCGCCCCGTCGATCGCGCGCTGCGCACGAGCGGTCCGCAGCCGGTCGTGACCCCCGGGGTCATGGCCCCGACGTCGCCGTCGTACGGGACCCCCACGTACAACCCGGTCTACACCCCATCCATGGGGGTGCCGGTGCAGGGAGCGGGCGGCGCGCTCGGCATGCCCAACGACGTGGTGCTCAACACCTTCAACGTGGCCGATGCGGAGCGTGTCCTGATCCAGCGCGCGCTGGAAGCATCGAATGGCAACCGGACTCGCGCGGCCGAACTCCTCGGCATGAGCGTGCGCACGCTCCGCAACAAGCTGAACCAGCCGGGCGACGACGCGGACGACTTGAGCGCCTGAGCGGTCGGCCTCAAGCGGCAAGAATGGCCCCCGGCGGTAAACGTTGCCGGGTGAATCGGTGGGTATGCCGGTGCGGACGGCTCTCCATCGCGAACGTCCAAGACGTTCCAGATCAACAACTTGCAAGAATTAATCGCGCCGAGTCGCGGCGTGGCATCGTCGTTGCTTTAGGAGGGGTGTCCCCCTGTTCCCTCCGGAGGCTTCATGTCGATCAACCTGGTCGCTCGCACCACCATCGCGGACCCGCTCAAGGCGAGTCTCGACGTCAGCGTGCAGCGTACGCGCGTCATCGCGGACCGCGTCGCACGGGCGTCGTCGGCCGCGCAGGGGTTCAGCCTCCCGGCTGACGGGTCGGCCGGCGCTGCAGCGGAGGGGCCGATCGATCTCGAGGCCGAGATGGTGAGCCTGGCCGACGAGCAGCTGCGCTTCGATGCGACCGCGAAGCTCCTGCACGACACCTACGCCGGGCTCCGCGAGAGCCTGAAGGGCACGACCTGATCATGCCGCGTCCCGTGACTCCGCTGCCGAACGGCGTGCAGCCGCTGGTGCGTCCCATGTTCCGCACGATGGGCATCGCCGCGAGCGGCCTGTCGGCCCAGCGCGCGCGCATGGAAGTCATTGCACAGAACATCGCGAACGCCGAAACGACGCGGACCCCCGAGGGTGGCCCGTACAAGCGGCAGCAGGTCTCGCTGCAGGCCGCGCAGCCGTCGGCCTTCGAGGACGCGTTTGCCAAAGCGCTCGGCGTGCCGCCGATCGGCACCCCGGAGTCGCTCGCGCCGATGGGCGACGTGGTGGCGGATCGTGCCGCGGGGGTCGAAGTCGCGGGCATCACCATCGACGACACGGAAGGTCCGCGGGTCTACCAGCCCGGGCATCCCGACGCGGACAAGGATGGCTACGTGCACTACCCGAACGTCCGCATCACGGACGAAATGGTGGACCTGATGGATGCGCGCCGCCAGTTCGAAGCGAACGCCACCGTGTTTCAGGTCGCGAAGAGCATGATGCGCCGCGCCATCGACATCTGACCTGAGGCCGATCCGTGAACATCTCCAACGTCCCCACCCCACTCGTTCCCGATACGCGCACCACGCGCGCCGACACGTCGCCTGCCGGCGCCGGTCGTCCCGGTCCGGCCGCCGTGCGCAGCCCTGTGACGCGTCCGACGGTGGAGGCGCCCGCTGCCCGCACGAACACGGCAGCACCGGCCGTCGCCGGGAGCATCACGCCGCCCGAGGGCACGGACCCCAAGCTGTGGAGCATCCTCACGAGCGAAGAGCGCGCCTACTTCGCCAAGAGTGCCGCGCAGGGGCCGGTGACCTACGCGCGCGTCATGCTCGGCACGCAGGACCCGTCGCTCGCGCCGTCGATGCGCGGGCTTCGCCTCGACATTCGCGGGTGATCCGATGAGCGATCCGATTGGCGCCGCTGCGGCGCGTGCGGCTGCGAACTTCGCCGAGGGACTGTCCCAGGGCGGCGATCGCGCGGCCATCCAGGTCCCGGTCACGAGGGACGCGGGGCCGCAGTTCGGTGACCTGCTCGCGCGCGCCGTCAACGACGTGTCGGCACAGCAGGACAAGGCCGGCGAAACGCTGGGCGCGTTCCTGCGCGGCGAGCCGGTGGAACTCCACCGCGTGATGGCCGCCAGCGAGGAAGCGCAGATCTCGCTGCAGATGCTCATTGAAGTGCGCAACAAGTTCCTCGACGCCTACCGGACCCTGACCACCATGCAGGCATGAACGCGCAACTCGACGCGCTCTTCGCCCGCGTGGGCGGTGTGCGCAACGTCATCACCGGACTCATCGGCCTCGCGCTTGCGGGCGGCGTGTTCTGGGTGTCGCGCGTGGCCTCGGCGCCGGCGTGGGTCCCGGCCGAGACCGGCGTGGAACTCGAGAGCGCGAGTGCGCTCACCGAGCGACTCGACCGTGCCGGCATTCCGTACCGTCTCGATCGCGGCGGTGCCGAGATTCTGGTGGCCGAGGCCGACCTGGCGCGCGCGCGCGTCACGCTGAGCAAGGATGGCAAGCCGGGCACGACAGGCGGCTGGGGGATCTTCGACAAGAACAACGGTCTGGCGTCTGACTTCGTGACGCGCACGAACTTCCGTCGCGCGATCGAAGGGGAGCTCTCGCGCACGATCGGCACGATGCGCGGCGTGCGCAGTGCGCGCGTCTCCGTGGCGATGCCCGAGCAGGCCGCGTTCCGTCGCACCGACGACCGGCCGATCACCGCGTCGGTCGTCATGACACTCGAGGGCGGCACCACGGTCAAGCCGGAGACGGTGCAGGGGATCACGCACCTGGTGGCGGCGTCGGTCGGCAGCATGCAGCCCGAAGATGTGAGCGTGCTCGACGAGACGGGCCGCCTGCTGACCGAGCCGCGCGATCGGGGTACGTTGGGCGCCTCCAACCGCCAACTGCGCGTGCAGGAAGAGACCGAGGGCTACCTCACCAACAAGGCGACGTCGATCGTCGAGCAGTTCGTCGGGCACGGCAATGCGCACGTGACGGTGTCGGCGGCGATGAACTTCACCAAGGTCGATCGCACCACGCAGTCGATCGATCCCGAGAAGGCGGCCCTCGCCACCGAGCAGAAGGCGGAGATCGTGCCGGGCGCCCAGGGTGGCGCCGGCTCGACCAACGTGGCCAACGCGTACGAGAACTCCAAGAGCACCGAAGTGGTGCAGGGCGCCGTCGGCACCGTGTCGCGCCTCTCGGTCGCGGTGCTCGTTGCCGACAAGCGCCTGCCCTCGGCCGCGGGCGACTCGGTGCCGCGCTATGCGAAGCGCACCCCCGAGGAGATCGCGCAGCTCACCACGCTCGTCCGCGACGCGGTCGGTCTCGACTCGGCGCGCGGCGACCGCATCACGGTCGAGAGCACGACGTTCGAGACGCCGGTCCTGGTCGGTGAAGCGCCACCCGCCGGCAGCGACCTCTTCATGAAGGTGCAGCAGTGGCAGCGGCCGGGCGTGAGCGTGCTCGGTCTCGTGTTCGCCTTCGTGGTCGCGCTCATGGCGGTGAAGTCGCTCAAGGCGGGCGCATCCGGTGGATCGATGGTCGCCTCGCTGCCGTCGGGCATGACCGCGCAGGCGCTGATGGCCGCGCCGATGGTCGCCCAGCCGGAACTCGGCCAGCCGACCACCTATGTGCTGCCTGCCGCCACGCCTGGGGTGCGCGAGCAGGTCATCGCCAGCGTCGAGCGCGACCCGGATGCCGCCGCGCGCGTGCTCAAGACCTGGATGATGGAGAAGTAAATGTCCACCGCCACCCCGACCAAGCTCACCGGTGCACAGAAGGCCGCCGTGCTGTTCATGTCGCTCGGCGCCGAACAGGCCGCGCGCGTCACGCAGAAGCTGTCGCCGGAGGAGGTGCAGTTGATCACGACGGAGATCTCGCGCATGGAGCGCGTCGATGCCGGCGTGGCAGAGCTGGTCATGCGCGAGTGGGCCGATACGTGCGCGACAGGATCGCTGTCCGCGCAGGGCGGCATGGACTACGCGCGCGATGTGCTGGAGAAGGCGTTCGGGCGCCAGCAGGCCGCGACCATGGTCAAGCGCGTGGCCGGTCCGGCCGGCGAGAAGCCGGGGTTCATCAAGTTGCGCAACGCCGAACCCGAGCAGTTGGCGTCGATGTTTCGCGGCGAGCACCCGCAGACCCTGGCCCTGATTCTCGCCAACCTGCCGCCCGCACAGTCGGCGGCGGTGCTCAAGCAGCTTGAGCAGGATGTGCGGGCCGACATCGTGTACCGCATCGGCAAGATGGAGCGCGTGTCGCCCGAGACGCTCGCCCTCATCGAGGAATCGCTGGGCCGGGACCTCGAGCTCGACCTCTCGCCAGGCATGTCCAAGACCGGAGGCCCGGGAGCCGTGGCCGCCGTGCTCAACCTGCTGCAAGGCACCGTCGAGAAGCAGATCATGGAGAAGGTCGCGGACCGCGACCAGGCGCTGAGCGACCAGATCCGCAACCTCATGTTCGTCTTCGAGGATCTCCTCGGCATCGACGACCGCGGCCTGCAGCGGTTGCTCCGTGATGTCGACGTGAAGACCCTCGCGCTCGCCCTCAAGAGCGCCAGCGGCGAACTCAAGGTACGGATCATGGCGCAGATGTCGCAGCGCGCCGTGGGCGTGCTCAAGGAGGAGATGGAAATGCTGGGCCCCGTGAAGATGAAGGACGTGGAAGGGGCGCAGACGCAGATCGTGGTGCAGGTGCGGTCACTCGAGGACGCGGGCGAAATCGTGCTCGGCGGTGGAGGAGACGATGTCGTCGTCGGCTAGACCGCGCATCATCGGCATGCCCGCGACCGACGCGTGGCACGCCGAAGGGCTCGCTCCCACCCGCGTGTCGAGCTCGGCCGCTGAAGACGAAGCGGCCCGGCAGGCGCGCGAAATCGCCAATGCCCGCACCGAGGCGTTCGAGCGCGGCCGCGCCGAGGGCGAACGCGCCGAGGCGGCACGTCTGCGGCACGCACTCGCCGCCGCGACCGAGGCCCTCGACGCCGTGCGCGAAAGCGAAGAGCGCTGGGTCGGCGCCATCGAGGAGAACATCGCCGCGCTCGCCGTCTCGGTGGCGCGACACATCGTGGACCGCGAGCTCGGCACCGATGCCGAGGTCACCCGCGCGATGGTGCGCCGCGCCCTCGACACCTTCCCCATCGACCAGCCCGTGCGCATTCGCGTCCATCCGCAGGACCTGGCCGTGATCGGCGCCTTTCCCGAGGCGGGCAGCACGGCCCAGCCCGGAAGCGCCGCGCGCGAAGCGCACTGGATGGCGGACACGCGCGTGCTCCCTGGCGGCTGTGTCGTCGAAGGGCGCGAGCGCATCGTCGACGGGCGCGTGGACACGGCCATCGAACGCGTCTATCGGCGCCTCGCCTACAAGGACACATGATCGCTGATCGCCGTATCGCGGACCTCAACCGGTTCGCCACCTATGGGCGCGTCGTCCGCATTGCCGGCCTCGTGGTCGAGGCGGTCGGGCTCGACGTCGGCATGGGCTCGCTCTGCCGCGTCTCGTCGCTCACCGACGGCCGTGCCGTGCTCGCCGAAGTGGTGGGCTTCCAGGATGGCGGCGTGCTGCTCATGTCGCTCGGCGACCTCGAGGGGATTCACGCCGGCGCCATGGTGCAGCCGCTCGGACGCTCGTTCGGCGTGCAGGTCGGCCCCGGCCTCCTTGGCCGCGTGCTCGATGGCATTGGCAACCCGATCGACGGCGGCCCGCGTCTCGACGTGGCCGAGCGCATGCCGCTCGTGGCGGAGCCCCCCAACCCGTTGCACCGCCAGACGATCACCGAACCGCTCACCACGGGCGTGCGCGCCATCGACGGCTTGCTCACGCTCGGTCGTGGACAGCGCGTCGGCATCTTTGCCGGTTCGGGCGTTGGCAAGTCGACGCTGCTCGGGATGATCGCACGGCAGTCCACCGCTGACGTGAACGTGATTGCGCTCCTGGGCGAGCGCGGCCGCGAGGTGCGCGACTTCCTCGACAACGCGCTCGGACCCGAGGGGTTGGCGCGCTCCGTGGTCATCGTGGCCACGGGTGATCAGGCCGCCCTGGTACGCGCACGCGGCGCCCTCGTCGCCACCGCGATCGCCGAGTACTTCCGCGATGAGGGCAAGAACGTCCTGCTGATGGTCGACTCGATCACGCGCGTCGCGATGGCGTGGCGCGAGATCGGACTGGCGGTCGGCGAGCCGCCCACCACCAAGGGCTATCCGCCGTCGGTGTTCGCGCACCTGCCGCGCCTCCTCGAGCGCGCGGGCAACGGGGCCGTCGGCGGCATCACCGGCCTCTACACCGTGCTGGTGGACGGCGACGACTTCAACGAGCCCGTTGCCGACGCCGCCCGTTCGATTCTCGACGGACACATCGTGCTCACCCGCCGCCTTGCGGGTGCGGGACACTTTCCCGCCATCGACATTCTCGAGAGCAAGAGCCGCCTCCGCGACCAGGTCACGCCACGCGAGCAGCAGCGCGCTGCGCAGAACCTGTTGCGCGCCGAGGCGGCGTATCGCGAGAAGGAAGACCTCGTGCTCGTGGGGGCGTACCAGAAGGGGACCGACCCGATGGTCGACGCGGCGATCACCAACCGCGACCCGATCCTGAATTTCCTGCGTCAGCCGCCCGAAGAGGCCACCGAGTTCGCGGACACGACCGCGCGTCTCGATGCGATCAGTGCCCGCGTTGACGCCGCGACGCGTCGGGTGGCCGCATGACGCCCTTCAAGTTCTCCCTCGAGCGCGTGCGCCAGCTGCGCGAACGGGCCGAGAAGGAAGCCGCCATCAACCTGGCGCGCGCCCGCGTGTCGGAGCGCGCCGCACACGAGGCCACGTCCGACGCGGATGCCCGCGCCCGCGCGGCCTCCGAGGCGCTCTCGGCTGCGCCGGGTCAGGCCACGCGCATTGGCGATCTCCAGCCGCTCGCGATGCTGCGCGAACAGCTGGGCGTGGCCGCTGAACGCGCCGCCGAGCAGCACGCGCAGGCGCAGTCGCACGTGGATAGCGGCCAGCAGCTCCTGGGCGCCGCCATGCAGGCCCGCCGCATGCTCGACCGGCTGCGCGAGAAGCAGCTCGATTCCTGGAAGGAACAGGCGGGCCGTGAAGACATGGCCGTGATGGACGAGGTCGCGCGGACGCGCGCCCTGCATGATGACTCCAACCGCAGGGCTTGATCGATGTCGCGTCTGATCCTTGTCTTCGCCGCCGCCTTCACGACGGCCCTCGCCGGCGGCGCCGGCTCTGCCACCGTCTCGGCCAAGAAGCACGCCGCCATCGTGTCGGACAGCCTCACGAAGGTCGCCGCCGATTCGCTCGCGAAGGTGGCGAAGGCCGCCGCCGCACATGAGGCGACGGCGGGCGCGCACGGCGACAGTACCGCGGGCGCCGACAGCGCGCAGGCGGCGCTCCACGGTGACGCTGCCAGCACGGTGGCCGCTGCGGCGCGCACGGGCGCCAGCCCTGGTGCGCATGCCGCGCCGGCGGCGCATCCGCCCACCGTCGGCAAGCCGGTCAAGGATGACATGCTGCCCGCCGGCCTGATCGGCGAGCGGCTGGGCAAGATCTTCGCGGCCATGCCGGCAAAGGATGCGGTCAAGGTCATGGAGAAGCTCGACGATCAGGACGCCGCGTTGATCCTGTCGCGCTTGAACGACAAGAAGGCCGCCGAGGTGATGGCCCTCATGCCACCCGAACGCGCCGCGGCCATCAGCAAGGGCGGGATTGCCCATCTCACTCACCTCGCCAAGGCGGAGAAGACGCCATGAAGACCGGTACCGATGTGACGAGCACGGATCGCGCGGCTGCCGCACAGCGCGCGGCGAGTGCCATCCCGGCTCGCGCCACCCTCAACAGCGCGCGCACCGAGCTGTTCGCCCGCACCTTCGCCGTCTGGCGCCTGCGCGCTGATGGTGGTCAGGGCGAATCCGCCTCCGCCAACCTCGGCGCGCCGACCGACGCTGCGGCGCAGGACGCGCATGCAGCCCGCGACGCGGATGCCCGTGCTGCGGATGCCCGCGAGGCGGCGAGTGCGGACGGGACGCGCCGTGCATGGCGCGAGTTGGTCGAGCAGGTGGCGGTGGGTCCCGCGTCAGGTGATGTCACCGCCGCCTTCGGCACGCGCGCGCGTCCGGTCGCGGATCGGCGCGGCGATGCCATGCGCGAGACGGAGCGCGCGGCCCGCGACGAGAAGGACGCCGCGGCCACGCGCCGCAGGGAGATCATGGAGGCCGACGATACGCAGCGCCCGCTTCGCGACGTGACGGCGCTGGATCCTGCGATGCGCGATCGCCTCGAACGGGTCATGTCGCGCATGGCCGAGGC
>JANMLN010000092.1:0-12050 GCA_031372565.1 Gemmatimonadota bacterium | reverse complement strand
CGTTCTCCTGCGATGCGGCTGCGGCCTGTGGTCGCCGGGTCTCGACCGTGAGGGAGAGGAGCGCCCGGTCCGGTGCGACCTTCACCTCGCCGCGACCAGTGACCACCACCTGCGGCACGGGGTCGTGCGACATCATCGGCTGCTGGGCCGCGGCCGACGCGGAGGCCAGTGAAAGCACCAAGGTGAGGGCCGAGGCTGATCGGACGAAGGCACTCGGCACGTGTACGAGGGTGATGGTGGCGCCGCGGGCGATGGCGCGGGCGGGCGCGAAGCGTCGAACGAAGACGCACGTCGAAGCGGACATACTGAAGCCTCCAAGGCAGGCGTCCCGCGGCGGGGCGCACATGAGTCGCGCGATCAGCGCACAATTAGGAACATCTTGATACTATATTCCGCGTGGCCCGGCGGGTTCCACTCGGCGTACGCTCGTAGGACGCTCCAGCGCGCGGAAGTTGCACACGGGACCGGCCCGTCCGCTCTCGCACATTGTGCTGACCTCGCGCACGGGCTCACGCGTGATCGCCCAGGCGCGCGAGCATCCACTATGGCCCGCGTGCGCTTGCCCCCGCGCCCCGGCCCCCGTAACCTGCCCTCCCGTCTTCGACAGCGACCGCGTTTGCCGGCCGCTCCCGCAGCCCGCGCGTCCCCCTCCGCACCGCCGCCGATGCCGATCCCGCTCACCACCGATCATCCCACCCTGCTCATCCGGCGCGCCGCCTTCGAGCGAGCGGGCCTCGTGCGGAGCGCGATCGATGAACGCTTGGGCCTCACCCCGGACGAGTTCGTCGTCGAGGGCGGGCTCATTGCCATCGGCCCGATCCACGACGAAGACGCACTCGGCGCCTTCATTCATGATCTCGAAGCTGCAGGGCTTGAGTGGTTCGATGATGTCTTTGAAATGAGCGGAAACTGGCCTCAGTGGCTCAGTCTGTTCGCGCGCGCTGACTAATTGCGCCGCGCGAACCCGCTGCTATCGACGGTCAGAGTCCGCGACCGCTGAAAAAGACACCCTGCGCGGAGCGGGGCTTACGGTGCCATGCCGCAGCATCCCCTCCCAGCCACAGGCCGTGCACCAGCTCGTGCGGAAGAACGGAGCGATCCGGTTCCACACGGTGTGCTGCACACGCAACGTCGCGGCGTCGCACAACGGGCAGCGATCGCCCTTCGGCAGCAACACGATGAAGACGGCCGTGGCCGCGAGGATCCGCAGCACGAGCAGTCCGCTGAACACCAGAACGAAAATCACCGCGTCCGACATCAGCCCTCCCGGGCGTCGGTGATACGTGCGCCATCCTGATGAGATGGTCCGCTAGAGACGAGCCTCCACCTGGTGCCACGTCTCGACCCACGCCACCCCGTCCTCAAGGCGGTCGATCACCACTTCGGTTCCCTCGCCCAGCGCCGCGCCATCGAGCGCGCGCGCTTCGGTGACTTCCGTTCGGCCGTCCACACGCCAGGTGATCTCGCCCGCTCGCGCCGCGGCGATCGCTCGTGTCACCAGCGCGGGCAGCCCCTGAACAGAGAAGCGCGGATCCTCCTCGGGATCGGCCGGAGCAGAAGGGTCGAGCGCCCAGGACCGGACCACCGTGGCCAACACTGCGCTCGACCCAGCCGCCAGCAGCGCCGCCACCACGCTGCCCCGCTCGCTCCAACCCACCAGCCGCAGCAGCACGCCACCGGTGAGTCCGAACGCGGCCAGCACGGCGGCCGCCACTGGAGAAAAGAGTCGAGCCTCGGCCCGCCGCCGTGCGGCCTGTGCGGGCGTTTCGCCCAGTACGGGACTGGTTTCCTTGAGCACACCGCGCTGCATCAGGCGCAGCCCGAGGCCGAACCCGATCAGCAGCGATACCACATACCACACGATCATCAGCCGGCCTCAGCTTCCGAGATACTTCCGGAACCACCCGATCGTACGCGGCCACGCGCCCTTGGTGGCCGAGAGGTTGGCCCCGTTCGCGCCATCCTGTGCCCGCAGAAACCCGTGACCGGCGCCGGCGAAGACTTCCTTTTCGTACGTGCGGCCGAGCGCCTTCATCGTGCTGTCGGCAACGGGAATGGTCGCGTTCACGCGCTGGTCGTTCTCGCCATACAGCCCGAGCACCGGCACACGGACGGTCGCCATCGCCTCGGCCTTCGGCGACGTGCCGTAGTACACGACAGCGGCGCCAAGCTCGGGGGCGTTGAACACGGCATGATTGAATGAGGCGGAGCCGCCCCAGCAGTAGCCGACCACGCCGTACTTCTTGGCCGCCGCTGGTAGCGACATCCCGTACCGTCCCGCTGCGGCGACTCCCTTGTTCATCTCATCGGTCGTGACGGCCCGGATGAGCTTGACGGCCGAGTCCGAGGCGAGTTCGTCGCTGGAGGGCCCCCCGCGCTTCTGCGACAGCAGGTCCGGCGCCACGGCAATGAAGCCGTCGGCCGCGAGCTGGTCGGCCACGCCGCGCACCCAACTCGACAGGCCGAAGATCTCGTGGATCACCACGACCACGGGCGCCTTCTTCTTGTTCTCCGGATACACGACCCACGCCATCAGCGAGTCCTTGCTCCCCGCTTCCCAGGCGATCTTGGCCCACTCCCCGTGCCGGGACGACGCGGCGAGCCGCGCCTTCACGTCGGTGGCGCCGGCCGGAAGCGACGCTTCCTGCTTCGCGTCGAGGGCCTGTCCCGCCGACATCGCCGAGGTGGGCGTTCCGTCCTTGTCATGGCCGGCGTGATCGTCGGCGGCGGAGGCGGCGTGCTTGCCTTGGCAGGCGGCGAGCGCCGCCAAGCTGACTGCAGCGAGCGAACGAGCGAACGTCATGGGGACAGCTCCATCTGGGGGGTCCGGGGTCGCGGCGGCGCGCCGACGCGCCGTTACGCGCGACGTTCCGCCATCCGTTCCGACAGGCGCGTCGCCAGCCAAGCGACCGAGCGACGCTCCGCGAAATAGACAGGACGCCACGGCCGCGCGCCACTCACGAACCCGACGTGGCCACCGGTCGCCGGGAAGTCGCACGTGAGGTGCGACCGCTCGCGGGCAATCGCCCGAACATCCTCGAGCACGGACGGCGGCACGAAGGGGTCGTCCACCGCCGAGAGCAGCAACACCGGGCGCCGGATCTGCGCGAGGAAGCCGAGCGAGGAGCTGCTCGCGTAATAGTGCGCGGCGTCGCGGAAGCCGTGCAGCGGGGCCGTCATGGCGTCGTCAAAGGCCCAGAGCGTGGTGGCGCGGCGCGCGGCGGCCAGGTCGACGGGAAGGTCGGGAAACTGCGCGACCTTGGCCTCCGCCTTGCGGACGAGCGAGCGGAGAAAGGCCTTGGTGTACACGGTCGCGAAGCCACGCTCGAGGTAGCGCGACCCGCGCGCAAGGTCGAACGGCACCGACACCGCAGCGGCCCCCACCACCTCGGCCGGAACCGCACTCCCCTGCTCGCCCAGCCACTTGAGCGTGACGTTGCCGCCCAGCGAAAAGCCGCAGAGCACGATCGGGGCACCCGGGGCCTCGGCCGCGATCCGGCGTACGAGATGGTCAAGGTCCGTGGTTTCGCCCGAGTGGTACAGGCGCCGAGCCCGGTTGAGCGACCCGGAGCAGCCACGAAAGAGCAACAGCGTGGCGCGCCACCCCCGGACTGCGGCCTCGACGAAACAGGACCGCACGTAGTGCGACTCGGCCGTGCCCTCGAGACCGTGCAGGATGACGAGGTGTGGGGCGCCCTCGGGACCGTCGAGCCGTTCGAGGTCCAGAAAATCACCGTCGGGCAACTCCCAGCGTTCCGCACGCGTGGCCACGAGCCGGTCACGGCGCGCGACCTTGCCCCACAGCGTCTGCAAGTGCGGGTTGGACAGCCACCATGCGGCCCGGAACGGGGCGTCGCTCGAATAGATTGCAGCTTCGATCATGCGAGCGACATACTAACGTGAGCACCCAGCCCGGCGCCGTGGAGGTGCAGGTGTTCGGCACCAAGAAGCACGCCGCCACCCGCGCCGCGCTTCGCTTCTTCTCCGAACGGCGCGTTCGTACCCACTTCGTGGACCTGAACGAACGGGCGGCGTCTCCCGGCGAACTCAAGCGCTTTGCGCAGAAGGTCGGCGCAGAGCAGCTCGTGGACCGCACCTCTCGACGCTTTGTCGAGCTGGGTCTTGGTCCGGCGCGGTACGGCGACGAGCGCTGGCTGCAGCTGCTGGCCGATGAACCGCTCCTGCTGGTGCAACCGCTCGTCCGATTCAAGCACGAGGTGACCGTTGGGCCGGCTCCCGAAACGTGGGCCGCCTGGATCACCACCACTCGCGGGACACTGTGACACTCATCTCGACTTCGGCCGTGGGCGTGAGCTTCGGCGCCACCACGTTGCTCAAGGACGTCACCTTCACCGTGTCGCGCGGAGAGAAGTGGGGCATCGTCGGTCGCAATGGCAGCGGCAAGACGACGATCGTGCGCATCCTGACCGGGGACCAGCAAGCCACCACCGGCGTCGTCGCGCGCCATCCCGGCCTCAAGTGGTCGGTCATGGAGCAGCACCGCTCGTTCGAAGGCGCCGACACCGTCTGGGAAGGGGCCGCCATGGCGCGGGCCGACCTGCTGGCGCTCGAGAAGTCGCTCCACGCGCAGGGCGATGCGATGGCGACGGCCGGTGATCAGGTCACCGATGCCATGCTCGACAAGTACTCGCGCGACCAGGAGCGGTTCGAGCGTGAAGGCGGTTACGAGTTCGACAACCGGGTCGATGCGGTCTTGCACGGATTGGGGTTCGAACCCGTCGATTCGCGGACGCGGCTGCTCTCCACGCTCTCGGGCGGCGAACGTGCGCGCGTGGGTCTCGCGCGGCAGCTGGTGGCCGACGCCGACGTGCTCATCCTCGACGAACCGACCAACCATCTGGACCTCGATACCACGCAGTGGTTGGAAGGCTTTCTGCGTGAGACGGAACGCACCGTCATGGTCATCAGTCATGACCGGGCATTCCTCGAGGCGTTCACCGACCACACCCTTCATTTCGAGGGGGGAACGGCCACGCCGTACACGGGTGGGTACGCGTTCTTCGTGCAGCAGCGCACCGAACGGCGGCTGTCGCTGCAGCGTGCCGTGGACAAGCAGCGCACCGTCGTCAACAAGGAAGAGGACTACATCCGCCGCCACTTGGCCGGGCAGAACTCGTCGCAGGCCAAGGGGCGGCGCAAGCGGCTCGAGCGGTTGCCGCGCCTCTCTCCGCCGGTGGGCGACGAATCGACCATGTCGGTGCGCTTCGATGTGCGCGAGCGTGGCGGCGATCAGGTGATCGTCGCGCAGAAGCTGCATCTCGAGGTCGAGGACCGCACGCTGTTGCGTGAGTTCACCGGCGTGGTGCGCCGCGGCGACGTGGTGGGGCTGCTCGGGCAGAACGGCACGGGCAAGACGACGCTGCTGCGCACGCTGGCCGGGGACCGTCCGCCCACGGGGGGCGAGCTGCGGCTGGGCGGGTCGATCACGATGTCGTGGTACCGTCAGGATCTGGCGCAGGTGCCCGGCGACAAGTCGCTCTACGAAATCATTCAGGGGCACCGTCCGCTCTGGGAACGCGGGGCCATTCAGGGGCACCTGGGCCGGTTCGGCTTCTCGGGCGATGAGGTGCTGCGACGCGCCTCGACACTGTCCGGCGGCGAGAAGGCGCGCGTGGCGCTGGCCGTCATGATGCTCGAGTCGAGCAACCTGCTCGTGTTCGACGAGCCCACGAACCATCTGGACGTCGAGTCGATCGAGGCGCTCGAGGACGCGATCGAGCGCTACCCGGGGACCGTGCTTCTGGTGAGCCATGACCGGGCGTTGCTCCGCTCGCTGGTCACGCGCGTCTGGCGGATCGAGGAGCAGAAGATCTCCGAGTTCGACGGACCCTTTGCGGAGTGGGAGGCGCTGCAGGCCGATGGTGGCGCTGCCGAGGAGGAGGTCGAACTCGCGCCGACGTCGCAACTCAAGGCGGTCAAGCTGACCAAGGAGCAGCAGGCGGCCAAGCGGGAGCTGGAGCGGATGCGGAAGGGCGGGAAGTGATCCTCGCCTGGGTCGCCTTCCTCGTGCTGGTCGGTGGCCTGCTCGCGTTTGACCTGGGGGTCATGAACAAGGGTGATCACACGATCACCGTGCGAGAGGCCTTCCGCAACACGGCGCTGTTTGCCGCGGTCGCGCTTGCCTTTGGCGGCATCGTGTACCTCGCCTACGACCACCAGTGGCTCGGCCTCGGCACCACGCCCGACGCGATCGACGGCGCCATCAACACCGGGCGCCTGGCACTCGTGAAGTACGTCACGGGATACGTCGTCGAACTCTCGCTGTCGACGGACAACGTGTTCGTGATCGCGCTGATCTTCCAGCATCTGCGCGTACCGGCCACCTACCAGCACCGCGTGCTCTTCTGGGGGATCATCGGCGCCCTGCTCATGCGCGGCGTGCTGATCGCGGTCGGCGCGCAGTTGGTGGCGCGCTATCACTGGATTCTGTGGGGCTTCGGCCTCTTCCTGCTCTACACGGCGGCCAAGATGCTGCTGAGCAAGGGCGATGCGGCCGAGGAGCCGGACGAGAGCACGATGGTGCGCTTCTTCCGGCGCGTGTTGCCGGTCACGAGCACCGAACGCGGACATGATTTCTTCGTGCGCGAGAGCGGGCGCTGGATGCTGACGCCGCTCGCGATCTGCCTGCTGCTCGTGGAAACAACCGACCTGCTCTTCGCCTTCGACTCGATTCCGGCCATCTTCGCGATCACGACCGATCCGTTTCTCGTCTTCACGAGCAACGTGTTCGCGATTCTCGGGCTGCGCTCCCTCTACTTCGCGCTGGCCGGCGCGCTCGACCGGTTCGTGCACCTCAAGACGGCGCTGGCGATCATCCTCGGAATCGTGGGGGTGAAGATGCTCGTCTCGGACTGGCTGGTGGAACAGTTCGGCACCGGCGTGAACCAGTGGTTGCTGCTGTTGATCGCGGGGATCCTCGGCGGAGCGGTGGTGTGGTCGCTCGTCGGCGAGCGGAAGGCGAAGTCCGGCAGCGCATGAACGTCTGGCGCGTCGCGTCGAGCTACAGCGCCTAGAACTCCCCGATCAGCCCGATCTCGGTCTCGAGATGCTGGTCGAACTTGTCCGCCACGGCCCTCTGCGCATGCGCAATCAGCGCGCGCACGTCGGCCGCGGTGGCTCCCCCCAGGTTGACCATGATGTTCGCGTGGATGTGCGAGATCTGCGCCCCGCCGATCGCGAATCCCTTGAGCCCGCACTGGTCCACGAGTCGTCCAGCCCCAACCCCCTCGATCTTCTTGAAGATCGATCCGGCGCTCGGATGATGCTCGAGCCACGGATGGCGGCTGCCGCGCCAGCTCAGGTTTTCCTGCAGTATCCGGTGCATCGTGGCGCGGTCACCCGGCGCCAACTGGAAACGCACGGCCAGGGCCAGCTCGAGCCCCCCGTGCAGGATGCTCGTGTCGTACCCGAACTTCATGCCCGCGCGATCGACCACGCGTCGCGTACCGTCGGCTCCCATGACCTCGACCGACTCCACGACCTCGGCGATGAACATCGTCCGCTCGCGCTCCGGGGCCGGGCTCAGGAAGTGCAGATTCTGCCAGACCGCGCCCCCTACCGTGCTCGGAATGCCGATGTAGTGTTCCAAACCCGACCACCCGCGCTCCACGGCGGCGTGGATCAGTTCACCGACGATCGCCCCACTCTCCGCGTCGACGCGACCGTCCTCGTGGAACGTCACGGCCCGCGCGTCGTTTCGTACGACGAGGCCGCGAAAGCCCCGGTCCCCCACCAGGATGTTTGCACCAAGCCCGAGCACGAAGACGGGCACGCCGGCACGGCGCGCGGTCATGACCGCGTGGGCCAGGTCGGCGGCGGAACCTGCGGGGTAGAACAGATCGGCGGGTCCGCCGATCTTGAAGGTCGTGTACGGACCCAGCGGCTCGTCGCGCCGAAGGCGCGAGGGATCGAGCTGGGATGCAACGAGATTGATGGCGGAGGCCGAAGCGCTTGCGAGGACCATACGTGCCCGAAAGAAAGTCAGCCGTAGCCACGAATGCCAGCGTCGGCCGCGTTGCGCGTCGAGCCTTCCTCTTCGCCATGGCGCTGTTGGCGCTGGCGGGTCCGCTGGCGGCGCAGTCGCGGGCCGAGCTCGCGCGCGTGATCCGGCAGAAGGTGCTGCCCAATGGCCTCGAGGTCATCGTCGTCGAGAACCGCGGCGTGCCGCTCGCCACCGTCGAGATCGACGTCAAGAACGGCTCGTTCACGCAGACCCTGGACTACACGGGGCTGCCGCACCTCTACGAGCACATGTTCTTCAAGGCCAGTCGCCAGTACGCGGACCCGGGTGCCTTCTCCAGTCGTGCCGGCGAACTCGGCGCCGAGTTCAACGGCACGACCTCGGAGGAGCGCGTCAACTACTACCTGACCACGCTCGCCGACTCGCTGGATGGCGCGCTGCGCCTCATGGCGGCGCAGTTGCGCGAGCCGCTCTTCCGTGACGACGAACTGGGTCGCGAGCGCGAGGTCGTGATCGGCGAATATGACCGGCAGGAGTCCAACCCGTTCTTCCAGCTCACGCAGCGCTCGGGGCGGGTGATCTGGGGCGCCGAGTGGCCGCGCAAGAACACGATCGGCGAGCGCGCCGTGATCCGCGGCACCACGCCGCAGAAGATGCGCGAGATCCAGTATCGCTATTACGTGCCCAACAACACCGCGCTGATCGTGAGCGGGGACGTGGACGCCGAGCGCGTCTTCAAGCTGGCCGAAGAGGTATTGGGCGATTGGCGCCGCGGCGACGATCCGTTCACGACCTGGCCGATTCCGCCGATGCCGAAGATCGAGCGCGACACGACCGTCATCATTGAAACGCCGGTGAGTGCCATCACCGTGCTCGTGCAGTGGCATGGGCCCAGTGTGCGCCAGGATCCGGCGTCGACCTATGCGGCCGACGTGTTCAGCGATGCGCTCAATCAGCCCGGGTCGGCGCTGCAGCGGAAGCTGGTGGACAGCGGACTGTGGGATGGCATCGGCGTCAACTACTACACGCTCAACCATGTCGGTCCGATCTCGATCAGCGGGCAGACCTCGAAGGAGCGACTCAAGGCGGCGCTGCGTGCGCTCAAGGGCGAACTCACCAGGTTCGGCGACGTGACCTACATCCCGCGCGAAACGCTCGAGGAAGTGAAGGCGGAGCGCTCGGTCTCCTCGGCGTTCGGGCTTGAGCGTGCGTCCGAGCTCACGCACACGATCGGCTTCTGGTGGGCCGTGGCCAGCCTCGACTACTTCATGGGCTACGTCGACAACATGGCGCGGCAATCGCTCACCGATCTCAAGCGATACGCTGACCTCTATATCGTGAACAAGCCGCGCGTGATCAGCATCCTGATCTCTCCCGAAGACCGCAAGGCGCTGGGCCTGACCGACGCCGAACTCGTGCAGTTGGTGGGACGATGAGCGCCAGACATGCCGTGATCGGGATTGGCCTCCTCACGCTGGTGGGCGCGGAGCCGGCATCGGCGCAGCCCCGTCCACGGCCGACGCGATCGGCTGCGGTGCCGGCAACGCCCGCCGCGCAGACGCAAACCCCCGACGCGAGCAGTGCCGCTGATACCGGCACGACCGACTTCACGGTCGGCGGTGTGCGTGTGATCCTGCGCCGCAACACGGCCAACGATGTCATCGCCGCCAATCTCTACCTGCTCGGCGGCGTGCGCATGACCACCGATTCCACGGCGGGGATCGAGCCCTTCCTGTTCCTGGCGAGCGAGCAGGGCACCAAGAAGTATCCGAAGGACAAGCTGCGAAAGGCGATGGCGCGCCTGGGCACAAGCATCGGAGCCGACGCGGACCAGGACTGGACGGAGGTGGGCATTCGGGCGACCCGATCGACGCTCGACTCCACCTGGGCTGTCTTTGCCGACCGCCTGATGGATCCCCTGCTCGATTCGACGGAAGTGGAGCGGGTGCGCACGCAACTGCTCTCGGCGGTGCGTCAACGGCGGGATGATCCCGACGCGCTCGTGCACTTCCTGGCCGACTCCATCGCGTACGAGGGACATCCGTATGCGCGTTCGGAGTCGGGCACCGAACGCTCGATCGGACGGATCACCCGCGCCGAGCTGCGCGCGTTCCAGCGGGAGCAGTTGGTGACGTCGCGCATGTTGCTCGTGGTGGTCGGAAACGTGACGCGCGCGCAGGTGGAGCGGTTGGTGCTGGGGTCGCTCGCCAGGCTCCCGCGTGGCAGCTACGTGTGGACGCTGCCCGACACGCTCCCGACGATGAAGCCCGCGCTCACCGTCGAAGCGCGCACGCTGCCGACCAACTATCTGCTGGGATATGTCGCGGGCCCGCCGCCGACGTCGAAGGACTATCAGGCGCTGCGCATCGCGGCGTCGGTACTGTCGGGGCAACTCGACGGTGAACTGCGTCAGCGGCGCAACCTCACGTACGCCGTGAACGCACCCTTTCGCGAGGGCGGCATCTCGAGCGCGGGGCTCTACATCACGACGATCGCGCCCAACACCGCGCTCGACGTCATGCGCCGCGAAATCCAGGTGCTGCAACGCGAGCTGCTCAATCCCGAGGCACTCGCCGAACTGGTCCAGCAGTTCCTTGTGCGCTGGTATCGTACCAACGAGACCAACGCCGAGCAGGCCAACCAGCTGGCGCGCGCACAGCTGTTCGTCGGCGATTGGCGCACCGCGGACCAGTTCATCGAGAAGTTGCGTCAGGTGTCGCCGCTCGATGTGCAGCGCGCGGCGCGCACCTACTTCAAGAACGTGCGCTTTGCCTATGTGGGCGATCCGGCCAAGATCGCGCGGTTGGCCGCGACGCGCTTCTAACGCACAACGGCCGCGTCATGCCGGAGTTGCCGGACATCACGGTGAGAGTCGAATCCACAGGGATGGCGCCATGACAACCCGAGAGACGACGACACTGCATGCGGGTGATCCGTGCACGGTGATCGCCGGCACGCACAAGGGGAAGGCCGGTGCCGTCCAGGACATTCGGTGGAGCAAGACGGGCCACGTGACCATCACGGTCGTGCAGGCGAACGGTGATCGATTCAAGACGCTTGGCCGGAATGTGAGCCGCACAGCCTGACATGCCCGCGCTCGCCAACGCCGTCGCTCGCTCGGCCTGAACGATGAGCCCTCCGCTGCCCCCCGGACAACACGACCGCGGCACCTTCCCGCGGTTTGGTCTCACGCAGTTCGCTCGCCGGTTTCCCGCGGACACGTCACGCGTCGACCTCCGCATCATCGGCAACGTCGAACACGAACTCACCCTGTCCGACAGCCTGCGTGGTTTGCCGCGGGTTGAAATCACCAGTGACGTCCACTGCGTGACGACCTGGACCCATCGATCGGTGCGCTGGGGCGGCGTCCGCTTCGTGGACTTCCACGAGCAGGTGATCGTGCCGAGGGCACGTCCGCACGCACAGGCGACGTTACTCGCGCTGCGCGGCCAGGACGGCGCGCGGACCGGCATGCTGCTGGTCGACCTGCTTGCCCCGGACGTGTTGCTCGCCACCGAGCTCGACGGACAGCCGCTGACGGTCGCGCACGGCGCACCAGTGCGCCTGATCGCGCCCGCGCACTACGCCTACAAATCGGTCAAGTACTTGTCCACGATCGAGTTCCGGAACGAAGCAGGCGGATACCGCGTGTCCGGGTTCCGCTTCATGGATCATCTGCGCGCCCGCGTTGCGCTCGAGGAGCGTGGACGCGGAGCGCCGGGCTGGCTGCTGCGCTACCTGTACCGACCACTGATCCCCGGTACGGTGGCGCGATTCGCCAAGGCGATGGCCGAGTACGAGCGGACACGAGCGGGCGCGTGAGCGTGGGTGACGCGTGCTGCGAAGCGGCGCCAGCAGGCTAGTCGAGCAGCCACACGGTGTACGCGCGCCGCGCCAGCGCCTCGGTGCCTACCCCTGGCTGCTGCGCGCCCGCGGCAAGAACACGTCGAAACGCGTTCCCTTGCCCAGCTCCGTCGACACCTCGATGCGACCGCCGGACCGCCGCACGATACCGTCACACGTCGCGAGCCCGAGTCCCGTGCCTTCCCCGGCGACCTTGGTCGAGAAG
>JANMLN010000056.1:0-2268 GCA_031372565.1 Gemmatimonadota bacterium | reverse complement strand
AACTCGACCCCCCCCGACGCTCGGGATGGGGGTGACCGCGTGCACCGAGCCGGGCAGTCAACCGCAACGTCCGGCGAGACGCTGCCGCGGAGCGGCTTCGTTCAACACTCGCTCCGCGAAGTGATCGGGCGGGCGATGGGGCGACGGTCTTGACGACGAGGGGCGTTGACACTCCTCTTACGCAAGTGACAAACGGTGTCGGCGCTCCCGTCGGGCGTCGTTTCCTTCGGTCCGGGCCCGTCGGGGCTGGGACTCGGCGGCACCCGGAAGACGATCGTGGCTCCTTCAGTGTCGATCTCGATGCGCGCCACGAGGAGACGAAGGAGGGAGCGGCGCTCGACCCACGAGAGTTGATCGAGGCCCGTGCGGACGCGTGCGGCGAAGTCCTCCAGACGCCCCGTCACGGACCGCAGGGTCACCACCTCGGCGAGCTGCGCGTCGGCGACCTTCAGCTCCTGCTGAGCGCGCTTCAGGCGCGTCTTCAGACGCTCCGAGCGCGTCGTCAGCTCCGGCAGGTCGAGGGCGCCTGCTTCGTACGCGTCGAGCAGACGGGTCAAGCTCCGCTCGTGCTGCGTGACGACCTGCGCGGCGGCATCCCGCTGGGCGCGACGCTCGGTCTGCACTCGATCGGTCTCGGCGCGGCGCGCCCATTCGTTCAGCACGCGCGCCGGGTCTTGAAGCGTCGCACGCACGGCGCCCCAGACGTACGCGTCGAGCGCGTCGACGCGCACCGAGCGGCTGTCACAGACGCGTTCCTCGCCGCGGTGCGCGGGGTGACGCCCGCCGCACTGATAGTAGGCGTAGGGGGCCTTGGTTCGAGACCGGGACGGCGAGACGGTCCGGCCGTAGTACGCGTAGCCGCAGCACCCGCACACGACCAGACCCTGCAGCAGATACCGCGACCCGCGCGCGTTGCGGGCCGACAGCTTCCGGTTGCGCTCCAGTTGATCGCGCGCCGCCGCGAAGACCTCCGCGGACACCAGCGCGGGCACGGGGATCGAGATCCACTGCTCGGGCGAGCGCCTGCGGGCCGAGCTCTTCGCATGTCGCGGCGTCGCCGTGGCGTGACGTCGGGGGCGCAGCGACGCGTTGCGCGGCGTCGACTCCGACTTGCCGTACGCGGCCTGACCCATGTACGCGGGGTTGCCCAGCATGTAGCTGATCGTCCCTCGATCCCAGGGCGCCCCCCGTCGCGTAGGGACTCCGGCGGCGTTGAGCGAGCGCGCGAGTTGAGCGAGCGAGTGCTGCCGATGCACGAGCCCGTCGAACAGGTCGCGTACCACCTTCGCCTCGGCGAGCATGACCTCGTAGCGCGCCGGTTCCGTCGCCGTGCAGGGCACGTAGCGGTAGCCGTAGGGCGCGCCCGCCAGCGGGTTGACCAGCCCCTGACGCGCGCGATGAAGTTTGCCGCGGCGGTAGCGCTCCATCATGCGCGCGCGCTCGTACTCGGCGATCATGCCCTGGACCTGCGTCAGCAGCGTCTCCTCGGCCGTCTGCCCCGTCGCGCCATACAGGAACACGACGCGGACACCCCGGGCGGCGAACTCCTCGAGCAGCAACACCTGGTAGGCGTAGCGGCGGGCGAGGCGATCGGGGCCGTGGACGTAGATCAGGTCGATGGCTCCCTCGGCGACCCGGTCCCGCAGGCGCTCCAGGGCCGGGCGCGCGAGCGTCGAACCGCTGAACCCGTCGTCGACGTACAGGTCGTCGGGTGCGACGCGGTGGCCGTCCGCGGCGGCGCGCTCCTTGAGCGCCGCGATCTGGCTGTCGATGGTGGCGCGCTGGGCCTGCTGCGAGGACGAGACGCGCGCGTACAGAGCGAGGGTGATCATCGTGATGACTCCTTCCTGCGCGCAGGCGCAGGGGTCTGGACCACGGGCTCGGGCGCGGTCGCCGCGCGCACCTCCCGCCGCGTGATCGGGACGAGGTCTTCGTACGCGTGGCGCAGGTGCTCCGCGGCCAGCCGCTTCGGCTCGTACGCCACCCGAATGCGGAGTGGGCGTTCCATACGAGCGCGTTGAGCCCGTCGAACGCTCCTGTCCAGCGACCCCTTGACGGAGGTCGACGCGTTGGACCTACGAACTCCTCGATTCGCCCTCGGAGTGCGGCGCCCGCAGAGTTGCCCGAGTTACGCGGCTGCGCCACGTGAACTTGTCAATTGCGTTCATAGCGTCGGTTGCCTTATCCCCCGGCAACGCGGCCCCTCACCTCCCGGTGAACCGCGCCTCGCGCCGCTCGACGAAGGACATCAGCCCCTCGCGCGCGTCG
>JANMLN010000032.1:0-66472 GCA_031372565.1 Gemmatimonadota bacterium | reverse complement strand
GGCCGCGATCCCGCTCACCGGCTCGCCCGCCCGATAGCGCCCCCACACGGCCGCGTGCTCGGCCCGCGTCAAACGCGAACAGTATCGTCCCATCACAACACCTCCGATTGTAGACTGTCCGAAAGGTGTTGCACTGACCATCTGCGACCGCCGGTCCTCCGCTCCGCTCAGGACGACGGGGGGTTCATCCGCCGTTCATCCAGGCACGGTAGCTTTGCCCGATGCGCCTCCTCCTCGTCGAAGACGACCCCGCGCTCAGCACCGTGGTGGCGAACTGGCTCGAGCGCGCCGGCTTTGCCGTGGACGCCGCGTCCGACGGCGCGCAGGCGCTGACCTTGGCCGCGATCAACGAGTACGACGCGGCCGTGCTCGACCTCATGCTTCCCGACATCGATGGCCTCGAGCTCTGCAAGCGGCTCCGGGCGAACGGACAGTCGATGCGGATCATCATGGCGACCGCGCGCGACAGTGTCGAGGATCGCATCGCGGGACTCGACCTGGGCGCCGACGACTATCTCGTCAAGCCGTACGCGCTCCGTGAACTGGAGGCGCGGCTGCGCGCCCTGCTGCGCCGCCCGGCCGCCAGCGCGGCGGTGACGCTGACCGTGAGCGACCTGTCGCTCGACACCGCGACGCGCACCGCCGCGCGCGGCGCCCGCAGCATTGCACTGACGACCAAGGAGTTCGCCGTCCTCGAAACGCTGATGCGCCACGCGGGCGAAGTGCTCACGCGCGAGCATCTGGCGCAGCATGCCTGGGACGACAACTTCGACCCGGCCAGCAACGTCATCGATGTCTACATGGCGCGCTTGCGCCGGAAGGTGGACACCAACGACGACACCCCGCTGCTCGCGACCATCCGCGGTGCGGGGTACCGACTCGGCGAGCCCACCGGCCGACGCACACGATGAAGGCGCCGAGCGCGATCCGTCGGCGCATTGCGCTCTGGTATGCGGGTGCGGCCGTGGCGGTGCTGCTGTCCACCATGGTCACGCTGCGCGAACTGGTGCGTGCGTCGATCGAGCGCGAGTTCGCCCAGTCGCTCGATGCGTCCGTGCAACTGGTGCGCGGCTTCTTCCGCGCCGAGGTGCGCGAGTACCGGACGGTGCAGGCGACGGTGTTTCACATCGGTGGCGAGACGGTCTTTGCCGATCGTCGCCTGACCTTCCTGCGCCCCGACGGATCAGTGGCCGAGGTCGCGAGCGGACGCGTGAACGAGGCGCCACCGCTCAAGCCACCGGTGCGCGACACGCTCGCACCGCTCGATCCCGAGCTCGCACCGGGCTGGATGGTGCGCGTGCAGCACAGCCAATCCGTGGTGGCCGCGTTCGAACAACGACTCGATGTGTGGTTCTATGTCGGGATACCGGCGCTGATCGTGCTGTCGACGCTCGTCGGCTGGTGGTTGGCCGGACGCACGCTGGCACCGGTGGCGGCCATGGCACACGCCGCCGAAGGGATCGACGCGGATCATCCGTCATCGCGGCTGCCGGTCGCGGACCCGGGTGACGAACTCGGGCGCCTCGGCACGCGCTTCAACGCCGTGCTCGATCGGTTGGACGGCGCCCTTGCGCAGCAGCGGACCTTTCTCGCGGCCGCCGCACACGAGCTGCGCACGCCGATCGCGCGATTGAGCGCGATGATGGAAGCGGCCCGCAGCGAGGGCGATGCCAGCGCGCGCGCTGCGCTGCTGAGCCAGGCGGATGCCGAGGTGGCCCGCACGGCGCACCTCGTCGACGAACTGATGCAACTCGCGCGTGCCGATGCGCTGGCGAACGAAGTGCGACTCGCCGATGGCTTCCTGGACGACGTGGTCACCGATGTGGTCGCAGCGTTCGGTCCGGTGGCTCGGCAGCAAGGCGTCGCGCTCGAGGTGGAAGCTCTTGAGGAAGCCCCGGCACGACTGGATGCGCGACTCGTGGACCGTCTTGCGGGGATCCTGATCGACAATGCACTGCGCTACACGCCGACCGGCGGCCGGGTGCGCGTTCGCGTCGAGCGCGTGGACGGCTGCGCCCGATTGACCGTGCAGGACTCGGGGATCGGGATCTCGCCGGAGGACGGGGCACGCATCTTCGAGCGGTTCTTTCGCGGAGCAGCCGCGCGCCAGCGGGTGCCGAACGGGAGCGGTCTTGGGCTTGCGATTGCGAAGTGGATTTGCGATCAGCATAACGCCACTATTAGCGCACTTTCCAATCATTCTGAATCAGGAACTACATTTTCCATCCTGTTTCCGCGCGTTCTCGATCAGAAGTCGGTTGATGGTATTTTGAAGGAGCTCGGCCGCGGACCCAGGCAGCGAGTGGTCCAGACGCACGCCTCCGACCAGACCGCATAGCGCCCCAATCCCGGCGTTCACAGCCGGTTCATGCGCGCGCGCTAGCGTGTCTCCCATGACTCGCGCCCCCGCCCTGCTCGCGCTCCTCACGCTCAGCGTCACCACACTCGACGCGCAGCCGGCTGCGCCAACGAGCGCCCGCGTGCTCTCGCTCGCCGACGCGATCACCGTGGCGGCGCAACGCGCACCGCTCGTGGCCTACGCGGCAGGTCTCCGCGAGGCCGCCCGCGGCAAGGCGCGCGTCGACGGCACCTTCCCGAATCCGTCGCTCGAGTACCGGCGCGAGAACGATCGCACGCCGCTCCCCCCCGACATCTTCGTGACCGCCACGCTGCCGCTCGACCTCACGGGGCGGCGGCTCGGCCTCCGGGCCGCCGGCGGCGCCCTCGTGGCCCGCTCCGCCGCCGACTCCGCGGCTCTCGCGCGTGACGCCATGGTTGATGCGGCACGCGCCTGGTTCCGCGCGGCGCTTGCCCGCGAACTCGCCGCCATCGCGCGCGACCAGCAGACGGCACTCGAGGGCATTGCAGCGTTCGACGAAACGCGGCTGCGCGAGGGGAGCGTGGCCCCGGTCGTCGCCCTGCGCGCGCGCCTCGAAGCCGATCGGGCGCAGTTGGCACGCGCCAGTGCAGAAAGCGAGGCGGCGCGCGCCACGGCCGAGTTCGCACGCGCGCTCGGCGTCGAGGGCGACAGCGCGGTGGTGCCGGGCGCGCTGCCGAACGATGCGCCCGAGCTGTCCACGCCCGCGATGGCCGATGCGCTGCAAGATGCGCGTGCGCGTCGCCCGGAGTTGCTTGCACGCGCGAAGGCGGTCGAGGAGGCCGGGCTTCGACTGGGCGCCGAGCGGCGCGGCGTGGTCAGCGATCTGACGCTGACCGGCGGCGCCAAGCGCACCGGCGGCTTTGACGGTGTGCAGTTCGGCGTGACGCTGCCACTTCCGCTGTTCAACCTCAACGGCGGTGCTCGGCAGCAGGCGTTGGGCACGCTCCAGCAGGCCGAGGCCGACCTGCGCGAGGCGCGCAACCGGGTGACGGCGGACGTGACGGGTGCTGTGCGCACACTCGAGGCGCAGCACGCCGCCCGCACCGTGCGTCCGGCGCAGATGAGCGCGCGCGGGGCGGAGATCGCGCAGATCGCCGAAGTCGCCTACCGCGAAGGCGGTATTTCGCAGCTCGAACTGCTCGAAGCCCGCCGCGCGAGTGCGGATGCGCGTGCGATGGCCCTGCGCTGGCTCGTGGACCAGCACCTCGCCCGGATCGACCTGCGGCGCGCCACGGGCGCGCCCCTCCTGGAGAACATCCCGTGATGCCGATGCACCGCTCGATGCGTTCGTTCGCAATCGTGACCGTTACCGCGTTCCTGTCCGCGTGCAGCAAGTCGGCCGCCCCCGCCGCCTCCCTCGACGCGCCGATCGACACGGTGCTGCTCTCCGCGCGCGCCGTGACGCTGGGGGGCTTCGGTGTGGACACGGTGCGCACCCTGCCGTGGCGCGAGTCATTTGCCGTGCCGGCGCGGATCATCCTCGACCCGAGCACGACGCAGCCGCTGGGCGCGTTCGCCGAAGGGCGCGTCACGCGGGTGCTGGTACAGCCGGGCGATCAGGTGACGGCGGGGCAAGCGGTGGTGCTGATCCACAGCCACGAGATGATGGACGCACGCGCCGCCATGTCACGCGCCGATGCGGGACTCATGGCGGCAGAGGTGGCCGCGCGAGCCGCCGTGTCCGCCGGCGCGCGCGCCGAGCGGCTCTTTGCCGCGAAGGCGCTTTCACAGGCGGAGCTCGAGCGCTCCCGGTCGATGGCCGCCGAGGGAGAAGCGGAGCTGGCGCGCTCGAAGGCGGAGCGAGCTCGGGCGGAGGCCATGGTGCAGCACCTGGCGGGAAGCGGCCCGGCGCCGGCTGGCGTCGACGAGCATGAAGTGGTGGTGCGCGCGCCGCAGTCGGGCACGGTGATTGTGCGCCATGCGCAACCGGGAAGTGTCGTCCTGGTGGGACAGCCGCTGCTCACGATCGGGCGCGTGGACGCGCTGCAACTCTTGCTCAACGTGCCTGAGCAGGCCCTTGGCGCGGCACGCATCGGCGCGGACGTGCACTTCAGCGTGGCCGCGCATGCGGGCGAGACGTTCACGGCGCGGGTCGTGCGCGTGGCACCCTCGGTGGATTCGCTCACGCGCACGGTGGAGGTGTGGGCCGTCGTCGCAGACCCGGCCCGCCGCTTGCGCGCCGAGATGTTCGCGAACGCGTCCTTGCTTGGACCTGCGGGCACCGCGGCGATCGTGGTACCGGCGGGCGCGGTGCAGGCGCTCGAGGGAGACACGGTGGTGGTGATCGCCGAACAGCGCGGCGAGGGGATGTGGCTGCGTGCGATGCCGGTGCGCGTCGGCCGCCACACGCCGATGATGGCGGAGGTGCTGGCCGGGGTGGAGCCTGGCACGGCGGTGATCGTGCGCGGTGCCGCGGTGGCCAAGGCCGAGCTGATCAAGCGGCGCGCGGCGGCGGGGGGCTGAACCATGGATGCCCTGCTGCGGTTCGCGCTCACCTTCCGGCGCACCGTCATCGGTGCTGCGCTCGCGCTCGTGGCGGTGGGCCTGTTGGCGCTCACGAAGATTCCATTCGATGCGTTCCCCGACCTGACGGGGACGCGCGTGGACGTGATCGTGGTCGCGCCAGGGCTCGCGCCCGAGGAGGTGGAGCGGTTGGTCACCTGGCCCGTCGAGCAGTCGCTGATGGGACTCCCCGGCGCGGAGGGGGTGCGCTCGACGTCCAAGTTCGGGTTATCGCTCATCACGGTGCCGTTCACGGACGGGACGGACACGTACTTTGCGCGCACGCTGGTGCAACAGCGGCTGAGCGATGCGAAAGGGGCGCTGCCTGCGGGGGTCGAGCCGGTGATGGCGCCCCTGTCCACCCCCATGGGTGAGCTCTACCAGTATGTGTTGTCGAGCGACTCGTTGTCGCTCACGCAGCTCAAGACCATCCAGGATTACGTGATCCGGCCGCGGCTGCGCTCGGTGTCCGGGGTGGCAGAAGTGAACGTGTGGGGCGGATACACCGAGCAAGTCCACGTGGAGGTCGACCCGGCGCGGCTCGCGGCGCGGCGGCTCACGCTGGCGGACGTGCATCGCGCGCTGAAGGAGAACAACGCGAGCTTCGGCGGCGCGTACCTGGAGACCGCGGGTGAGCGATTCACGCTGCGGGGGCTCGGGCGCGTGGAGCGCTCGAGCGAGATCGGCGGCATCGTGATTGCGACCGTGGGCGGAAGCCCGGTGCGCGTGAACGACGTGGCGACGGTGAAGCAGGGCGCGCTGCCGCGCCACGGCGCGGTCACGAAGGACGGCAAGGGCGAAGTGGTCGCGGGGATGGTGCTCAAGCTCAAGGGGTCGGATTCCCGTCGCGTGATCGCGGCGGTGAAGGCGCGCATGGCGGAGATCGAGGCGTCGCTGCCGAAGGGCGTGACCGTCACGCCGTTCTACGACCAGACCGACCTCGTGTCGCGCACCTCCATCACGATCGTGAAGAATCTCGCCGAAGGCGGGTTGCTGGTGATCGCGGTGCTCTTCCTGTTCCTGCGCGACGTGCGCGCCTCGTTGATCGTGGCCAGCGTGATCCCGCTCTCGATGCTGATGGCCTTCACGGGGATGTACCTGTTCGGGTACGGCGCGAACCTGATGAGCCTCGGCGCGCTCGACTTCGGCCTCATCGTGGACGCGAGCGTGGTGATGGTCGAGAACTTCGTGCGCCGACTGGAGCACGCGCCGCCGCACGAGACGCATCGGCTCACGCTCTTCCACTCGGCGGCCTCCGAAGTGGCGCGCCCGATCCTGTTCGGCATCGCGATCATCGTGGCGGTGTACCTGCCGATCTTCACGCTCACCGGCATGGAGGGGCGCATGTTCGCGCCGATGGCGTTCACCGTCGTGTTCGCGGTGCTCGGCTCGCTCCTGCTGGCGCTGACCTACGTGCCTGCGGTGAGTTCGTGGCTGCTCAAGCACGCGGAGGAGCGGGAAATTCCGTGGCTCGTGAGGACGCGTGTGACCTACCTGCGCTGGCTCGAGTGGACGCTGGCGCGCGGCAAGCTGGTGGTCGGCGTCGCGCTGGTGCTGATCGTGGCGAGCGTCGGATCACTGGGTTGGATCGGCACGGAGTTCATGCCCAAGCTGGACGAGGGCGCCATCCTGATCAACACACGCCGGCTTCCGTCGATCTCGCTCGCCGAAGCGACGACGATGAGCCTGCAGGCCGAGCGGATCGTGAAGCAGTTCCCGGAAGTCATCACCGCAGTGACGAAGGAAGGGCGGCCAGATCTGGCGACGGAGGCGATGGGGCTGTTCGAGGGTGATCTGTACGTGATCCTCAAGCCGCACGAAGAGTGGACGACGGCCAAGGATCGCGAGGGATTGATCGCGGCGTTTGATTCGGCGCTGGCGGTGATTCCCGGGTTGACCATCTCGTTCACGCAGCCGCTGGCGATGCGGCTGGACGAGGCGGAGAGCGGCATCAAGACCGACTTGGGGATCAAGGTGACCGGCCCCGATCTCGAGCAGAACCAGGTGATCGCGCACAAGCTGCTGCGCATCGTGAAGGCCGTGCCCGGCAACGCCGACGCGATGATCGAAGTCAGCGAGGGTGCGGGGCAGGTCCGCATGCAGCTCAAGCGCGAATCGATGGCGCAGTACGGGCTGTCGGTGACCGATGTGCGGCAGGCCATCAAGCTCGCGATGGGGGCGCAGGTGGCGAGCGAGTTGGTGGATGGTCCGCGGCGGATCGGGATCGCCGTCCGATTGCCCGACGATGCGCGCAGCGATGTTGCGGCGCTGACCCGCATCCAGTTGCGGGCGCCGTCGGGCGCGCTGGTGTCGCTCGGGTCGGTGGCGGAGCTGGTGAGCACGACCGCGCCGGAACTGATCGGGCACGAGGATGCACAGCGGCGCGCACTCGTGCTCTCGAACGTGCGCGGGCGTGATCTGGGCGGGTTCGTGTCGGAGGTGCGCGCACGCGTGGCCAGCGAGGTGACGCTGCCGCCCGGCGTGTTTCTCGAGTGGGGCGGCCAGTACGAGAACCAGCAGCGGGCGATGGGGCGGCTGACGATCGTGGTGCCGCTGGCGCTCGCGCTGATTCTGGGCATCCTGCTGGTGAGCTTCCGGTCGCTGCCGCAGGCGCTGCTCGTGCTCTCGAACGTGCCGTTTGCGCTGGTGGGCGGCGTCGCGATGCTGTGGGCGCGCGGGCTCAACCTCAACCTGTCGGCCGCCATCGGGTTCATCGCGCTGTTCGGCATCGCGGTGCTCAACGGCGTGGTGCTGGTGAGCTACATCAACGCACTGCGCGCGGGCGGAGCGGAGCTCGAGGGCGCGGTTCGCACCGGTGCGAGCGACCGGCTGCGACCCGTGCTCATGACGGCGCTGGTGGCGGCGCTGGGGTTCGTGCCAATGGCGTTGAGCACGAGCGCGGGGTCGGAGGTGCAGCGGCCGCTGGCGAGCGTGGTGATTGGCGGGCTGCTGACGAGCACGGTGCTGACGCTGTTCGTGCTGCCGACGCTGTATCGGTGGTTGGCGCGGTGGGAGGCGCGGCGGGTGACGGACGAGGAGCAGTTGCCGAGCGGGGTGGCGGTGGCGTAGGGGGAGTGCCTGCCCTACAATGTGGCATGACCTCGACTGCGACGTCCCAGGCCGCGCCGGGACCCCTGACCGTCCTCTCGGACGACGAGTTGGCCTTCCGTGACGCCGTGGCAGCGTTTGCCGCCGGCGAGATCGCCCCGCGCGTCCGCGAGATGGAGCGCGCAGGCCGCATTGCCGCTGATCTGATTCCCAAGTACGCCGAGCTGGGCCTCCTCGGCATTCAGGTGCCCGAGCGGTACGGTGGCGCGGGCGGCTCCGTGATGATGGTGACGCTCGCCGTCGAGGAGCTGAGCAAGGTGGACCCGGCGGCAGCCATTCTCGTTGACGTGCAGAACACGCTGGTCCAGTACCCGCTGCTCACGTACGCGACGGAGGCGCAGAAGACGCAGTACCTGGCAGCCACCACGACCGGCACGATTGGCGCGTATGCCTTGTCGGAGGCGGGCAGCGGCTCCGACGCCTTTGCGCTCGAGACGCGCGCGGTGCGCGATGGCGACGACTGGCTGCTCACGGGGCGCAAGCTGTGGATCACGAACGGCGCCGAGGCGGGCGTCTTCCTCGTGTTCGCCACCATCGATCCGTCGAAGGGGTACAAGGGGATCACCTGCTTCATCGTCGAACGCGACTTCGCGGGCTTCGCCGTGGGCAAGAAGGAGGACAAGCTCGGCATCCGGGCGTCCAGCACGTGCGAGCTGCTCCTCGACCAGGTGCGCGTGCCGGGGGCAAATGTGCTCGGGCCCGTCGGCCAGGGCTACAAGGTCGCCATCGAAACGCTCAACGAAGGGCGGATCGGCATCGGCGCCCAGATGATCGGCGTCGCGCAGGGCGCGCTCGATCATGCCAAGCGGTTCATCAAGGAGCGCAAGCAGTTCGGGAAGGCGCTCTCGGAGTTCCAGGCGGTCCAGTTCCAGTTGGCGCAGGCGCAGACCGAGGTCGAGGCGGCCCGCCTCATGGTCTACAACGCCGCGCGGCTCAAGGACGCCGGGCACGACATTGCCACGGAAGGCGCGATGGCCAAGCTCTTCTCCAGTCAGGTGGCCGAGCGCGCGACATCCCTTTCCGTGGAACTGCTCGGCGGCGCCGGGTATACGACTGATTACATGGTCGAGAAGTTCTACCGCGACGCGAAGATCGGCACGATCTACGAGGGCACGTCCAACATGCAGCTCAACACGATCGCCAAGGCGATCCTCAAGTAGCATGACCGACGCGCGTCCCACCGATCACGCGACCCGCGAGGAGGCGCGCACCGATGAGCAGCGCCGTTGGGAAGAACGGCGCATCGGCGGTCGCGCGTCCTTCATCTGGCGCTATGGCGTGCTCGGCTGGGGGCTGCCGGCGGCGCTGATGACCGTCGCCTATGGCGTGGTCAAGGAGAACGGTCTGGCGTGGCACGCGGTCGAGCAGCCGTTCTCGTTCCGGCTGCGGGCCGGGATCGCGATTGCCGTGGTGCTCTTTCCGGCGATGGGGCACCTCTTGGGGCGGCGGTTGTGGGATGCCGGCGAGGCGCGGTACCGCGATCAGCAGGACCCGCGCGCATGAGCGTGCGCGCGTGGGGCGGCGGTATCCTGTGCACCTTGGTACTCGCCGGCGCGACGACCGCGTGGGCGCAACATGTTCAGAAGCGGAGCCAGCGCATGGACCAGCTGCCCGCAGGCGCCCGCCTGCTGCATACACAGAGTGCGACCGTGGGTGAGCCGGAGCGGCGGATGGTGCGCGACGGGGCCGAGTGGGCGACGCTCTGGACGTCGCTGCACGCCGGGATGCCGGCGCCGCCCCTGCCGCCGGTGAATTTCGCGCGGGAAGTGGTGGCGTTCGCCACGATGGGGACACGTCCGACGGGCGGGTTCGAGCTGGACGTCGTGGGCACGCGCCGCGTCGGCAAGGACCTCGACGTCGTCCTGGTGGAGACGGTACCGGGCGCGGAATGCATGCTGACCCAGGCGGAAACCACGCCCACAGTGGCGGTCCGCGTGCCGCGCGCGCCCGGGGTGGTGCGGTTCTCGGTGCAGCGGAAGACGCAGCGCTGCTGATCGGCCGCTCGGGGCTGCCGCGGTAGCGGAAACGAAAGCGGGGGGTCGCCGGCGAACCGGCGACCCCCCGTGTGCGATCGGTCCGGCGCGATTACGCCGAGCGACGGCGGCGCGCGGCGAACACGGCGAGCAGGCCCGTGCCGAGCATGACGTAGGTCGACGGCTCGGGGGTGATGATCTCACCCTCGATGTTGGTGAACTGGTGCGACAGCCCGGACCCGTTGCCCTGCAACCAGGCGATCTCGGTGAGGTCCGTCCAGCGGTTGTCGAAGAAGTACGTCGACAGCTCTGGCGTGATGTCACCGCCAAGGATCGACGGCACCGGGATGTTGAACGTCTGCGTGATGGATACGTTGCCCAGCTTGAAGCCAGTGATGGTCAGTGCGATCGGCGAGAGCGTCCCCGACAGGAGATACGACCGCGCGTACATGTGTGCGAGATCGATCGAGCGCAGGTTGAAGAGATACGGATCTTCGCGGAAGATGTTGATCTGCTCCTGGAACTGCGTTCCCCACATGGCGCCCGACGTCGCACCAAGGTTGCGGGGAACGTTGGCCTGAAGCGACGGATCAAGGTCGTTCGTTCCCCACGTCCCGAGGGCATTGCGCGCGCCACTTCCGAAGGCGGCAAAGACGCCGAACCCGGACTCATACACATCACCGCCGGGCGTGGCCTGCCACTCGGTGGTCTGGTCGGATCGGAACGCGCCAAAGGTGAGGCGGAACGGCTGGAGGGCCTGCGCGCCGGCCGACAGCGACGACACGGCCATCGCGACGGTGAGCACGGCAACGCGCGTGAGCGAGGTGAAGCGGATCATGAGCTAACCTTGACGAAGCGGTGAAGGAGCAAGTGACCGGGCTGGCGTCACGAATTGACGCCAGCCCAGACGTGGATCAGGAACGGATACAGGCCAACGCCTGCTGCGCGTTGATGCGGCCACCGCCGAACGTGGTGGCGGGACCGATGTTGTCGGTCGTGGAGCGAATGCAGCCTTCGACCTTGGCGCGGTTGATGACGGTCGGCGCACCACCCAGTTCTCCGTACAGCAGCGCGGCGAGGCCGGCCACGTGCGGCGCGGCCATGCTCGTGCCGGCCAGCGCGGCATACCGGGTCGTGGTTGGCGTGGTGCGGCACTGTGCGGCGGCCCCGGGGATTCCACCGCTGACGATCGCACCGTTGTACGTGGCGAGACGCGAGCAGGCCGCCCAGATGTTGTCATTGCTGCCGCCGGTCTGCTGCACGCGCACGGCGGGCGTTCCCTGATCCCACACGATGCGGTTCACGTAGCCCGCCGGCACGCCGCCACGGCCACCGGGCGCGAAGACGTCGACGCCGGTGCCGAAGTTGGAATAGAAGGCCTTCCCATCCGGACCAAACCAGACCTGCTGCGTGTTGAGCGGGTTCCAGGCCGGCGCGGTGAGCGGCAGGGTGGTCAGGGTCGAGCCGAGGAACCAGCGACCGCTCTTCGAGAGCGGGCCCGTGGCGCCGACGATGATCGTTCCCGGCACCTGCGCCGGCACGACGACCTGCTTCGGGTTCGGCAGGCGCAGGTTGCTGTTGCCGGCCGAGACGACCACCACGACCCCCCGGTCGGTCGCGTACTTCACGCCATCGGCGTACGCCTGATACGACGGCTCCGCCGTGAGCGGCGTCGGCGGGTAGTAGCGCGTTCCGCCCAAGCTCATGTTGATGACATGGGCGCCATTGTCGGCGCACCACTGCAGGCCCGACACCACGCGCGAAACAGGGGTGCCGCCCGTGGCCGCGAACACCTTGGCCCCGAGGAGCCTCGCGTCCGGGGCCACACTCGACATCGACGCGCCGTTGCCGGTCACGGTCGAGCCGACATGGGTGCCGTGTCCGTTCGAGTCCAGCTGCGCGGGGGACGTTCCCGGCACGAACGACGTGAGCCCGACGACCTTGCCACGATTGAGTTCGACGTGGTTGCTGTCCAGGCCGGAGTCGATGATGCAGACGCGGGTGCCGCGACCACCTTCGGAATTGGCCCACGCCCAGTCGGCCTTCATCTGCTTCATGTCCCACTGCACGTTGTTGGCAAAGAAGGCGGCCGAGCTCGGATTGGTGCCGAGCTGCGGCTGGTCTTCGGTGGTGCCACCGTCGACGACCGCGTCGCCGCGCTGCGTGTCGAGCGTGATCTCGAAGCTGGCTTCGACGTAGCGAACCCCCGCCATGCGCATGGCGGTCGGCGTGGCCGCGTTCACCTCGTAGATGCCAAGGGCGGGAATGCTGTCGATGACGACCGCACCGCCGGCGGCGAGGACGTCGGCGGGCATGCCGCCGTTCGGTGTCACGCCGACCAGGTACCGACCCGGCGAGAGTGTGGTCGTGGTCGTCGTGCTGCTGGTGAGGCTCGCCGTCGGGAGGCTGGCGCCCCCATCACGGCTGGAGCCATCGGAGCAGGCCGAAGCGAGCAGGACGGCGAGTGCAAGGGACGCTTGCGGCCGCGGAAGGTAGGATCGCGTCATCATGAGGTCTGGTCGGGGGGGGGAGTTCACGCACGAGACTCTGGAGCACGAACATTCCACGGGATATTGATGTGGAAGACCCGACAAGACGCAATTTTGGTACCAACCCGATGACGATTCTCTATGTTTTATAAGTTGTTGTCAGGTAAACGGATGCCTGAGATTAGTGAAGAAAGGAAGGTCCGATTGTCGGTATCGACGCAACACAGTTGTTTCACCGATGCAACTGTACGGGTCCACATGGCGCGACTCCACGTGAGCGCGCCCTTGCCATCGTGTGCCCCTGTCGGAAACCGGACCGCCGCGCCCGTCGCGCTCTCAGCCGCGGGCGTCGAACGGTAGTGCGCGACTGATCAGCGCAGGACGATCGAATCCGGGCCTGCGGTCTTCACCACGTGGCAGTCCCGGCGCTCGACGGTCAGGTCGGTCGTGGCCGTGCGCGAGCCCGCCGTGAGCGTGACGCGGATCGTGTCGCCGGTCCGGCGAATCAGGCCTACGTCGGTGTCATCGATGGCCTTGTACTCGCCCATGCCCGCTGCCGAGAGCTCGGCGCTGGGCACCTTGGCCTTGCCGCGAACGCGAACCACCGAGATCGTGGCGTCGCCCACGGGGCGGCCGTCGGCCGACGTCGCCCGGAGGAGCACCATGGCGATCATGCGCTGACAGCTCGGCTGGTCGACCGGCGGCGCCGGACGCACGACGCTGCCCTTGGGGTCTTGCGCGCGCATGAAGAGGGACGTGAGGGCAAGGAGAAGCGTACGCATGGTCGGGGCGAGTCAGGGGAAGCCTTGGGGGCGCGGACCGCGAGCCGCCCTGGCAGCGTACCAACCGAAACGACCAACGGTTCCTTCCGGCGAACCGGAAGGAACCGTTGGGGTGCAGCACACGGAGTTAGCTGTTGCGACGACGGCGGCCGAAGCCGAAGACGGCGAGCAGGCCGGTACCGAGCAGCGCGTAGGTGGAGGGCTCGGGGACGGTCTGGAGCAGCCAGTCGCTGGCCGGGCCCGACGTGATGTTCGTGTAGCCGAAGCCACGACCGAAGGCGCCGACGCACGTGGTGGTCGAGGGGCAGCTGATCGACTCGCCAAACGAGGCAACGCCGACGATCTGGCCGTTCAGGAACGCACCGCCGCCAGAGTCACCGCGGCCAATGCCGACTTCCATCAAGGGATCGCCGACGCCCGTGTTGCACAGCTGCGTCTTGTACTGTGGGAAACTGGTGAAGTAGGAGCCAGACGGACCGCCGAAGATGTTGCAGGTACGGTCTGAGCCGGTGGTGCCGTTATCGAAGTCGCCCCACAGGATGCCGAACGACGAGTTCAGCGGCGAGATGGTTGTGGCGTTGCGCGTTGCATCGAAGCGGTTCAATCCAGCGCGACGCACGTTCCCCGTATTGCTGAGGTTGTCGCCGGTCGTACCGTTGCCGGTGCGGCCATAGCCGGAGAGGACAACTTCCTTCCCCATCGGGTCGAGGCCGAAGCCGACGCTGTACTGGGTGACCCACGACGGAAGGGCGTTCGTGAGGTTGATGACGGCGACGTCACGCTCGTCGACGACCGAGCCGGTGTAGCCAGTTGCGATGCGCACCTGGCTCCCCGCCTCGGAGCCGAGGGTCACGAGCGAGCCGCCCGAGTTGTAGCCGCGGAACGACACCGAAATCGCGGCATTGGCGCCCGAGCCCGCCGTGACGCAGTGTGCGGCCGTCAGGACCTGCGTGCCACCCGCCAAGAGCGCGCCCGTGCACGCAAAGGTGCCGGCCGACTGGGTGATCAGCAGCTGAACGACGCCGTCGAAGTTCGACATCCCCTTGGTGCCGAAGTCGTAGGCGCCGTTGTTGGCCGTGCCAAAGACGGTCGAGTACCGCTGGTTGTTCTGGCCCGTGGGAACGCCGGCAGAGGTCGTCAGGTCTGGCACCGTGACGAGATTCTGCACGCCGTAGCCGCTCGGCATCTGCCAGTCCTGCGCCGTCGCTGCGGCAGGTGCGAGCACAAGTGCGGCCATCGTGAAGTAACGGAAACGCATGCGCGGTCCTCAATTCGATCAGGGGGTGGGCGTGCAACCGACAGCGACGACGAGCGGCCCGGCAATCGTCGAGGAAGGCCATCCCGAGAGAGCAGAAATCATGCCGCTGTGACTCGAGACTCTCCCAACAGATAAACCCTTGGTAGGTAACGAGATGACAGTACGTTTACACTGTTGTTTTTCTGGTCGCTGCCGACGCCGTACCGCACAGTCGTAGGAGTTCCCCTACAGACGGAGCGGCCTCCGCCCAGTCCACGGCAGCTACCGAACGGAGGCCGAATTTCAGCGTTACTGCGTCACCTTCCCCCCCGGACCAAACACCCCGTTGAAGAACAGCTTGAACGTCCCGTGCGGTGTGGCCCGGAACAGCACCTCCGGCCCATACAGGTACAAGCTCCCCTTCCCCACACTCGCCTCCGCGATCGCCACCCCGCCCTCGAGGTAGGTCTGCCCCCAGGCCCACCCGGACTTGAGCGGCGTCGGGGAGTCGAACCACGCCACCGCCTTGATCCCCAGCTCCGATGCATTGGGCGGCAGCTTGAACACCGACCCGTTGTCATAGAAAACCGTGCCGCGCGCATCCTGCCCGCGCGCCAAGCTCGTGGTCGTGTCGTAGGCCACCTCGAGCAACGAACCCGGCACATAGAACTTTTCGCTGCTCAGGTTGCGCACCGTGCCCTGCGGCGTGCGCTCCGTCAGCTGGTTGCCGATCGGCAGCCCGAACGACCGCGCAATGCTCGTCGACGACCCGATCGCCAACAGTCGCCCGCCCTGCTCCGCGAACTCGCGCAGCTTGGGGATCGATGTCTCGCGCGTGAGCGCCCCCAGCCACGGCTTGAACTGCGCCGGGACAGTCGCCGTATCGACGCGCCCGAACAGTGCTTGCAGTCCGGTGGCCGTCTCACTGCGCGGCAGCGCGCCGTCCACGAGCACGATCACATCGTATTTCTGCCGCAGATTGCCCGCGTCCACCTGCTTCGGATAGATCATCTCGTACGGCATCTCGTACTGCTCGAGCAGCCAGCGCGTGTGACCGGCCGGCATCAGACCGCCAAAGCGATCGACGATCGCGATGCGTGGTGCCTTGAGTGGCGACGCGCTCGACGTCAGGTTCGCGCTCGATGCGAAGCTGACCCCCAGCTCTGCCGCAGCCGCCCTGACCACCGCCGCGCTCTTTCCGTTGTTGCCGACGTAGAACGCACCCACACTCGCGGCGCCGGACGGCTTGTCGAGCCTGTACACGTCGGCCCCAGCCTTCCAGAGTCGAGCGACGACCCTGAACGCGTCGTTCTGCTTGGCGCTCCAGGTCCAACCGGCGCCGCCGCTCGCGACCGCGCCCGCCGAGGGCTTCACGCGGTCACCCAGCGGGTCAAGCCGTTCGAACGGCCCCGTGACGGGCTCCAGATGGCGGTCGTACTTGACCCCCATGCTCATGGCCAGCGTCCAGCCGGCGTTGTCGTACGGCCGCGTGGGGGCGCCGCCCGGCACCTTGAAGTCGTTCGGGTGATCCTGCGGCTCGAACATGTCCAGCACGTGCGGGCGGAACGCCTGCGACGCCTGCACGACAAACGAGCCCTCGGCGTAGCTCTTGCCGTTGGCGGAGAACGGGCGGGTGGCGCGGTCCACGAAGATGCCGTTCTTCTGCAAGGCGACGATGAACTTGGTCGCCGTCAGGAAGTCCGTCTGGTCGCTCGGAATCACGTACGCGCGCGGCATGCGCTTCTCTGGCTGCTTGAAGTCGGCGGCAAACCGATCGGGCGCGGCTGCCCCGAAGCCGAAGAACTCGGCCTCGTTGTCGCGCGTCTCGCGCGCACGAGTGCGCTCGACCTCGACCTTGGCCTGCACATCGGCCAGCAGCTTGGGGGTGGTGATCCAGCTGTCCCTCGACCCCATCGCGATCTCATCCTTCCCCATCTTGTAGATGTTGTACAGGAAGAACTCGCGGTACTTGCTCGCCAGGTCGAGAATGGCACGGTTGGCCGTGACGGAGTAGTCCACCGACTGCCGGAAGTGCCACTCCTGCAGCGGCTCGAGCGGCAGGACCTGGTCGGCGTTGCGCAGCTGACGGTCGGGCAGGAACGGGATCTTCATCGGCGTCGGGTTGCCGATCGTTTCCGTGAGAATGCCGAGCATGTTGTGGAAGTAGACCGTGGTGCGCAGGCCGCCGTTCCACCAGGTGCTGTAGCCCGAGAGTGAGCGATTGACCACGCCGGGCTTGTTCTCCGCCACCATGCGCCCGTGCAACGCGGCGCCGATCAGGTCGAGCCCCGTGATGATGCTCGGATGCAGGTTGTAGTTGGCCGGATCGCGGAACGGCGGCGCAAACATGACCGTGCCGGCGGGGCCGGTCTGGTGATGGTTGTACATGATCTGGGGAAACCACTCCATGTACAACTGGCGGTTCATGTTGATGCTTTCGTTCTGGTTCGCGATGAAGAAGTCGCGATTGTTGTCGTGGCCGATGTACTTCTGGTAGAGACGCGGGATCTGCGTGTTCCGCTTCTTCGGATCGCTCTCCTGCATGTACCAGTTGCTCACGAGCTCCATGCCGTCCGGGTTCGCGTGGACGAACAGGATGATCACGTCGTTCAGGATGCGCAGCGTTTCCGGATCGTTCATGCTCACGAACTGCCAGCTGGTCTCGAGCAGCTGCTGGGCACCGAGCACTTCGGTGGCGTGGAGGCCACCATCGATCCACATCACGACCTTGCCCTCGGCCGCGAGCGCCCGGGCTTCGTCCTCGCTCACGCCATCGGTCAGGGCCAGCTTCTTCGAGATGTCCTTGAAGCGGGCCAGCTTCTTGTGGTTCTCGGGGCTGGTGACGGTGAGCATCAGCTGCGGCCGCCCCTCGGCCGTCATCCCGATCGTGTCCAGCTTGGCGCGCGGCGACGTGGCCAGCGCCTGCCAGAAGGCGATGAACCTGGTGTAGTTGGGCAGCTGGTAGTCGGCGCCGATGTCGTGGCCGAAGAACTGCTTCGGCGTGGGCACCTGCTGGGCGGGGAGGGCGGTCGCGAGCGCAACGGACGCGACGGCGGCGAGGTGGCAGAGAAACCGGACGGGACGCATGCGCGGGGCGGGCTCGAGGGGGGCGCGTGACATGGCATCCGGCCCGCGTGGGCCGGTGACACGCGTCCTACGCTACGGACGCGGGATGCGTTGAGGAATCGACCAACCCGCGGCCGACTGCGCACACCAGTTCCCGAAACTGGTCTGGCTGGTCTCCCTTCTGCCCGACCAGCCCATCGCGCGGTACCTTCTCTCCCATTCCCGGGGCGGTCGGCCGCGCCGGGACGTGAGCCTTCACCCCACCCGACCCGTGAACCACCCGCTTCGATCGATTGTCCTGCTCGCGCTCGCGGCCACCCTCGCGCCGAGCGCTGCCGCGGCCCAAACCGCTACCGGCGAGTTCGTGAAGCGCCGTCAACGCCTCATGAACGCGCTCGGCGACGGCGTGCTGGTCCTGAGCGGCGCCACGGAGCCGAAGGAGGACTACCTCTCCTTCTGGCAGACGCCGGATTTCGACTACCTGACCGGCTTTCGCGAGCCGGGGGCCAGGTTGATCATCGTCAAGCAGGGAAGCACGCAGGTCGAGTTCCTCTTCAGCGAGGACAAGAATCCGGCGCGCGAAGTCTGGACGGGCAACCGCGCGGGAGCGGCCAAGGCCGGCGCGCAGTCGGGCACAACCGGCCGCTCCGTGACGGAGTTCGCCAAGGTGCTCGACTCGCTGGCTGCCGTCGCGCCCAAGGGGTTCGTGATCGGTGACGAGGCGCTGGGTACCGCGCTCAAGAAGCAGAACGCATCGCTGACCGTGTCGGACGCGGGGCGCGCCGTGCAGCAGTTGCGCGGCACCAAGACGGTCGAGGAACTCGCCTGCATCCGGCGCGCCGTGGACGTGACGGTGGACGCGCAGAAGCTGGCGATGCGCGCCGTGCGCCCCGATGCGGGCGAGTACGAGATCCAGGGCCTCATCGAGTACACCTTCCGACGGAACGGTGCGGACCGCCCCTCCTTCGGCACGATCGTGGGCTCGGGCCCGAACTCGACCATCCTGCACTACAACGCCAACACCCGCCAGATGAAGGCGGGCGACATGGTGGTGATGGACATCGGCGCATCATTCGACGGCTACGCCGCCGACGTCACCCGCACGGTGCCCGTGAACGGGACGTATAGCCCCGCGCAGCGCGACATCTACCAGATCGTGCGTGACGCGCAGGCGGCCGCCGAGAAGGAAGCGACGGTGGGTGCGCAGGCGCGCAACATGAGCGTGGCGGCGAGCAAGACGCTGGCCGACGGCCTCGCGCGCGTCGGGCTGATGACCAGCGCCGATGGCACGTACGATTGCGGCTCGCGGAAGTGCCCGCAGCTTTCGCTGTATTACATGCACGGGCTCGGCCACGGCATCGGGCTCGAAGTGCACGACCCGGACCAGTACTACTTCACCGGCACGCTGGCGGCCGGGAGCGCCTTCACGATCGAGCCGGGCATCTACGTGCGCGAGAACCTGCTCGACATCCTGAGCGACACGCCGGGCAACAAGGCGTTGATCGCCGCCATCAAGGGCGCGCACGCCAAGTACAAGAACATCGGCGTACGCATCGAGGACGACTACGTGGTGACCGACAAGGGGGTCGAGTGGATCTCCCGCGCACCTCGCGAGATCGCCGAGATCGAATCGCTCATGAAGCAGGGCCCGGCCATGCTGTCCACCGCGCAGAAGCCGGTGGACCTCGCCTGCGGCGGTGGCCGCGTGCAGCCGTGAACTCGTCGCGTCACCGGCTCGTCGCTCCGCTTCCCTGACCATCGTCGGAATGTCCAAGCGTCCAACCCAGCAGGTCCGCTTCACGCCGCGGCAATCGTCTCGCATGGACGAGATGGACGACGGGCACCAGTCGTTCATACCCGCCGACGAATCGCCCGTCGAGTTGACGATCGGGGCGATCGTCGTCGGTGTGGTACTGGGCGTCCTGTTCGCGGCATCGAGTGTCTACCTCGCGCTCAAGGTGTCGCTCACCGTGAGCGCGTCGATCCCGATCGCGGTGCTGTCGATCACGATCTTCAAGTGGGCGCAGAAGGCGATGGGCGCCACGGGCCCGCAGATCCTGCGCAACAACATCGTGCAGACCACCGGCTCGGCGGGCGAGTCGATCGCGGCGGGCATTGCCTTCACGCTGCCGGCGCTGCTCCTGCTCGGCTACGAACTGCCGTACTGGAACGTGGCGGCGGTGGGGATGGTGGGCGGATTGCTGGGGGTGCTGCTCATGATCCCGCTCCGCCACTCGCTCATCGTGAAGGAGCACAAGCAGCTCAAGTACCCGGAGGGCACCGCGTGCGCCGAGGTGCTGATCGTCGGCGAAACGGCGGGCACGCAAGCCAAGACGGTGTTCGGCGGCTTCGGGCTCGGCGTGCTCTACAAGTTCCTGAACGGCGGCGTGCACCTGTGGACCGAGGTGCCGACCAAGATCATCCAGCGGATCGCGCCGAGTGGAAAGCCCGAGCTCTTTGGACAGATCTCGGCGGAAGTGAGTCCGGAGCTTGCGGGTGTGGGCTACATCATCGGCCCGAAGATCGCGGGCTACCTGTTTGCCGGCGGGATGCTGTCGTACTTCGTGCTGATCCCGGTGATCAAGCTGTTCGGCTCCGGGTTGGCGGAGCCGTTGTTCGCGGCCAAGAAGATCGTGGACATGACGCCGGGTGAGGTACGCGGCGCGTACGTGTTCTATATCGGCGCAGGGGCGGTGACGACGGCGGGGTTGGTCTCGCTGGTGCGGTCGCTGCCGACGATCGTTGGTGCACTCAGTCGGGGGTTGGCCGGTTTTCGCGGAGCAGCAGCGGGCGATGACACCACGCCGCGGACCGCGCGCGACTTGCCGATGTCGGTGGTGCTGGGCGGGATCCTGCTCTGCGTGGTGGCGATGATCGCGTTGCCGCAGATCCACATCAACTTCGTGGGCGCGCTGCTGGCCTTGTTCTTCGCGTTCCTGTTCGTGACGGTGTCGAGCCGCGTGGCGGGGCAGATCGGCGCGTCGGCCAACCCGATCTCGGGCATGACGGTCGCGACGGTGCTGCTCACGGCGTTGCTGTTCTATGCCGCCGGGTGGACGCGGCCCGAGCACCGCGCACTGGCGCTGTCGATTGGCGGCGTGGTGTGCGTGGCGGCGGCGGTGGCGGCGGCCACGAGCCAGGACCTGAAGACGGGCTACCTGGTGGGCGCGACGCCGGCGCGGCAGCAGATCGGATTGTTCGCGGGCGTGACCACGAGTGCACTCGTGATCGGCGGGATCATCACCTTCCTCAACGAAGCGAAGACGACGATCGTCGTGCGCGACTATCCGACGGTGACGATTGCCGCGGCGTCCATTGGCGCCGACACGCGCACGGGTGCCGACGGCAAGGAGTATCGCGTGGGGCACCTGTACGAACCGACGGGCGAAGCGCCCGCTGGGCGCTACCTCGTGGACGATGCGGGCAAGATCAGGTATCTGGTCGATCCCGGCATTGGCGGACGAGAGCGGGTGGGGGCAGACGGCAAGGAAGTCGACAAGCTCGACAGCCCGAAGTCGCAGATCATGGCGCTCGTGGTGGATGGCATCCTGACGCAGAAGCTGCCGTGGGGGCTCATCCTGATTGGTGCGTTTCTCACCGTGGCGATGGAGATCCTCGGCCTCAACTCGTTGCCGATCGCGGTGGGGGTCTATCTGCCGATCTCGACCAGTGCCACGATGTTCATGGGCGGCTGCATCCGCTGGCTCGTGGACCGGAAGAACGGACATCGCGAGGGCGACGAGGATGCGGGCGCAGACTCCGGGCCGGGCGTCCTGTTCTCGTCGGGGCTGATTGCGGGTGGGGCGATCACCGGTGTGCTGCTCACCGCCGTGGCCGTGAAGGGCTGGGACGGCGTGTTCAACATGCAGAAGGCGATGGGGGGGCTGGGGGAGAGCGCGCTCCTCGGGATTGTGGCGTTCGCGGCGTTCATCGCGGTGCCGCTGTACCGGATGGGGACGAAGCGGGGGTAGCACTGCCCCACAGAGGCGCAGAGATCGCACAGAGGAGCCACAGGAAGGGAATGGGGCCCGTACGCCGAGTGCTGGCGTCCGGGCCCCAACGTCATTGGCAGTTCTCTGTGACCGCCAAGGCGCAGCCTACTGCACGCACTGCCCCTTCGGATCGGGCTTCGCCTTGTCCACCACGATCCGGTGATCCAGGTTCGCCAGCGTGATCACCAGATCCTTCACGTAGTTCCCCACCTGCGCCATGTGCCCGTAGTTGATGTACTGCGGCTCGTCGGTCTGCTGGTGGTAGTCGGAGTGGCCACCGGTGCTGAAGAACGCCACCGGAATGCCGTAGCGGGCGTACATGTAGTGGTCCGAACGGCAGTAGTACTGCTGCGGATGCCCGTTGGCGTCGAACTGGTAGTCAAACGCCATGCTGTGCTTCTTGTCGGTGTTCACCTTCTCCACCAGATCGCCCAGCTCGGTCGAGAGCCGACGCGATCCGATGACCTGCACGTAGCCCGGCTTCCCCTCGGCGAGGTCCCACGCTTCGCCGCGGCCGACCATGTCCATGTTGATCTGCGCCACGATCGAATCGCGCGAGACGGTCGGATGATCGGTGAACCACTGCGAGCCGAACAGCCCCGCCTCCTCGCCCGTGTGCCACACGAACAGGATCGAACGTTCCGGCTTGACCTTCATGGCCGCCATCGCTTCGGCAATCTCGAGCACGCTCACCGTGCCGGTGCCATCATCGTCGGCGCCGTTGAAGATCGAGTCGAGCCGCGCCGGACGGATCTTGCGCACCGAGTCGATGGCTGACTTGAGGCGCGCGGCCTGCACTGCGTCGAGCCGCGGCGGCGGTCCGTCGGCACCACCGGTGCGGAACAGCCGGTTGAGCAGGTAGAGCGAGTCGTGATCGACTGCGGGGCCGTGCACGCCGACGTGGTCGTTGTGCGCGCCCACCGCCACGATCTGCCCCTTGAGCTTCGGATTCGAGCCGACGAGCATCCCGATCACGTTGCGCGCCGGGTTCGGAATGGGTGTCTCGGCGTACTTGGCCGTGCCGATGAACGCCCCGCCCACAGCGCCGGGTTGCAGCGCGCTCACGGCCTGGCCGAAGAGCTGCTGCGCCACCGCGGCCGTCACGTACATGAACGTGGCCACCGGCGGAGCGGCTTCACCGTCCTTCATCTCCGTGCCACCCTGCTTGAGCCCTTCACGGAGCTCAGCCGGAATCAGATCGAGACTCGGCACGACGATGCCGGCAGCGCTCCGATAGCGCTGGTTCACCAGCCCGCGATTGATCGTGGCACCGGGCAGCTGCGTGCCCTGCGCCTGCTTCGCGTTCGGGAGCACGACCACCACCTTGCCTGCGACCTGGGCATCGGTCAGCAGCGTGGGCTCACCCCACGTGCCGCCAAACACCACCGGAACGCCATCCAGCGAACGCTGGCCGGCCCCTTGGTCGCGCGGCAGCGCATCGGTCCACCACGTGAGCGCGCCCGCCGGTGTGGCGAGCGGCGCGGTCGTGTCGAGCGAGCGCGTGATGACCGGGAGCGTCTGGAAGTAGGTGCCGTTCTCACCCATGGGGACCAAGCCGATCTTCTTGACCTGCTCGGCCAGCCAGGCTGTTGCGCGCGTGTTGCCTTCGGTGGCGAACTCGCGGCCGGACATCGAGTCATCGGCATACACGTACAACCGCGACATCAGGTCCTTCTCGGTGATGGCGGCCGATGTCGGCTGCGCCTTCAACTTGGCCGGCTTGGCCGCCGGCGGCGGCGGCAGCGGCACCTGCGACTGCTGGGCGGGCAGCGCGGCGGTCGTGCCGAGCACGAACAGCGTCGCGCGAAGAAGCGACTTCACGAGTGGTCCTCCTCGATGAGTGGCACGCGCACCGAGCGCGCCGGACTGGCGCTGGATGGTGCCGTGGAGGCAAGCTATCGGGTCGTGTGACAGCTTGCCGTCGTCCTACCGATTTCTCATACCCGAGGTTTCACGCCTGATGGCCGCCGAGTACCAGCACCTGCTCGTGGTCGACACCGACCGCGGCGTTCGGACGATCATTCTCAATCGCCCGGAACGGCTGAACGCCGTGAACCCGCGGCTCGCCATCGAGTTTCCGCTGGCGATGGCCGAAGCGGCGACTGATGACGCCGTGCGCGTGGTGGTGATCGCCGGTGCGGGCCGTGGCTTTTGTGCGGGCCTGGACCTGCAGGACCCGGCGCGTCCGACCCCCAACTCGCGCGCGGAGCGGCTCGACGATCTCGCGTGGGTAGGGCAATGGGTGCTGGCGGTGACCGAGTGCGACAAGCCCGTGATTGCGGCGATGCACGGTGCGGCCGCGGGCGCCGGCCTCGGCCTCGCGCTCGCCTGCGACATCCGGTTGCTGTCGACCAACGCGAAGCTGACGACCGGCTACGTGCGGCGCGGCCTCTCACCCGATGCGGGGGTGAGCTGGTTCCTTCCGCGACTTGTGGGCCATGCGCGCGCGACCGAGCTGATTCTCACCGCGCGCGACCTCGACGCCGCCGAAGCGCTCCAGATCGGCCTCGCCACGCACGCCTACGACGAGGAATCCTTTGCCGACGACGTGGCCGCGTACGCCGATGTGCTCGCGCGCGGTGCACCGATCGCGATGGCGCTGGCCAAGCGGTTGTTGCGCACGAGCAGTGAGACACCACTCGTGACGCACCTCAAGCACGAACTGGCGAACATCAAGGTGGCCTTCAACACCGCCGACGTGGCCGAGGCGATGCAGGCCTTCATGCAGAAGCGCGCGCCCACCTTCCGAGGCGAATAGATGACGTACGACCTGAAGTCGGTGAAGATGCCGCGCGTGGCGGGGGGGGCACTCTCGGCGCTCGTGAGCGTGATCGAGAGTGGCATCGGCGGTGCCCTCCTCGGCGGCAAGCTGCTCGCCGACGCCGGCATCGGCACGCTCCGTTCGGCCACGGTGGACGACGCGCCCACCGGAATGCCGACGTGCGCGTTCGATGGGCCGGCGGCCACTCCCGGCGCGCGCGCCGATCTGGCTGGCCTGCTCGAGCGGACGAAAGGCTGGGCCAAGCCGGCCGGACTCGCGACGGCGACGGTCGCCGATTACGCGGCGGCCTACCAGTCGGCGCGCACCACCCCCGTGGCGGTGATGGAGCGCCTCCTCACGATGATCGCCGAGAGCGACCGGGGGCCGACGCCGCTCAAGGCGTTCGTGGCGCTGGAGGCCGACGACGTGCGGGCCCAGGCCAAGGCATCAGCGGCGCGTTGGGCCGCTGGCAAGCCGCTCGGCCCGCTCGATGGCGTGCCGGTCACGGCCAAGGACGAAATCGACGTGAAGGGCTACCGCACGCGCGTGGGTACCGAGGCGCTCGGTCCCGTCATGGCGACCGAGGACTGCGAAGCGGTGGCCGGGCTCCGGCGCGCCGGGGCGATCGTCATCGGCAAGACGGTGATGCAGGAGATCGGCATGGGGGTGTTCGGGACGAATGCGCATTTCGGTGCCCCGCGCAACCCGATGAACCCCGCGTATCACACGGGCGGCTCATCCAGCGGCTCGGGCGCGGCCATGGGCGCGGGCCTCATGCCCATCACGGTGGGGGCCGACGGTGGCGGCTCGGTGCGCATTCCGGCCGCGTTCTGCGGAGGCGTGGGCCTCAAGGCCACGTTCGGCCGAGTGAGCGAACGCGGCGCAGCTCCGCTCTGCTGGAGCGTCGCCTACCTGGGCCCGTTGGCCGCAACCGCGCGTGATGCACTGCTCGGCTACGCCGCGATGGCCGGGGCCGATGCCCATGATCCCAACTCGTGTGCCGCGCCGCCGGTCGCGTTCGCCGATCTCGAGCGGGAGGACCTGCGCGACGTACGCCTCGGCGTGTATCGCCCGTGGTTCCAGCACGCGTCGCGCGAGATCGTGGAGGCCTGCGACGCCCAACTCGCGCAGTTCGTGAAGCGCGGTGCGACACTCGTCGACGTGGAGATCCCCGAGCTGGAAACGGCGCGCGTCGCGCATCTCGTGACCATCACGTCCGAGGCGCTGAGCAGCATCAACCGGCAGGTCGGCACCAACCGGGCGATCTTCGGCCCCGAGACGCGCGCGGTGCTCGCACTCTCGCAGCGGTTCACGGGCAGCGATTACGTGATGGCGCAGCGTGTGCGCACGCGCGCGATCCGGCATGTGAACGCCGCATTGGCGCACTGCGATGTCATCCTGACGCCGGCCACCGGCCTCACCGCGCCGCTCATTGCCGCCGACAGCGCGCTCGGCGTGAGCGACGTGTCGACCGCCACCGAGATCATGCGCTTCGCCTTTCTTCAGAACTTTACCGGGCACCCGGCGATCAGCTTTCCCGTTGGCACGGGCGCCAACGCGCTCCCGATCTCCATGCAGGGGTTTGGGCGAGCGTGGCGGGAGGATATTCTCCTGCGGCTCGCGGCCGCCGCCGAACGCGATGTACCCCGGCGCACCCCCGCCATCCGCTTCGATCCGCTCGGTCTCTTCGCCTGATCACGTACACGACATGCCGCGCCCCATTCGCCTTGCCCTCCTGCCCGCTGCGCTGCTGCTGATCGCCGCCACCCCCACGGCCGTCCGCTGGGGCGACCACGGGCATCGTCTCGTGGCCGAAGCGGCGGTCAAGGCACTGCCCGCCGAGATGCCCGCGTTTTTCCGCGGCGCGATCGGCGCACTGGTGTATCTCAACCCGGAGCCGGACCGTTGGCGCGACTTTGGCGAGTCACAGCTCGATCCCGCGCTCGCCAGCGGCTCCGGATACGATCACTTCATCGACTTCGAATGGGCGCCCGACGCCGCGTTCGGTGCCAAGGACCGCTACGAGTACCTGGCCGCGGTGCGCGCTGCGGGCAAGGATCAGTCGGTGGGCTTCCTGCCGTTCCGCATCACCGAGCTGGTGCAGACACTGCGCGTCGATTTCAGGCTCTGGCGCGCCGCGACCGACGAGGCAACCAAGCGGCATCTGGAGGCGCGCATCATCAACGACGCCGGCATTCTCGGGCATTACGTCGCGGATGGCGCGAACCCGCATCACACCACGATTCACCACAACGGCTGGGTCGGCGACAACCCGGATGGCTTCGCGACCGACCGCCGGATGCACTATCGGTTCGAGTCGGCGTATGTGCAGTCGCACCTCGCACTCAACGATGTCGAGCCGCTCGTAGCGCGCGATGCGGTCCTGGCGGCGAATGTCCGCGAGTCGACGATGGCGTATCTGCGTCGGACGGCCGCCCTGCTGCGCCCGCTCTACGAGCTCGACAAGGCGGAACGGTTCGACACGACGACCGCGGCGGCGACGCACAAGCAGTTCGTGGCCACGCGCCTCGCCGCCGGTGCAACGATGCTGCGTGACCTGTGGTGGTCGGCCTATGTCGCCAGCGGCCAGCCGCTTCCCTCGCGCCCCCCGCGCGAGTGATTGGCGCGCTGGTCCGTTTCGCCGGGCGGATGGCCGGCTGGCGCACCATCGGTCAGCTGCCGGACCTCCCGAAGTTCGTGCTCATTGGCGCGCCGCATACCTCCAACTGGGACTTCGTCATGTTCCTGTGGGGCCTCGCCGCGTTGCGCTTCAGCCCGCGCTGGCTCGCCAAGCATACGCTCTTCGCATGGCCGATCGGCCTGCTCTGGCGCGCGCTGGGCGGGATTCCCGTCGATCGCAGCGCACGGCTCAACGTGGTCGAGCAGGCGATCGAATGGTTCCGGAAGTCGGACCGTCTGATACTCGTCGTGTCACCCGAAGGCACGCGTCGCAAGTCGAACGGATGGAAGAGCGGTTTCTACTACATCGCACGTGGTGCCGGTGTGCCCGTGGTCGGCGCGGCGCTCGATTTTTCTCGGCGTACGTTGACGATCAGCGCGCCGGTCATTCTCTCCGGTGACACCGAGGCAGATCTCGCGGTCTTTCGGGGGTTCTTCGCCACGGCACAGGGCCTCCGGCCCTCGCAGATGTCCGACATCGCCTTTCCCGAGCGCGACGCTCGCCTGCCGACGGCTTGACTGGGCTTCCTCCCGGTGTCATCTACCAAGTAGCTGGGGACATCCCTCCCCGCCCTACCTTCAGGCGATGCCTCGTTCTTGCCCGGTCCTGCTCGCTCGCGGTGGCGCGATAGTCGCCGCGGCGCTGCTGGCGGCTGGCACCGCGCAGGCACAGGGCACGACTCGGAAAGCCGCCGCGCGCAAGGCCGTGAGCAAGCCGACGGCGGCTGCGGAGGTACCGCCCGCGGTCCCGACGTCGCTACCGACCGTCGCGACCGCGGCTGCGGAGGACGCCGAGCCAGCGGCGCGGCAGGTCGCCATGCTCGCCGGCGTCGTCGAGGACTCGATCGGCACACCGATCATGGACGCGGAGATCGCGGTCATCGGCACCGCGCTCCGCACGCGCAGTGGCAGTGGCGGCACCTGGCGCCTGTCCGGCGTCGAGCCCGGCCCCGTGCTCGTGTCCGCGCGGCGTGTGGGGTACCTCCCGCAAACGCTGACCGTGCACCTCAAGGAGGGCGAGACGCGCGCATTGGACCTGACCCTCAACGAGGTGATGGCGCGGCCATATGTGCTGCCGGACGTGATGGTCTTCACGCCGCCGCGCACCTTCCGCTCCGTGTTTCATCAGGGGTTCTACTCGCGCAAGCTCAGCTATCCGGGCGGGACATTCTTCACTCGCGAAGACCTGATGGCGTTCAAGCCCCAGTTCACGTCCGATGTCTTTCGCTCGACGCCCGGGTTCTATCAGTACCGGGACCGCCGCGGGCAGAGCCAGTGGGTCATGCGTGGCGCCACGACCTCGAGCAACTGCCCGATCCGGTTTTTCATCGACGGCACGAACATTCCGCTCAACGGCATGTCGATCGACGAACTGGTGCAGCCGAGTGACATCGAGGGCATCGAGATCTACCGCGGCGCATCGACGGTGCCGGCCGAGTTCTCGGGTCGCAGCATCCAGGACGACTCGCGGTGCGGCGTCGTGGCCGTCTGGACGCGAGTCACGCGCTGACACACGCATCGTGGTGCGCCGCTCCGGTCCGGTGTAAACCTCCAATCCCCAACCTCATGCTTGCCTCCGTTCGCCGCGTGGTCACGGCCGCCTTCGTCACGTGCGCCGGGCCGGTCGTGCTGGCCGCACAGGCGCCCGAGTTGGTCGTCACCAACGCGCGCGTCCACACCGTGGACGAGAAGACGCCGACGGCTGAAGCATTCGCGATTGCCAAGGGGCGCATCAGCTTCGTCGGTTCCACGGCGGCGGCGCTCAAGCTCAAGGGGGCGGGCACGCAGGTGATGGATGCAAAGGGGCGCGACATCATCCCCGGCATCATCGACGCGCACGCGCACCTGTCGAGTCTGGCGCAGGCGTTGCGCGTGGTCGACCTCACGGGGGCGACGTCGCTGGCTGAAGTGCTCAAGCGCGTGGCCGCGCGTTCGAAGGCGACACCGGGAAGCTCGTGGCTCGAAGGGCACGGCTGGGACCAGAACACCTGGCCGGAGAAGAAATTCCCGAACAAGGCGGCACTCGATGCCGTGGTCGGCGATCGTCCGGTGGTGCTGCAGCGCGTTGACGGCCACGCCATCTTCGCCAACTCGAAGGCGCTGGCCGCAGCCGGCGTGACGGCGGCCACCAAGGACGTGGCTGGCGGACGGATCGAACGCGATGCCAAGGGCGAGCCGACCGGCGTCTTCGTCGACAACGCCATGGGACTGGTCACGCGTATGGTGCCGAAGCCGACGCCGGCCGAGTTCCGCGCATCGATCACGAACGCGATCGCCAACGTGAATGCGTGGGGACTGACCGGCGTGCATGACGCGGGGGTGGGGCCAGCCGAAATCGCGGCGTACGAATCGATGGCCAAGGCGGGGGAGTTCAACCTCCGCAACTACATCATGATCATGAACGGTCCGGCGCTCGACTCACTGCTCACGATCGGGCCGCGCTCGGGCCTGCACGACGGCCGCCTCTGGATCCGCGCCATCAAGGTGCTGGGCGACGGCGCGATGGGGTCCCGTGGCGCCGCCCTGCTCGAGCCATACGCCGACGACGCGAAGAACCGCGGACTGCTGATCGTGGACCAGAACGCGATCTACACCGTGGCGGCCAAGGCGCTCAAGGCCGGCTTCCAGGTCAACACGCACGAGATCGGCGACCGGGGTAACCGCACCGCACTGGACGCGTACGAGAAGGCACTCGGCGACGTACGCGGCGGCGACCACCGCTTTCGCATCGAGCATGCGCAGATCCTCGACCCCGCCGACATTCCCCGCTTCGCGATGCTCAAGGTGATCCCGAGCATGCAGACGAGCCACCAGACGAGCGACATGTACTGGGTGAAGGATCGCCTTGGCGACGCACGGCTGACCGGCGCGTACGCGTGGCGTTCGCTGCTCAAGACGGGGGTGATCATCCCCAACGGCACCGACTTTCCCGTCGAGCAGGTGAACCCGTTCATCACCTTTCACTCGGCCGTGACACGCCAGGATGCGAAGAACTGGCCTGCGGGCGGCTGGCGCGCGCAGGAGAAGATGACGCGCGAGGAAGCGCTCAAGAGCATGACGATCTGGGCCGCGTACGCGGGCTTCCAGGAGAAGGAGCTCGGGTCGATCACGGTCGGCAAGCGCGCCGATTTCGTGATCCTCGATCAGGACCTGATGACTGCACCGGCCGAGAAGCTGCTCGACACGAAGGTGCTGGCGACCTATCTGGGCGGCCGCGCCGTGTACGAGCGCAAGTAGATGGCACGATCGCCACGACAAGCATTGACGCTCGTTCGCATCGCGCTGCTCTCCGGCGTGCTCGTGTTCGGCGCCGTCGCGTTTGCCGTGCGAACGATGGGTGACGCACCGGAACTCGGGCCCGAGGCGGCGCGTACGATGCGGACGGTCGGGATGGTGATCTGGGGGCTCGCACTCGCCGGGCTCGTGGGGATGCGACTCGTGCTGCGGGAGCGCATCGAGCGCGGGCGCGACACGACGCTGCCGATCATCGCGTGGGCCCTGGCGGAAGGGCCCGCCGTGTTCGGCGGGGCGTTCTTCCTGATCACCGGTGACTGGACCGTGTACATGGCCGGGGTGGTCGGGCTGCTGGCAGCGTACGCGTTGTTCCCCGTGCCGTCGACGTGAGCCTGTCGTCCTGAGCGCAGCGAAGGACCTGCTTGTAACCTTCCACCGACAGGACCAGCAGCTTCTTCGCTTCGCTCGGATCGACATGAACATCATCACGCTCCTCCCATCCGCCACCGAGATCGTCGCCGCGCTCGGCGCCACGCGCCACTTGCGGGGCATCTCGCATTCGTGCGACTACCCGGCCGACGTGACGACGCTGCCGCGCGTGACCGCGACGGCCGTGGACTCGTCCGCGTCGGCGCGCACGATTGACGACCAGGTGCGCGCGATCACCGCCACCGGCGCGCCCCTGTACACGATCGACGCCGAGCTGATCCGCGCGTCGCGTCCCGACGTGATCGTCACGCAAGCGCTCTGTGATGTGTGCGCCGTGAGCGAAGGCGACGTCCGGGCGCTTGCCGCCGAGATCGACCCGCAGCCGCGTGTCGTGACGCTCGACGGGAAGACGCTCGACGGCGTGTTCACGGACATCATCAACGTGGCCGATGCCATTGGCGAGCGCGACGAGGCGGAGGAGCTGATCGATGGCCTGCGCGCGCAGCTGCGGCACGTGCACGACACGCTCAAGGCCGCCAAGGCGCCGCGTCCACGCGTGGCCGTCATCGAGTGGACCGACCCGCTCTTCGCCGGTGGCCATTGGGTGCCGGAGATGGTCGCCAAGGCCGGCGGCATCGACGTGCTGGCCAAGCCCGGCGATCACTCGTCCGTGGTGAGCCCCGATGCCGTGCGCGCCGCCGCGCCGGAGGTGCTGTTCGTCGGACCCTGCGGCTACGATCTGCGCGAAGCGATTGCGGCGGCGCACGAGCTGCTCGCGCGCGACGAATGGGCATGGGCGCGAGCGCTTCCCGTCTGGGCGCTCGATGCGAACGGGATGGTCAGCCGCCCGGGGCCACGGCTCGTGGAGGGCGTGGCGACGATGGCGGCGGCGATGCATCCGGCGTTGTTCGGGGCGCCCTTGGCGCAGCATGCGGTGCGCGTGATCTAGCCGCTCGCGTCGTCGTGCAGCGGGCGCGCGGGCGACGCTGCGCCTGCTGGACCCGCGCAGGTGCGATCCGCTACCATTCCCTCGTCTCTCTCCCTCTTCGCGATGCTTGCTTCCAGCGCAGTCACCTTCCTCAAGCGGCTCCTCGACTCTCCCGGGCCGTCGGGCTTCGAGACAATCCCGGCCAAGGCCTGGCGCGAGGAAGCGCGCACGTTCGCCGAGGTCTCGGGCGACGCGCTGGGGAACTCCTTCGCAGTCGTGAACCCCGGCGGATCGCCCACGATCCTGCTCGCGGGCCACATCGACGAGATCGGACTGATGGTCGTGCATATCGACGACGACGGTTTCGTCTCGTTTGCCGGCATCGGTGGATGGGATCCGCAGGTGCTCGTGGCGCAGCGCGTGCGCTTCCTCGGACGGAACGGCGAGGTCATGGGGGTCATCGGCAAGAAGCCGATCCACCTCATCAAGCCCGAGGATCGCGAGAAGGGCTCCAAGATGACCGACTTGTGGGTGGATATCGGCGCTGCCAACCGCACCGAAGCGGAAGCGCGCCTCGCGGTCGGCGATCCCGGGGTCCTCGATCATCGCACCCTCGACTTCCCGCACGACCGGATCGTGTCGCGCTCGATTGACGACCGGATCGGTGCCTTCGTGGTCCTCGAGGCCGCGCGCCGCTATGCGGCCAAGCCGGGTGCGGCCAAGGTCGTGGCGGTCGCCACCGTGCAGGAAGAGATCGGCTTCTCCGGCGGTGGTGCGCGCGTCGCGGCCGACCGGATCGATCCGCAGATGGCCATCGTGGTCGACGTCACCTTCGCCACCGATCACCCCGGCATCGAGAAGAAGGAGCACGGCGACCACAAGCTCGGCTCCGGTCCCGTCTTCTCGCGCGGGTCGATCTTCAATCCGGTCGTGCTGACGCTGCTGCAGAGCGCGGCCGCCGACCTGCAGATCCCGCACACGATGTCCGGGGCGCCACGCGGCTCGATGACCGACGCCGATGCGATTCAGGTGGCGCGGTCGGGGGTCGCGACGGCACTCGTGAGCATCCCGAACCGGTACATGCACTCGCCCAACGAGATGGTCTCGCTCGTGGACCTCGACCGCGCCGCGGACGTCATCGCCGAAGCCTGCCGACGCGTGGGCGCCGGCACCGACTTCACGAATCGATAGCGCGAATTCCCTTCGGGGTGGTGTTCCGCTGCGTCCGCACGTCCGACGCGTCGAGCGTGCGGACGGACCCGCTCGGCGTGAGCGCGCGCATCGAACCCGACGGGGTTCCGCGCTGACTCTGGAGCGCGCGCTGCGCGGCCTCGCGCACCTCGCGATCCTTGTCGTTCGCGAGTTCCTTGAGCGCCATCACGGCCGCCGGACTGTGCGCACTGCCCAGCGCCGCAATCGCCGAGAGGCGCAGCGAGGTGTTGCGCTTGATGCGCGACGACCGGCCGCTGTCGGTGCTGGCGGCGCGCATCAGTCGCTGCACCGCGTCCGCACCGCCGAGGGCGCCGAGGGCGCGGACGATCGTGAACTGGGCTTCCTCGTCGCTCTCGTCCTCGAGCGCGGTGGCAATGGTCGTCGTCTGTCGCACGTCGCGCATGGCCGCCAGCGCGATCGCGGCCGCGCCCCGGACCTGCGCCGACGGGTCCTTGAGCCCGCGCTTGATCGCATCCGGGGCCCGCGACGTCCCCAGTTCGGCCAACGCCTTGAGCGCGGAGCGTCGCACGCGGTCATCGGCGTGGCTCAGCAGGGTGATCAGCCCCTGTTCCGCCTCGACCGGCTTGAGTTCGGCGAGAATGTCGGCGGCCGCGCGCACCATGTACCACTGATCATTGGCGAGGGCGTGCACGAGCGCGGGCACCGCGCCGGAGAGTTCCCGGAGGACACTCAGGTAGAGCGTGCGTTCGTGCAACGATGGCGCCGCCATGATCTGGCGGAAGACCGCGAGCGCGCCTTCTTCGCCTGTCCGCGAGAGGATGGTCACATACCACTCGCGCTGATCGGGATGCTTGCGCACGAGGCGCGCGACCGAGGTGAGGATGGGCGCCTTGGCGAGACGACGGACGGTCTGGATGTAGGCGCGCTTGGCGTCGGTGTTGGGGGCGGTCTGCTCGAGCTGGATGAGCCCCAGAAAGCACGCCACGACTTCCGTCGCGTTCCCCTCGCGGTGGAGCGCCTCGGCGAGCACGGCCAGCTTGTCGAGGATCTTGGCCACGCCCGCCGCCGTCTTCTTCTTGGCCAGTCGTTCGATCAGGTGCTTCGGGGCGGAACCAGGGAGCTGGGCTTGCGAGAGGACCGAGCGGACGCCGAAGATCGACATCGTCGTGTCCTGCACGTCATCCTCCTCCTCTTCGTCCTCGTCGTCAGGACGCGCCTCCATGCGGATGTCGGTCGTGATGGCGACCGTGTTCGCGCCCAACGCCCGGAACAGCGCGTGAAAGCTGCGGCCGCCGTCGGCTTCGGCTTGCGGTCCACCGAGCAGCCGCGCGACGCCCAGCACCTCGACCGCATGCGCGTCCTTGGCAAACAGCAGCTCCTTGACGCCATGCGACTGGAGCCGTGCGCCGAACTCCTTGACCCCCGGGAACACCTCGGAGACGATGACGCCGTCCGCGAGCACGCGTCGGTCCTCGCGCGCGATCAGCACCGTCCCCTCCTTCGAGAACTGAAGGGCGGCGCGAAGCGACACCTTCTGCTCGTCGACCGAAGAGCCCTCGGTGACGAGAAGCCCTACGAGACGCGCGAAGTGCCGAGCGAAGATCGCGGAGTAGTCCATGGCGTCGGTGCGCTCTCACGGGGAGAGCGTCTCGGGTAAGGTAGGGTCCGCCCGGGGGTCCCGCCATCGGTTTGCGTCTCAAGACGCCGCTTTGCCGCTCGGTCGCTCCGGGCGAGATTTCCCGTATTCCTCGAGCCCCAGCCCTTGCCATGCGCCCGTCTGCACGCCTCGCCCTGCTTGTCTGCCTCACGCTCCCGGCCGCCTGCCGCGGTCCCCGTGGCGTCTCCACGCTCGAGGGCGCCGATTCGCTCTCGATCCGACGCGACGTGAGCTGGCTGGCGGACAGCGCACGCGAGGGCCGCGCCACGGGAACCGCCGGTCTCGATTCGGCCGCTGCCTACGTGCGCGACCGGTTCGTGGCGCTCGCGCTCGCGCCGATCGTCCCGCGTGACTCGCGCTGCGCGGGCGACTGCCCGACGTCGTACCTCATGCCGTATCTCGCCAAGCCGATTGCGGCGCGTCACACCGATGCGCCACCGGCACCGTTGGCCGCGACCAACGTCGTGGGGATGCTCAAGGGGAGCGACCCGGCGTTGGCTGGCGAGTACGTCATCGTCGGCGCCCACATGGATCACCTGGGACGCTCCGGCGACTTCTCCCTCGATCCGGACGCCCGAAACGCGATCCGCCACGGCGCCGATGACAATGCGTCGGGGGTCGCGGCCGTGCTCGAACTGGCGCGACTGTTCGCGCGGCATCCGGCCAGGCGCTCGATCATCTTCACGACGTTCAGCGGCGAAGAACTCGGCCTGCTGGGTTCGGCGTACTGGGCCGATCACTCGCCGGTGCCGCTGGCCAACGTGCGCGCCATGGTCAACTTCGACATGGTGGGCCGCCTGCGCGACGACAAGCTCATCGTGTACGGCGTCGCGACGGCGGTCGAACTGCCGGGCATCGTCGAGTCGGCGAACACGGCGCCCAAGCTCGCGATCTCGGCCGTGGGCGACGGCTTCGGCCCCAGCGACCACTCGAGCTTCTACGCCAAGAACCTGCCCGTCTTGCACCTCTTCACCGACTTGCACGACGACTATCATCGCGCGACCGACGTTGCCTCGAAGATCAACGCCGGCGGCGAGGCGAAGGTGGTGGCGTTCGCCGAGCGTGCGATTCGCGACATCGCGGATCGCGCGGGCCCGCTGAGCTTCGTGCGCGCGCCGGCGCCGGTCGCGCGCGGAGGATCGAGCCGCGAAGGGTCGAACACGTACCTGGGCTCCATTCCCGACATGGCGGCCGGAAGCACACCGGGGCTGCGACTGAGCGGCGTGCGCGCGGGCAGCCCGGCGGACAAGGGTGGCCTCAAGGCGGGCGACGTGATCGTGGAACTCGCTGGCGCGGCGGTGAAGGACTTGTACTCGTATACCGACGCCCTGTACGCACACAAGCCGGGCGAAACGGTGCTCATCGTGGTGCTGCGCGACGGCGTCCGCGTCCCCTGCACGGTGACGCTGGGCGAACGCGGCCGCTAGGCGGACGGCTGGAGGACGCCTGGCGTGCCACTCCACTGCTGGAGTTCGGCGCACTACGCGATCCCCCTGCCGGACGGGCATCGCTTCCCGATCGCGAAGTACACTTTGCTCCGCGATGCGGTGCTGGCGCGCGGCCTCGTGAGTGACGCGACCCTGCACGAGCCCGCGCGCGCAGCACGTGACGCGATCGAGCTGGTGCACACGCGCGAGTACGTCGCGCGGTTCGAACGCGGAGCGCTCGACGAGCAGGAGCAACGGCAGCTCGGCTTCCCCTGGTCCGACGCGCTGGTCGAGCGTGCCTTTCGCGCGGTGGGGGGCACGTGCGAGGCGGCACGCGCGGCGCTCGACCACGGCGTCGCGATGAACCTGGCTGGGGGGACCCACCACGCCTTCGCCGACCATGGCGAGGGGTTCTGCGTCTTCAACGACGTGGCCGTGGCCATTCGCCTGCTCCAGCGCGACGGCCGCATCATGCGCGCCGTCGTCGTGGACCTCGACGTGCACCAGGGCAACGGCACGCATGCCATCTTTTCCGGCGATCCCACCGTCTACACCTTCAGCATGCACGGCGGGAAGAACTACCCCTTCCGCAAGGTGGCGGGGTCGCGCGACATCGAGCTGGCCGACGGGTGCCCCGATGACGTGTACCTTTCGGCATTGGAGCAGGCGCTGCCCGAGGTGCTCCACGCGGCGCGCGCCGATCTCGTGGTCTATCTGGCTGGCGCGGATCCGCACGAGGGCGACCGGCTCGGGCGACTCAAGCTCACGTACGATGGCCTCAAGCGACGGGATACCGTCGTGCTCGACGCCTGCCGCTCGGTGGGCCTGCCGGTCTGCCTCACGATCGCCGGCGGCTACGGCCACGACGTGCAGACCACCGTGAACGTGCACCTGAACACCGTCGACATCGCGTCCCGCTACGCTGCCTGACATGCTTGCCATTCCGGATCCCGCTCGCGAAGGGCTGACGACCATGACCGCCGTGCCGCTGTACTGGGCGTCGTGGGGGCGGAGCGATGCGCCCACCGTGGTGCTGCTCCATGGCGGACCGGGGGCGCACCTCGACTATCTGCTGCCGCAGATGCTGCATCTGGCCGAGACGTACCAGTTGGTCATGTACGACCAGCGTGGCGGCGGCAAGTCGAAGGTCGATGACACATCCCCGATCACCTGGCGCACCCACGTCGACGACTTTCACGGCGTGATGGCCGAGCTCGAGCTGCAGGCGGTGCCAGTGGTGGGATACTCCTGGGGCGCGATGCTGGCGATGCTGGCGACGGCCGACGCCTTTGCGCGTCCGCTGCCGGCAGCGCTCGTGCCCGCAGGCACCTCCGCCGCTCCGACGACCGACGCGCCGCGCATGCGCCCGAGCCGGCTCGCGCTGCTCAACCCGGCGCCACTCACGCGCGCATGGCGCGATGCGTTCGAGGCGGAGTTCAGTGCGCGCATGAAGGGGCCGACCGTCGTGAAGCTGCGTGAGGCATTGGCGGCCTCGGGCCTTCGGGAGCGCGACCCGGACGGGTATCGGCAGCGGGCATTCGAGCTGTCCGTGGCGGGCTACTTCGCCGATCCCCGCCGCGCGCGCGACCTGACCCCCTTCAGGGTGACGGGCCGGGTGCAGCAGTCGGTCTGGGAGAGCCTCGGCGCGTTCGATCTCCTGCCGATACTCGACGGATTGCGGATCCCGTCACTCGTCGTTCACGGCGCGGCCGACCCGATCCCCGAAGCGTCGAGCGCAGCGTGCGCGCGTGCCTTGGGGGCGGAGTACGTCGTCATTCCCGATGCGGGTCACGTGCCGTACGTCGAGGCGCCGGGTCCGCTGTTCGCCGCACTGGATCGCTTCCTCGCTGGCTGAGCCGCCCATGCCCCGATTCGACGACATCACCCAGCCGCACATCGCGTCGTTCGAGCACGACTACAAGCGCATCCAGGTGAGCGCGCGCATCGTGTTCGATGGCATCGAGTTTGTCGGGCGGCTCTGGTTTGCCGATGAAGCGTGGGACGATGCCGGCGTGCCCGATCGCGGCGCGCTCACCGGCTCGTCGCGCGACGACGTCATTGCCCGCGCCAAGGCGCTCAATCTCGAGCAGTTGGCGGCGCGCTATCGCCGGGCGTTGGCCGAGAAGCGGCAGTTCAAGGGACTGCGCCGCGCGACGGACGAAGTGCTCTCGAAGATCCGCTACCTGAACCAGGTGTCGGTGAGCATGCGCGCCGGGCTGCTCGACGTCGACGGCGCCGCGCAGGAGATCGAGCTGACCGAGAAGCAGCTGCACGAGCTCGTGGACAAGCTGCGCACCTTCGCCGGCACCGTCTCCGACAGCTAGCGCGCCGCCCCGGTTGGCACCCGTCCGGCGTTACCGCCCCACCAGCTGCACCGCACGCGCGTACACCGCGCCATATCGCTGGGCCGCATGCGTCCACGAGTTGTCCTCGGCCATGCCGCGCGCGCGCAACGTGGCCCAGCCTCGACGGTCCCGATAGGTGACCAGGGCGCGCCGGATGGCATCGATGAAGTGATCGGCGACGAACGGGTGGAAGACGAAGCCGTTGCCCTCGTATCCTTCACGCACCGTGTCCGCCAGGCCGCCGGTGGCGCGAACGACCGGCACCGAACCGTAGCGCAGCGCGATCATCTGCCCGAGGCCGCATGGCTCGAACCGCGAGGGCATGAGGAAGGCGTCGCTCCCGGCGTAGATGCGTTGCGCGAGCGCGGCGTCGAAGCCGATACGGGCCACGACGCGTCCCGGGTTGGTCGCCGCGTGACCACGAAAGGCGTTCTCCAGCGGCGCCCGCCCAGATCCAAGCAGCACGAGCTGCGCGTCGGTATGGCGCATGAGCCACGGCAGCGCCGCATCGAGCAGCTCGAATCCCTTCTGGTCGACGAGGCGCGACACGACGCCCAGCAGCGGGCGTCGCGGCGACGGCTCGAGCCCGAGTTCCCGCTGCAGCGCGACCTTGCACGCCATCTTGCCGGTGATGTGCTGCGCGTCATACGACTCGGCGATGTGCACATCCGTGGACGGATCGAAGGTCGTGGTGTCGATGCCGTTGAGGATCCCCACGACACGCCCGGCGCGCGAGCGCAACACACCGTCGAGCCCTTCGCCGTACTCCGGCGTGTGGATCTCGGTGGCGTAGGTGGGGCTCACGGTGGTGATGATGTCGCTGTAGCGCAGCCCGCGCGCCATGAAGTTGAACGAGCCGGCGATGCGCGGCCCCATGGTCTTCTCGATGTGACCGGCCTCCGCCAGCCCGGCGAGCGACATGACGCTCGGGTTGCACGCCCCTTGATACGCGAGATTGTGAATCGTGTGCACCGTGGCGACTTGCCCGAACGTGTAGGCGTAGTAGGTGCGCAGGTAGTTGGGAACGAGGGCCGCGTGCCAGTCGTGCGTGTGGACCACGTCGGGGAGCCAGCCGTCCACCTCGCGCAGGTGCTGCATGAGGGCCAGCACCCCCCGGGCGAACAGGATGAACCGGCGATGGTCGTCCGCTTCACCGTAGATGGCCGCGCGCTCGAATGCGGCGGGAACATCGAGCAGCCACGTGGGCGTGGCCGCCTCGGCCAGCTTCCAGACGCGCAGTTCCTCGGCCCATTCCCCGATCGGCAGGAACCCGGCGGCCACCGGCCCGTCCACGGGTACCCCCCGCTCCCGCAGGACGCGGTACCGGGGCATGACCACGCGCACGTCATGACCAGCCGCGCGCAAGGCGGCGGGCAGGGCACCGGCCACGTCGGCTAGCCCGCCCGTCTTGACCCACGGGTCCACTTCGGCGGCAACGAAGAGAATTCTCATCGCCCAACCTTACGCGACGGCGGACCAGCGTGCAAAGTGAAGGACGCCGCGCGCACCGCGCACCCGGTCCGGACGCCCCCTCCTCGCACGATTGCACACACGTTTCCATGACGAGTCCCAATCGCGGCGGCATCATCGCCCGCAACACGATGGCCTACGTCCTCGCGGGTGGCCGCGGGTCCCGCCTGCACGAGTTGACGAACAGCCGTGCCAAGCCGGCGGTGTACTTCGGCGGCAAGTCGCGCATCATCGACTTCGCGCTGTCGAATGCGCTCAACTCCGGCATCCGCCGCATCGGCGTCGCCACGCAGTACAAGGCGCACTCGCTGATCCGGCACCTGCAGCGCGGCTGGAACTTCCTGCGGCCGGAGCGCAACGAGAGCTTCGACATCCTGCCCGCGAGCCAGCGCGTGAGCGAGACGCAGTGGTACGATGGCACCGCCGACGCCGTGTTCCAGAACCTCGACATCATCGAGAGCTACCGGCCGGAGTACATGATCATCCTCGCGGGTGATCACGTGTACAAGATGGACTACGAGCTGATGCTGCAGCAGCACGTGGACCAATCGGCCGACGTGACCGTGGGCTGTCTGGAAGTGAAGCGCTCCGAGGCGAGCGGGTTCGGCGTCATGGGCGTGGACGCCGACGATCGCATCGTGAATTTTCTCGAGAAGCCGAAGGATCCGCCCGGCATTCCGGGCAACCCCGAGATGGCGCTCGCGAGCATGGGGATCTACGTCTTCAAGACGAGCTTCCTGTTCGATCAGCTCAAGCGCGATGCGGCGGATCCCGCGTCCAGCCGCGACTTCGGCAAGGACATCATTCCGTACGTGGTGGCCAACGGCAAGGCGGTCGCGCACCGCTTCTCGACCTCGTGCGTGAAGTCACCCGGCGAAGCGGAGGCCTATTGGCGCGACGTCGGCACGATTGACGCGTATTGGGAGGCGAACATCGACCTCACCAGCGTGGTGCCCTCGCTCGATCTGTACGAACAGAGCTGGCCGATCTGGACGTACGGCGAGATCACGCCGCCGGCCAAGTTCGTGCACAACGAGCCGCATCGGCGCGGGCAGGCGCTCAATTCGCTTGTCTCCGGCGGCTGCATCGTGTCGGGGGCGCACGTCCACCACTCGCTGCTCTTCACGGGCGTGAAGGCGCACTCGTTCGCGCACCTGGATGGTGCCGTGGTGCTCCCCTACGTGGACATCGCGCGCTCGGCGCGGCTCAAGCGCGTGGTCGTGGATCGCGGCGTGAAGATCCCCGAGGGACTGCAGGTCGGGGAAGATCCGGTGGCCGACGCGAAGCGGTTCCGGCGCACCGAGAAGGGAACCGTGCTGATCACGCAGGAGATGATCGACCGGTTGTAGCCATCTCGCCGTCATCCGGAGCGGACCGAAGGACCCGCGTGTCGATCCCGCCGCTCATCGCGTCCGCCCGCGATGTCGCGCGATCTCCTCGGTCGTGAGCCGCAGAAACCGCGCCGCATTGTTGTAGAAGATGTCGCGCTTCTGCGCCTGCGTCAGGAAATTGGCCTGCTCGAGCGCACGGACTGCCTCGTCGATCATCCCCGGCCAGATCATCTGGTCCGACCCGAACATGATGCGCGCACCGAAGCCGTCTTCCACCAAGCGACGCAAGAACCGGTAGTACGCCGGCCGAGGTTCCACGCTCGCGATGTAGCCGAGCTCGACGTACACCTGCGGATGCGCGAGCAGCATCGCTTCCAGCGGCTCGATCATCGGGAAGGCGGCGTGCATGATGTACAGCCGCAGCTTGGGGTGCTTGAGCAGCACCTCCTCGAGCGTGAACGGGTTCTGCAAGCGCGCACGGTAGCCGGGCGTGCCGTTGTACGCCGCGCCAGGCCCACCGCCATCCAGGTGAATGCCGACCGGCACGTCCAACGCTTCGGCCATCGCGAAGTACGCATCGAGCCGCGGGTCATCCGGCGAGATACCCGCGTACTGGTTGGAGAGCTCGGCCAGCACGGACAGTCCACCACGTACATGCAACGCGCGAATCGAATCCGGCGGCATGGGATGCACGGGCGCACCGGCGGGCGTTGACGCGAAACCGGCTGCTGTCACCGGATCAAAGCGCACGTCGAGCCCGGCCATGAACCGCCCGGGCGCCGCACGCTGCCACTCGGCGACCAGCGCGGGCGTGCCGCCGAGCACGCCGAAGATGTTGTAGCGCGTCATGCGCGCGATCGTGCCGTCACGCACCTCGGCGTCCGTAGCCGGGGAGATGAGCGGCGTGCGGCACGTGGGCTTCGTGTTGGGGCCCTCGCTCACGGGATAGCGCTGATCCCACACGGGAATCGACACCATCGGCGCGCAGAGCGGGAGACCGGTGGCGCCGTAGGCCGTCGCCAGCTTCGCGTGGAGGTGCATGTCGATGATCGGCTCGCGGCGTGCGGAGTTCGCGTGCCCCCCCTGCGCGTCGCCCGTCGCTGGCAGCACAAGCAGGACGACGGCGGCGCACTGCATCATCCGCGAGCGCCTCTCAGCCACTCGACACCAACCGCGCGATCGCCAGCAACCCATCCTCCCCCACATCGAGGCTGTACTCGTTCACGTACAGCGCGATATGCTGGTCGCACACGGCATCTGACAGCTCCTGCGAATGCGCGCGCACATACGCGCGGCTCGCCTCGCGATTGTCGAACGCGTACTGCACCGAGGTGCGAATGGCGTGGTCGGCGGCGATCACCGTCGCGTCATCGAGATCCGCGCGCGCACAGATGCCCGCCAGCGGCACCGGCAGTCCGGTGTCATGCTCCCACCAGTCGCCCAGGTCCATCACTTTCACGAGCCCGTGATCCTGGTAGGTGAAGCGACTCTCGTGGATGATGAGCCCCGCGTCGACTTCACCGCTCTCGACGGCGTGCAGGATCCGGTCATAGCGCAGCTCGACCACCGTATCGATCGCGGGAGATGCGAGCCGCAGCAGCCGGTACGCCGTGGTCTCTCGCCCGGGAATCGCGACCGTGCCCTTCATGGCGTGCTCGAGCGACATCGCCTCGCGCGCGACCACGAGCGGACCGACCCCCAGTCCGAGGGCCGCACCACTCCGGAGCATGCGATAGCCGTCACCGATCCCGGCGAAGGCCCCGACGCTGATCTTGGTCAGGTCGAGTTCGCCCGTGTGCGCACGCCGGTTCAGTTCCTCGATGTCGAGCAGCACCGGCCGCACGGTAAAGGGCGCATCGACGAGCCCGTGCACCAGCGCGTGAAAGGCAAAGGTGTCGTTCGGGCAGGGCGAAAAGCCGAAGGTCAGTTCACGCATCGGGCGAATTCCTGTACGAGGGCGGGCGTCGCGGCGACGATCGCCGCGAAGGCTTCCTCAAAGTGCCATCGCGCACGATCGGGCTCGGCGATCTCGTTCGATATGGCGCGGACCTCGATGGCGGGAACGCCGGCCAGTTGGGCCGCGCGCAGCACGGCGAAACCCTCCATGGACTCCACGTCGCAGTCACGCGTTCCGCCGACACGCGCGCTCGTACCGATCGTGAGCACCACCGCGTGCGGCAGCACGCGCTGCGCGGCGTGGAGCAACGCGGGTGACGCGTGCAGTGCGCGCGGTGCGAATCGGTTCGTCGCATCCATGTCGCCGTACGCGGATTCGGCGCCGATCACGAGCGCGGGTGGCATGAGCGTCGGCACGCGCCGACTGCCGGCAATCCCGACATGCAGCATCGCCTTCGGTCGATGGAGCGCGATGGCCGCCGCCGTCGCCGCCGCGGCTTCCACCGGGCCCACGCCGCACACGAGCGTGCGCCAGCCGTTCGCGGGCGCGAGTTCGCGCGCCGTGGCCGCAACCACCAGGATGCCGGATGGACTGCGCTCCCCGTCGTCCTGAGCGAAGCGAAGGACCTGCCTGTCCGTGCCGTCACTCACTTCACCCCCTCCGGCATCCCCATCCGCTTCCGCAGCGAGCGGTAGCGCGGGTCCCGCCGCATCTCCGGCCGGTTGACGTAGTTCTTGACGAACGGCATCCACATGGCTCGCTCCGCATACGCCCGATCGAGGCCACGGAACACGCCGTCGGCATCCCCCGCAGCCATGCTCCAGCGGGCCGATTCGAACGGCAGCTTGAGGCGGTCGAAGGCCGCCACTTGTTCCACCGCCACAGCGTGCGCGCCACCGCGCCGCCACGCCGTGCGCAGCTCCGACACCGACGCCCCCGCGATTCCGGTTCCCGTCGCCAGTCGCGTCTGCACTTCGAAGAAACGCGCCGAATCGCCGCGCGCGACGAGTACCGGGCCGAGCGCGCGCAACGCCAATGGCTGCGTCGGATCGAGCGCGAGCGACCGATCAATCCAGGCCAGCATCTGCACCGTGTCCCCCAGCTCGTCGTAGTGCTGACCGACGTTCGCTGCAATCACGCTCGACAGCGGGTCGAGCTGCCACGCGCGCAGGTATTCGCGCAGTTCGTCGTCCATGCGACCGAAGATTCCGTGAATGTCGCCATACCACTTGTGCGCGAGCGCGTACCCCGGGCTGACGCGCAACGCGTGCTGGAAGGCGGTATCCGATGCGGCCCAGTTCCAGTCGCGCGCCATCAGCAGGTACGCGTGCGACGTCAGCGCCTCGCCATTCTCCGGGTCCGTCGCAAGCGCGCGTTGGGCGGCCGCGTGCGCCTTCTCCAACGTCGCGCGCGGGTCCACGTCGGAGTAGAAGGCCTGCACGATGTACGCGTCAGCCAGGCCCGACCATGCCTGGGCGAAGCTCGAGTCGCGAGCGATGGCCCGCTTGAACAGGACGATGGCCTGCTGAACCTCGCTGGAGGTCCGCTTCGCCTGATGGGATCGCCCCTGCAGGTACAGATCGTACGCTTCGGGGTCGCGTGTGGTCGCCGCCGTGGCCGGCGTGCTCGTCGCCAGCACCTTGCCCCTGAGCGCGGTGATCACGGCACGCGCCACTTCATCCTGTACGGCGAAGATGTCCGTCGCGCTCCGGTCGAACGTCTCGCTCCAGAGGCTCACGCCGTCGCCCACCTTCACGAGCTGCGCCGTGATCCGCAGCTTGTCGCCTGCACGCTGCACGCTCCCCTCGAGCACGGTGGACACGCCGAGCCTCGATCCGATCTCGCGCACGTCCACGTTCTGGCCGCGGAACGAGAAGGCCGACGTGCGCGCCACCACATCGAGCCCCGGCACGCGCCCGAGCGCGCTGATCAACGTCTCGGCGATGCCGTCGCCGAAGTACTCGTCGCCGCGACCGACGCTCAGGTCGGTGAACGGGAGCACCGCCACGGATGCCTTGTCGGACGCGGACGCGGCTCTCGCCGCAGCCATCCGTTCGCCGTTCGCTCGCCCGCGCATCATGATCGCGGCGCCACCGCCGATCACGAGCACACCGAGCACGAGCGCGATGAGCGGAGCGCGTGGATAGCTGGTGTGCGCGGACGCATCCGCGGTCACAACCGGTGGTGCGACGGCGACCGGCTCCTGTTCGGCGTTCAGCGCACGCATGAACTCGCCGCAGCTCGCAAAGCGATCGGCCGGAGACTTGGACAGCGCGCGCAACACCGCCGCATCAACGCCCGCCGGAACCCCCGGCCGCGCATTGCGCACCGGTCGCGCCGCCTCCGTCATGAGCCGTGCGATAATCACCTGTGCCGTCGCTCCCGTGTGTGGCGGCTCGCCGGTGAGCATCTCGTACGCCATGGCCCCGAGCGCGTACTGGTCCGTGCGTGCATCCACCGCACGCTCGCCGCTCGCCTGCTCCGGGCTCATGTAGAGCGGCGTGCCGAGCGAGAGCCCGGTCTGCGTGATCCGTTCACCGCCCGCCTCGGCCACGGCGAGCGCGATGCCGAAGTCGGCGATCACGGGCTGCCCAGCTTGCAGGAGAATGTTCTCGGGTTTCAGGTCGCGGTGCACAACCCCCGCTGCGTGTGCGTAGTCGAGCGCGCCCGCCAGCAGCCCGACGATTCGCTTCACCTCGTCCACGGGCAACTGCGGCTCGGACTTGAGCCTCGCACGCAGCGTTGGCCCCTCGATGTACGGCATCACGTAGAACAGCAGGCCTTCCGCTTCACCCGAATCGAAGAGCGGCAGCAGATTCGGGTGGCGCAGGTTGGCCGTGACCTTGATCTCGGCGAGGAAGCGTTCGGCACCGAGCACCGCGCCCAGTTCTGGGCGGAGCACCTTGATCGCGACATCGCGCGCGTGCTTGAGGTCGTGCGCGAGATACACCGTGGCCATGCCGCCCGCGCCGAGCTCGCGCTCGATGCGGTAGCGGCCGGCAAGGACGGCGTTGAGCGTGGCGCGCGCGTCGCTCACGTGGCGAGCGATTCGTCGCGCACGAGTGAGACGCGCAACATGCCACCGCCGCCCCGCTCGCGCCGCACGGCGTACGCGCTCCCCGCCCCCCCGTCGTCCTGAGCGAAGCGAAGGACCTGCTTGTTGCCGTCGCGACTGAGCTCGCTCATGCGCCCGTCACCACGACTCCACCTTCGCGAGCAGCGCCGCCCCGCGCGGATCCTTGCGCAGCGCATCATATCGCTCGCCCCGCGAGAACTGGGTGAGCCACCCATCTCGCGCCGTGACCGACCGCTCCAGCTGCACGAGTGCGGCGGCGCGGTCGCCAAGCGCCTCCGACACGCTCGACAGCAGCGCCGACGTCGAGGGACGCCCCTCGGAGTTGATCAGCAGCGTCCCGAGCAGCGCGCGTGCCTTGAGCGGCTGCCCCGTCTTCACGTAGGCCAGCGCCAGCAGCGCGCGGCCTTCGTTGCGTCGGTCGTCCGGCGTCAGTGCGCTGCGACGTTCGAGCAGGGCCACGGCCTCGCTCGCACGTCCGTCGAACAGCATCCCCTCTGCACGGCAAGTCCACACCAGCGCGAAGCTCGAGTCGAGCGCGATGATGCTCGCCGTCGCAGAATCCACCTCGCGATACCGCCTCTCCGTGAGGAAGGTCTGCGCGTCCCACGTCCGCGCGATCAGGGACGCGGGTTCAAGCGCGCGTGCGCGTGCCACGCGCTCGTGCGCGATCGCGAAATCGCCCCGGTGGTTTGCGAGCAAACCGTACCACCCCCAGGTCGTCGCGACGGTGGAGTCGAGCGCGATTGACCGCCGGAAGAGCGAGTCGGCCTCGCGGTGTCGCCCGGTGAGCTGTTGACTGTTCGCCAACCCCGTGTATGCCTCGGCGATCGTCGAGTCGATCGAGATGGCCCGCCCGGCGCTCTGCATCACGAGCGCGCGGGAGTCCTCCGATGGGACGTCCGTGTAGTTGGGCAGCACCGACTGCGCCATCGCCAGCATCGCATGCGCACGCGCGTACGACGGATCGCGCCTGACAGCTCGCGTGTACACGTCAATCGCCTGTTGCAGCGTCTTGGGGGTCCGCCGGTTGAACAACACCTGCCCTTGGAGAAAGAGCGCGTATGCCTCGGGGTCGGTCGTTTCCACCTTCGTCGCGCGCGGCGCGCCACCACCGAGCGACCCGAGCAGCTTGCCAGCGACCGCCGTCGCGATCTCGTCCTGCACCGCAAACACGTTCGCGATCGGTCGGTCGTACTTCTCCGTCCAGCGCACTGCGCCATCCGCCGCCGACACCAACGAGACGTTGATGCGCACCTGTCCCGCCGCACGCTGCACGCTGCCGGTCAACAGCGAGCCCACACCCAGTTCCCGCGCGATGGCGCGCTCGTCGAGCCCCTTGGCCTGGAGCGCGCCCGCGCTCACGCGCCCGATCACGCGCACACCGGTCTTGGACAACGCACGCGTCATCTCCTCCGCGAGCCCGATGCCGAAGTAGTCGTCCGACTTGTCACCGCTCAGGTTTGCGAGTGGGAGCACGGCAATCGAGCGATCCGGCACAGCGGCGATCGACGCCACGCTCGACGGCGCACCTCCGCTCGGCCAGTACGCGAGCGCGGCGACGACCACGAGCGCGGCAACGCCCGTCACGAGCGTCATCGGCCCGAGGTCTCGCGGTTTCGGCTTCGTCGGGACCGCCCGACCCGCCGCCGAGCGCTCCGACGACATTCCGCTGGGCGTCACGACCACCTCGAGCTCGCGCAGCACCTCGTCCGCGCTCGCAGGCCGCTCGCTCGGCTCCTTCGCCAGACACCGGAGCACGAGTCGCTCGAGCGCCACCGGCACATCGGCGCGCCCGGGGGCCATCGGTGCCGGCGCGTCGGACAGGTGCGCCGCGAGCACGCGCTGCGCCGTCTCGCGCACGAACGGCGGCTTCCCCGTGAGCACTTCATACGCGAGGCACCCCCACGCGTACAGGTCCGCGCGTGGCCCCACATCCGCGTCGCCCGCCACCTGTTCGGGCGACATGTAGGCGGGCGTGCCGAGCGACGTGCCGGCCTGCGTGAGCGTGGCGCTGTCACCGATGGTGCGCGACGCCGAGACGGCCTTGGCGATCCCGAAGTCGGAGACCATCGCTGCGCCGTGCGACAGCAGCACGTTGTCGGGCTTGATGTCGCGGTGCACGATGCCGCGCGCATGCGCGTAGCTCAGCGCACGCGCCACATCGCGCACGATGCCGATGCACTCGCCGGTCGGAAGCGGCGCGCCCGTGGCCAATCGCCCGCGCAACGACTCGCCTTGCACGTAAGGCATGGTGAAGTACGGAACACCGTCCGCGTCACCCGCGGCGAGCAGCGGCACGATGTTCGCCTGACTGAGCGACGCTGCAAGCTGAATCTCGCGACCGAACCGCTCGACGCTCACGCCGCCGGCCAGGTCAGCCGAGAGCACCTTCACCACGACTTCGCGGTTGAGCTGGCGTTCGCGGGCGAGGAAGACGCGCGACATCCCGCCGCCGCCGAGTTCGCGCTCGATGGAGTAGGCAGCGCCGAGGGCGCGTTGCAACTGCTCGCGGAGGTCGCTCACGAGGCCTTCGGCGTCACGTGGGGCACGGAGAATGCGCGTGTGCGACATGCGCGAGTCACATCAGTGAACCCCGCGTGAGTCTGGAGCCGCGCGAACGCGAACAAGTGCATGGCGCAGAGCTGGATGAGCGCGTGTCACGACGCGCACGTGGCGTGTCGGATCGAAATGCGGCACGGCGATGCGCCAGTCGCGCCCAAAGTATAACGGGGAGTAGACCCGTGAGACGTCTGCGTGACGAGCACGGTTTGGCTGCGGGGACATTCGGATAGAATGGCGGTGCGCGGAGCGTCGCGCCATGGCTCTGTGCTGCACGACGTGGTGGAGATGCGTCGCACTATCGGTGAGCCGCAGCAGCGCGCCCGCGATGCTGCCCGCGCTCGTGAAGCTTGCGTATTCCAGTACGGGGGGTTCCCAACGTCACCGGGGGACACCGTCGCCAAGCCGCAACGCGAAGACGACCCCCTGCCCGTCGGCCCCCACGCCGAGGTCCGCCTCGCATGCCTCGACGCTCTCCGTGGCCAGCAGCACGCGCGACCGCCCGCCCTCAGGCGGCGATGGGTCGCCGAGGGCGACCCCATCAGGCGCAACCTCCTTCACAGAATCGCGACACCCGACCGCACAGGCGCCGGGCGGTCCGTTAAGTTCCCGACAACGGCGCGCACCAGTGCGCCCTCGCCCATCACCCCTGACGAGATCCGCGACATCATGGACGCCCGGATTCGCGTGACCCCGTGACCGCCCCATCCCCCGCCCTCGCGCCACGTCGCGTCGCACAGCTCGCCCCGGGCGACCACGTCGTCGTCATCGGCGCCGGACCGGCCGGTCTCACCGCCGCCTACTTGCTGGCCAAGCAGGGGGTGCGGGTCACGGTGCTCGAGGGCGACGACATGGTCGGCGGCATCTCGCGCACGGCGCAGTACAAGGGCTATCGCTTCGACATCGGCGGGCACCGCTTCTTCACCAAGATCCAGCCGGTCCAGGATCTCTGGGAAGAACTGCTCGCGGACGAGTTCATCTCGGTACCCCGGTTGTCGCGGATCCACTACAGCGGGAAGTACTTCGACTACCCGCTCAAGGCGATGAACGCGCTGAGTGGGCTCGGACTGGTCAACGCCGTCCGCATCATGTGGAGCTACCTCCAGGCGCGCATCAACCCCACGCCGGTCGAGGAAAACTTCGAGCAGTGGGTGACCAACCGGTTCGGCAGCCGACTCTACGAGATCTTCTTCAAGACCTACACCGAGAAGGTGTGGGGCATCCCCTGCACCGAGATCCGTGCGGAGTGGGCAGCCCAACGCATCCAGGGGCTCTCGCTCGCGCGCGCGATCCTCACCGCGACCTCGCTCAACAAGCGCTCGAACAAGATCAAGAGCCTCATTGACGAGTTCCGCTATCCGCGACTCGGCCCCGGCCAGATGTGGGAAGCCGCACGCGACCGGATTCGGGAGATGGGACATCCGGTGCACATGCAGCACCACGCCACCGCGATCGAGACCGCAACGGATCCGGCCACCGGCGAGGTGCGCGCGACCGGCGTACGCGCAACGAGCCCCGGGGGCGAGACGTTCTTCGCCGCCGATCACGTCATCTCCACCATGCCGGTCCGGTCGCTCGTACGAGCGCTCACCCCGGCGGTGCCTGCCGACTATCGCGAAGCCGCCGAGGGACTGCGCTATCGGGATTTCCTTGTCGTCGCGCTCATCCTCGACGCCGACAAGCTCTTCCCGGACAACTGGGTCTACATCCACACCCCCGGTGTGCGCGTCGGACGAATCCAGAACTTCAACAACTGGAGCCCGGTGATGGTCCCCGAGGCAGGGCGCACCTGTCTCGGCCTCGAGTACTTCTGCTTCCAGGGCGATGGCATCTGGGAGAGCTCGGACGCGGACCTCATCAAGCAGGCGAAGGCCGAGCTCGATCAACTCGGACTCGCGCCGAACACGACCGTCGTCGACGGCACCGTGATCCGGCAGACGAAGGCCTACCCGATCTACGATGCGGCGTACCGCGGACATCTCGAGAAGGTGCGCGAGTGCATCGATGCCATCCCGAACCTGCACACGGTGGGACGCAATGGCATGCACAAGTACAACAATCAGGACCACTCGATGCTCACCGCCATGATGGCCGTGTGGAACATGCAGGGCGCGACACACGACATCTGGGAGGTCAACACCGACTTCGAGTACCACGAGGAGCAGCGCCTCGGCGAACCCAAGGCTCCGATCGGCCCCGGCTCCGGTTCGGCTGCCTGACCGCGATGCGCATCGGCGTGGACGCCACCTGCTGGGCGAATGGGCGCGGCTATGGCCGCTTCACCCGTGAGCTCGTGGCGGCCATGGTCTCGGCAGCACCCGACGACGAGTTCATCTGCTTCCTCGACGATCGCGCGCACGAGCAGTTCACGCTTCGCGCGCCGAACGTGCGGGCCGTCGTGGTCCCGCAACGCGTCTCGCCGACCACCGCCGCCGGCGCCGAGTCGGCACGCTCGCCCCGCGACATGCTGCGGCTCACCCGGTCGGTGCACGATGCCCGGCTCGACGTCTTCTTCTCGCCGTCGGTCTACACCTTCTTTCCGCTGCCACCGGGACTCCGCGCCGTCGTGACCGTGCACGATGCGATCGCCGAGCGCTTTCCCGAGCTCACGCTGCCGAGCGCGCGGGCCCGCCTCTTCTGGCGCGCGAAGGTCTGGCTCGCGTTGCGTCAGGCCGACCTGGTGCTCACCGTCTCCAACTTCGCCGCACGCGAGATCGCGGAAGTGCTCGGCGTCGCCCGCGAGCGGATCCGCGTGGCGCTCGAGGCACCGGCCGCCGCGTATTCGCCTTCGACCGATCCCGCCGAGGTGGCGCGCGTAGCGGCATCCTGCGGTCTCCCGACGGGCGCGCGGTGGATCGTCTACGTTGGCGGCTTCAATCCGCACAAGCGCCTCGAAGATGTCGTGCGCGCGCATGCCGGACTGGTCCGTGCCCGCGGCGGCGGCGATGCGCCGACGGCCATTCATCTGGTCCTCGTCGGCACCATCGGGGGTGACGTCTTCCACGGGGCGCAGGAGAGCATCCGCGCCGCGATCATCGAGGCCGGCACCGGCGCGCTCGTGCACTGGACCGGCTTTCTCCCCGACGCCGAGCTGCGGCACCTGCTGAGCGGCGCGATCGCGCTGGCACTGCCGAGCGAGAATGAAGGCTTCGGCCTGCCGGCCGTCGAGGCCGCCGCCTGTGGCACACCGGTCGTTGCCACCACGGCGAGCCCGCTCCCGGAGCTGCTCGAGGGCGGCGGACTGTTCATCGCGCCGCGCGACGTGGCCGCGCTGGAAGCGGCGCTCCGCCGTCTGACCGATGACGACACCCTCCGTGCGTCGATGGGTGCGGTCGCCCTCCAACGGGCCTCGCGCTTGAGCTGGGCCGCCGGAGCGCAGGCCGCGCTCGCAGCACTGCGGGACGTCGCCCCGACCCGTGCACGCCGCACGATGACCGCATGACCGGCCTGCGCTTCTGCTTCCTCACGACCTTCTACCCGCCGTACAACTTCGGCGGCGACGGCATCGGTGTGCAGCGGCTCGCGCGCGGGCTGGTGCGCGCCGGACATCACGTCACGGTGATCTGCGACGCCGATGCCTACCTCGCGCTGAGTCCCACACCGCCGCCGCTCGCTGCTCCGGAACCTGACGGGCTCGAGATCGTCTTCCTGCGAAGTGCGCTCGGGAAAGGGTCGCTGCTCCTCACGCAGCAGCTCGGCCGGCCGGTGGTGCACGGACCCGAGATCGCCCGGCGCCTGCGCGAGGGGCGCTTCGATGTGCTCAACTTCCACAACGTCTCGCTCATCGGCGGGCCGGGACTCCTCAAGTACGGGCATGGCGTCAAGATCTACATGGCGCACGAGCACTGGCTCGTCTGCCCCACCCACGTGCTCTGGCGCTATGGGCGCGAACGGTGTGATGGGCGGGAGTGCGTGAAGTGCCAGCTCTCGTACCGGCGGCCGCCGCAGCTCTGGCGGGAGACCGGGTATCTCGAGCGCGAGCTGCACCATGTCGACCTCTTCATAGCGATGAGCGATTTCTCGCGCCGCAAGCACGCGGAGTTCGGATTTCCGCGCGAGATGCAGGTGCTGCCCTACTTCCTTCCCGACACGGCGCACGAACCACCCGCCGACGCCGCCCGACCGCAGGAGCGGCCCTTCTTCCTCTTCGTGGGTCGGCTCGAACGGATCAAGGGGCTGCAGGACGTGATCCCGCTGTTCGCCGGTGATGGTCCGGCGGATCTGGTGATCGCGGGCGACGGGGAGTTCGGCGCGGAGTTGCGCGCGCAGGCCGCGGAGATGCCGCGGGTGCGCTTCCTCGGCCGGGTCACGCCGGATGCGCTCGCACGCTGGTACCGCGACGCGATTGCACTGCTCGTGCCATCGATCTGCTTCGAGACCTTCGGCATCATCCTCATCGAGTCGTTCCGCCAGTCGACGCCGGTGATCGCGCGTCGCGTGGGGCCGTTCCCGGAGATCGTGGAACGATCGGGCGGCGGACTCCTCTTCGAGGGGGCCGGCGAGCTCGGCGCAGCGATGGACCGGCTGCGCACCGACGCCGGCTTCCGCGCGCAGGCCGCGGCAGCCGGACGCCGGGCCTTCGAGACGCACTGGCAGGAGTCGGTCGTCATTCCGGAGTATCTCTCGCTCGTGCGAGGCGCCGCCGAGCGGAAAGGCGACGCGCGCGTCGCAGGACTCATCCCAACAGGGGCACTCGCATGAAGATCTTCATTACCGGCGGCGCTGGATTCATCGGGTCACACCTCGCCACACGCCTGATCGACCGGGGCGACCAGGTCCTCATCCTCGACGACCTCTCGACGGGCGCGATGGAGAACATCGAGCATCTCGTCGGCCGCCCGGGCTTCGAGCACCGCATCGGCTCCGCGCTCGACGGCCCGCTCGTGCGCGAGTGCGTGGACCGGTGCGACGCGACGGTGCATCTCGCGGCCGCCGTGGGCGTCAAGCTGATCGTCGAGCGACCGGTGCACACGATCGAGACGAACATCGGCGCGACCGAGACGGTGCTCGACGCCGCGTCGCGCAAGCAGAAGCTCGTGCTGATCGCCTCGACGTCCGAGGTGTATGGCAAGAGCGAGAAGATCCCGTTCTCCGAGGAGGACGACCTGCGCCTCGGCTCGACGATGAACTCGCGCTGGGCCTACGCCTGCTCCAAGGCGCTCGATGAATGGCTCGGACTCGCGTATCATCGCGAGAAGGGGGTGCCCGTCATCATCGTCCGGTTCTTCAATACCGTCGGACCGCGGCAGACCGGGCGGTACGGCATGGTGCTTCCGAACTTCGCCGCGCAGGCGCTCACGGGTGCGCCGATCACCGTGTATGGCAGCGGCGACCAGTCGCGCTGCTTCGGGCACGTCGCCGACGCGGTCGAGTCGCTCCTGCGGCTCCTCGCGACACCGGCCGCCGTCGGTGACGTCTTCAACATCGGCTCCAACGAGGAAGTGACCATCCACCGCCTGGCCGAGCTCGTGCGCGAAGCGGCCGGGAGCCAGTCGGAGATCCGCCTCGTGCCGTACTCCGAGGCATACGCGGAGGGGTTCGAGGACATGCAGCGCCGCGTCCCCGATGTGCGGAAGCTCGAGCGCACGATCGCGTATCGTCCGCGCACCTTGCTCACGCAGACCATCCGTGACGTCGTCGACGACCAGCGCGCCCGTCTCGCCCGCACCTGACCAGACGGCCGTGCGCGCGATCCTCACCTGGCACTCGCTCGACGACTCGGGCTCGCCGATCTCGGTGGCGGCGCCGCTGTTCCGTCGGCAGCTCGACTGGATCGCCGACGCGCAGCTACGCGTCGTGCCGGTGTCCGAACTGATGACGCTCCCGGATGACGCGCAGGCGGTCGCGCTCACCTTCGATGACGGGCTCGCCAACTTCGCGACCGAAGCGGCACCACAGCTTCGCGAACGCGCATGGCCAGTGTCGCTGTTCGTGGTGACCGACCGCGTGGGCACGGATAACCAGTGGCGGGGCCAGTCGCCGGGGATCCCCGTGCTGCCGCTCCTAGAGTGGGATGCGCTCGCGGAACTCGCACGGAACGGCATCGCCATGGAGAATCACACGCGCACGCACCCGCGACTGGACGGCCTCGCCGAACGCGACGCAGCCGCCGAGATCGACGGGGCCGCGGATGCGCTTCATGCGCGCCTCGATCGCGCACCCGAGGGCATCGCCTATCCTTACGGCGCATGCAGCCCTGCCGTGCGTGCCGCCGCCCGACGGCGACACCGCTGGGGCGTCACCACCGAGTTCCGGACCCTGCGCACCGGGGACGACCCCTTCGCGCTGCCTCGGCTCGACGCCTGGTATTTCACCCGCCGTTCGCACTTTTCCAGCTGGGGCGAGGCGCGCTTTCGCGCGTGGGTGTGGGCACGCCGCGCGGCGCGCTCGGCGCGCGCTGCGGTCATGGGCCCTCCGCGGCTCACGACCACAGCCGAGGACGGCGCGTGAATGCTCGCGCCGTGCCGTTTACGGCAGCCGATCCAACCTGTAACTTGACGGTTGGAAGCGTATCGTCCTTGCGAGGGGTCCCGCATGAACGTCGTTGAGCAGACATTGGGACGCGAGGCCGCCGTGACGGCGCTCACGCGATCGTTCCTTCCGCTTCACAAGAGCGCCTTCGGCCTCGCCGTGGGCGCTGCAGCGGCACTCCTGATCTTCGTGGCCACCGCGGTCGTCCTGATCCGCGGCGACCACGACGTACCGCTCTGGCTGCTCCGGCAGTATTTCAGCGGCTACCGGGTCAGCTGGACGGGTGCCTTCGTCGGTGCGGCGTGGGCGTTCTTCGGCGGCTTCGTGATGGGATGGTTCCTCGCGTTCGTCCGGAACTTCCTGGTCGGCATGCTGCTCATCTACATCCGCGCCAAGGCAGAGATCGCGTACTCGCGCGACCTGCTCGACCACATTTGACACCGGGACGCGATCGATGGCTCAACTGACGCCGCAGGAAGAGATAGCCGTACGCCGCGAGATGCTCCGGCTCAACTCGAAGGCGTGGGGCGTCGCCACGGGGCTCCTCGGCGGGCTGGCGCTCTTCATCGCGACCATCGTGCTCGTGATCAAGGGCGGCGAGAACGTCGGGCAGCACCTCGGCCTGCTCAGCGTGTACCTGCCGGGCTACAGCGTCACCGTCTTCGGCGCGTTCCTCGGCTTCGTGTACGTGTTCGTGTTCGGCTATGCGATCGGACGACTGATCGGATGGGTCTACAACAGCGCGTCAGCACCCAAGAGCTGACCGGCGCCAGGCGTGGGCGTGCCAGACAGTCCGACTCCTGCAGACGCACGCACGGTACCGCCGACGACCGCCCCCGGTCTGACGTGGACCTTTGCGTACGGATTGCCCGCGTGGCTCGTCGTCGTGCATGCGCTCATCGCCTGGTTCGCGAGAGCGCCGGGACTCCTGACAAGACAGGATGACACCCGATATCTCGTGCTCGCTGAGTCGTTGCGGCACGGTCAGTTCCGGGACTTCCTGTGGCCAGGCGCGCCCGCGCATCACTTGTACCCGCCAGGCTACCCCGCGCTGCTTGCCGTATGGACGGCGATCGGCGGCGATGGCTTCGACTGGCTCGTGGTGTCGCAGATCCTGATCTCGGTCACGACGCTCGTGCTGACCTTCGACGTGACGCGCCGCGTGATGCCGGCCACCGTGGCGCTGCTGTCGCTCGCGATGCTGGCAGTGAATCCGCATCTCGTGAAGTGGGCCGGCCAGATTGCTTCCGAGGGTGCGCTCGGGCTGTGCTACCTCCTCGCCGTGTGGGGGAGCGTGGCACTGCCGCGCGGGCCACGACAGGTGACCGTCGTGCTCCTGGCGGCGATCGTCGCGCCGCTGATGCGGGCTGCCGGTGTTGTCCTGCCCGCGGCCCTGTTCGTCTACTGGCTCAGCGAGCGTCGGTATCGCGATGCTGCCCTCGTCGCCGTGGTGGCCGTGTTGGTGCTCGCGCCACTCGTCCTGTGGACGATGCGTGATCCCTACGCGGTCGTTGGCAGTTCGTATGCCGCGGACATTCAGGAAACGGCGACGGGCCGTGCCGGCCTGCTGCGTTCGGTGCTCCGCCGGGTGCCCCAGAATGTCTCGTTCTATGTGACGCGCGGCATTCCGTGGTCGCTCAGCGTTCCCACGATCAGCGGGTCCGTCGTGGACAACGTGGCGTGGATCGGGCTGATCTCGACGGGCCTCGTGGCCGGCATGATCGCCGGGTTCGCACGGTTCCGGCTCGGCGTGCTGTCCACGCTCGCCACGGGCACGCTCCTCGCGCTCTGGCTCTTCTGCACGGATCGCTTTCTCGTGCCGCTGCTCGCATTGCTCGTGCCGATCATGCTGCTGGGACTGACACAGCTCCCCGTTTTGCGCCGAGGCGTGGTCGGTTCCGTCCTCGCGGCGCTCGTTGCCGTGCTGATCATCGGGCAGAACCTGCGTCTTGATGCGCAGAAGATCGCGACCATGTCGCAGTGCGATCGTTCACAGGGGCTCCCGGACGCCCGGTGCATCGGCCCTGCCCAACGGGGCTTTTTCGAGGCCGTGCGATTCGTGCAGGATTCCCTTCCTGCCGAAGCGGTGATCGTCTCGGCCAAGTCGGAGCCGCTCTTTCACTACACGCGGCACATGACGGTGCCGCTGCAACGATTCACGGCGACCCCGGATTCGCTCTTCTGGCGAATGATGTCGGATGAGCATGCGGAGTACGTCCTGCTCGGACGCTTGCAGGTCTTCGAAGGCCGCGTGCTGGGCCCACGACTGCTCCGGCGCTGCGAGACGCTGCGCGTCGTCGCGGCCTTCTCGTCGGACACCTACCTGTTCGGGACGACGCCCGCGACCGAGAGCGCACAACATGCGTCCGTTGGCTCGGCGCCCGGCGCCTGCGATGTCCTGCGCCAGTACATGTCGACCGCGGGCAGGCCCGTCGGCTGAGCGTGGCGCCGGCGCGACGGCGATCTCAGGGTTTCGCCGCTCCGCTGCGCGGGGACTCGCGCAACGGCAGCGGCAGCGGATGCTGCTGACGCCATCGATGCGTCGCGATCGCCCACGCGGCGCCGATGCCACTGATGATGTAGAACGCCCACCGCAGCGGCAGGACCGTGCTCGCGAACACCAGGCCGCGCGTGCGACTGAACCAGGCCAGGAGCGCGAAGTCTCCGAGAATGGTCAGCCCTGCCAGGAGTCCTGCCGGCAGCAGCCATCGCGCGTCACGCATGATCGCCGCCACACCGACCAGCAGCAGCGCGAGACAGGTCGACAGGGTCAGGACCTTCTGGCGCCAGCGCAGGTTCAACGGACCGGTGCTCAGGATCTCCCGTCGTTCAATGAGCAGGTGCATCCACGGGATGGCACGCTCCCGGAGATCCGTTCGGATCATGCCCTGCAGCGTCCAGCGCTTGAGATGCTTGCCCTGCACGTGTGGATCGAGAATGATCGTCTCGCCCATTGCGCGCAACCGGTATCCGAGCTCGATGTCCTCGATCTGCGGACGCGGAAAGCGACGCTCATCGAACCCGCCGACGGCGAGAAACGCCGTCCTGCGAATCGCGCCGCACCCGGCCCAGAACGTGCTGGCCTCACCCGGATTCTCATGGTGCACATAGTGGTGCAGCAGATTGCGGTACTGCGATATCGTACCGGGCGCGGAGGGATACGCGTCATACGAGCCGAACACGGCACCGATGCTGCGATCCTGCATGCGCGCGTCGATCAGCGCCAGCGTGTCGGGCGCGACGACCACGTCGGCGTCCACGAAGACCACGACATCACCGTGCGCATGCCGCGCACCGATGTTGCGGGCGCACCCGGGACCGCGCGGTCCGTCGGTCGTCGTGAGCACGAGGTCCGCCATGGTACGCGCGAAGTCTGCCGTGTCGTCGGTGCTGCAGTCGTCGACGACAATCAGCTCCCATGCGGCACGCGGCAACGTGCTGCGCTGCAAGGCATCGAGTGTCACGCGCAGGTACGGCGTGCACTGGAACGCCGGGACAATGACCGACAGCCGCGGACGCACGGCGTCGCTCACGGGATCCCCCGCTCGCCGGTCACGGACCGGCAAGGTGCGTCAGCCGTGTCGGTCACCCTTCGTCCTTCATCACTGTCCGCCCGACGATGATCGTGATGTTGTCGGTCCCGCCGCCGTCCAGCGCGTCCTGCAGCAGCTGCTCGCACGCCTGCTGCGCACTCGTCATGCCGCCGAGGACCTCGGCAATCCGTTCGTCGCTCACGTGCTTGGTCAGGCCGTCGGAACAGAGCAGGTGCACGTTGCCCCAGTCAGCGTCGAGACGCGTCACGACGGGCGCCGTCGTATCGGCCCCGATCGCGCTCGAGAGGATGTTCGCGAGCGGCGTGCGGGCCGCCGCCGTCTTGCTGAGCACACCGTCATCCACCAGATCCTGCGCCATCGTCTGGTCGCGCGTGAGCTGTGCGAGCTTGCCGTCGCGCCACAGGTAGTAACGCGAATCGCCGACCTGCAGCAGGTAGTAGGTGGGCCACACGCCGATGTAGAGCGTGAGCGTGGTTGCCATGGTTCCCCGGACGCCGCGCTCGGCGCGCCGCGCCAGCACCGCCTCGTGTGCACGCATCGCGGCCGCCTGCAACAGCTCCGTGAACTGGTCTTCATCCGACGTGGCGCCGTAGTACACCGCCATCGAGTTGTTCACGTACGTCAGCGCCGCCTCGAGCGCGGCCGCACTGGCCTCCGCCCCGCCCACACCGCCACCGACGCCGTCGGCCACCATGGCAATGTTCGCCAGTCGCTGTTCGCCGACCTCGATGCGGCTCCCCAGGTCGAGGTTGGTGGCTTGCACGTCGAGCCGCTTGTGGATGGACGCCATCAGGAAGTGGTCCTGATTGTCCTTGCGCACCTTGCCCTGGTGCGACAGCCCGAAGCGGTCGATCTCGTCCGTGCGCGGCTTGCGGCCGGAACTGCGGTGATGACTCATGCGGTGCCTCCTGTCGTGCTGCGACCACGGTGGAGCGAGCGAACCCTTTGGCCCGATGACGGCACGTGGATTGTCGCGCAATGAATCGCGTTGCGCAACGTGCGAGGCGGCGCCGGGATCCTCATCACCGCGACTCCGCCGCGCGCATGTAGCGGGCCCGCGCCTCGGCGAGCCAGCCGACCGCGACGACCGGCTGCACCGACGCCTCCACGCGGCGGATGAGCACGAGGTGTTCGCCGTCGGGCATCACGTCGAAGAGCGGGTGTCCGTTGCGGGCGACCAGATAGTGGCGTCCGCGCACCACCGTGTCGCGCGCGATCACGCGTCTGGGCGCGTCCGCCGAGAGGCGCGCACGCACGACCACGCCACCCAATGCACCGACATAGAAGATCGCCTTGCCGTCGCGCGACCAGACCGGTTGGCTACCGCCGTCGAGCGAGATCTGGAGACGCTGCTCGCCGTCGGGAAAGGAGCGCGTGTACACGTGATACACCCCCGATTCGTTCGACGAGTAGGCCAGAAAGCGCCCATCCGGTGAGAAGCGTGGCTCGATGTCGACCACAGGCGACGACGCAAATGGATGCGCAGTCGTGTCGCCGCTGAGGCGACGGTACCAGATGTCGGACGTGTTGAGAGTCCCCGTCCGATAGGCCAGCCACTGTCCGTCCGGCGAGATGACGCCTTGCCACACGTCCATGGACGGCACGCCGAGCAGCCGTTCCACGGCGCCTCCTCCGACGCTCGTCTGCCACCAAAGCTCCGATGGACCGGAGCGGAACGACCGAAAGAGGAGACGCGATCCGTCGGGGGACCATTCGGCCCGGGAATTGTTGCGACCGTCGCTGGTCATTCGGGTGGTGGCCTTCGTGACCAGATCCACGATGTACACGTCCTGGCCGCTCCGGCCAGTGCTGGAGGTCGCCAGCTTCCTTGCGTCCGGGGAAAGCCGCACGTCCAGATATTCGCGCTGCTCCCCGGAGAGGATCGTGGTGTCGCCGCGTAGCCCCACCGACACGAGCTCGGCCAGCCCGTTGCCCGGTTGATAGACCAGCGTCCCGTTCGCCGCCACCGCGGCCTGCGGCACCTGGATCGCATTCCCCACGCCGTCGAAGACCTGTCGGGCAGGACCCGTGAGCTGCTTGCCGTCGCTCGACATGGGCGCCACGCGTACCACGCCGCCTTGCCCACCGGTCACGAGCCATCCGCCGGCGATGCCCAACGCGGCGTTGGAATCGAGCCCGATGGGCTGCGCCGGGGCCTCGTCGATCGTGCGGCGCATGATGTGGGTGGTCGCGACCGTCCCTCCCCACGTCGTGTAGAGCACGCTCTTGCCATCGGGCAACGCGATCGGGTAGCGCTCACTCTGGCCGGCGGTGGTCGTGCTGCCCGCGAGTTCCCGCAGGGCGCCGCCATTCTCCGGCACCACCGCCAACCGACCCCGCGCGCCAACGAAGATGAGTCCCGCCGATCCCCACGAGATCCCGGTTTCCTCGCCCGTCATGTCCGCGAGCACCGTCACCGGTCCACCGACGATCGGCACCTTCTTCACGGCATTGCTGGTCGTGAACGCCAGCGAGCGACCATCGGGCGAGAAGGAGACCGAGAGTGCGCCGTCTGTACCCGCCAACAGGGTTGGCGAGACGTTGCCGAGCTCGCGGACGTGGATCATCGGCACGCGACTCGGGCCCTCAGCGACCACCGCCACCGACCGCCCATCTGCCGAAACCGCCATCGATCCTGGCGCCTCCTTGAACGTCACGCTCGGCGGCAGATTGACGGTGAGGAACACCGGGCCCTCGCTCGCGGCAGTGTCGCGCGCTGCGGCACGCCACCAGCCGACAACCGCGATCACGGCCAGCACCGCACACGCGCCCGCCACCACGGTCGCCGTGCGCGAGCGGCCCGCCGCAACGCGCGCGCTCGCGGCCCCTGCGCCACCCGCACGCGCGCCGCTCGCGGTCGTCGCACCGCTCTCCGCCGGCCGCTCGATCGCGTCCACAAATGCGCGCGCACTCGGAAACCGATCGGCCGGCAGCTTGGCGAGCGCCTTGAGCACTGCACGCTCCATCCCCGCACTCACCGTATCGCGCACCGCACTCGGCGCCGTCGGCTTCTCGGTGAGCACCTTGGCGACGATCGACTGGACCGTGCTCCCCGTGAACGGCGGATCGCCGGTCAGCATCTCGTACGTCACCGCACCCAACGCGTACACGTCCGAGCGCGCGTCGAGCGTCTTCTCCCCCATCGCCTGTTCGGGCGACATGTACTGGGGCGTGCCGAGCGAGAGGCCGGTCTGCGTCATGCGCTGGCCACCCGCCGACTGCACCGCGAGCGCGATGCCGAAATCGGCCACGACCGCATGGCCGTTCTGCAGCAGGATGTTCTCCGGCTTGATGTCGCGGTGGATCACGCCTTGCTCGTGCGCATACTGCAGCGCATCGCCGGCTTCCCGGGCGACGCGCAGCACGTCGTCCATCGGCAGCTGGTTCTCGCGCACGAGCCGCGCGCGGAGCGTCTCGCCGGTCACGAGCGGCATGACGTAGTAGAGCAGGCCGTCGGCCTCACCGCTGTCGAGCAACGGCAGGATGTGCGGATGCTGGAGCCGCGCGGTGGTGCGGATCTCCGACAGGAAGCGCTCGCCGCCGAGCGCCGCGCCCAGATCCGGGTGCAGCACCTTGATGGCGACATCGCGCTCGTGCTTGAGGTCATGCGCGAGATACACGGTGGCCATGCCGCCGGCGCCCAGCTCGCGCTGGATGGCGTAGCGATCGACGAGCGCCCGAGCAAGCCGTTCGATCATCGGTGCTCCGGATCGCGGCGCTGGCGCGACGTGCCCGCGTGTCGCCTCATCGGTTCGCCATCACGTCGTACTCCGTGGTCGTGAGCAGCCGCTCGTCCGCCGTCACCAGCGTCAGCCCCATCACGCGCGCCGTCGCGGCCAGAAACCGGTCGGCCGGATCCTGATGCGGGAGCGTCAGCTGCCGACTCATGATCGCGACGTCATGCGTGAGCGGTGCCTCGCGCCGCGGCATCGCGTCGAGCAGCTGCCGCACCCACGTCTGCGCATCGGACGTGACCCGCACCCGGCCACGCTCGGCGAGCAGGGTGGCTTCCCACACGCTGACCGGCGACAGCCAGAGCTCGTTCTCACCCGACTGGAGCGCGTCACGCACGTTGGCCGAGAGCCGTTCCGGATCGAGGAGGGCCCAGAGCCAGATGTGCGTGTCGAGGAGGAGCTTCACGGTGCGAGTGCCTCCCAGTCGTCAGCCGCGATCGGCGCGACGAGATCCCCGACGATCGTGGCGGTCGTGCGCATGGAGCCCATCCAGTCACTGTCGACCGAGGCGGGCGACGGCGGGTTGATCTCGGCCACCGGCACGCCCCGACGCGTCACGAGCACCGACGTGCCGGTGCGGCGCACGCGCTCGAGCACGGCGAGGCAGGTCGCCTTGAACTCGGAGATCGCGATGGATTCGACTTCTCTTTTCGCCATCGAGAAACATACCATGGTCGTTGTCTATGGTCAATTACTACACACTGACATCTAAATCCTTATTGGACATGAGCTTAACATCTATCATCCCGCGGGCAATCACGCCATGACCCACTGCCTGAGGTCAGCGCTCCTTGGGTGTCGAGCCGCCAGCTCCGCGTAATATCCGCCCATCTGGTGCGCGCCTCGGACCGCCGCACCGCTCCGCGCGCGAACCGCCACGCGAGGCATGAACTGGCGAAGGTCAACGACGCCGAGCCGACGGCGGCGCATCCACCTCTTCTGTTCCGGCGGGAGAGCGCACGCCAACTTTGCTGCATGGACCTCTTTCACGGGCGTGTGGCCGTCGTCGCTACGATGCACGGCAAAGAGCGCGTGATCGCCCCGCTGTTGCACGCGGAGCTCGGCCTCTCCGCGGATGTCGCAGCGCTCGACACCGATGCCTTCGGCACCTTCACGCGTGAACGGCCGCGCGTCGGCCATGCGCGCGATGCCGCGCATCAGAAGGCGCGTGCGGCGCTCGCCGCGCGCCCCGATGCCGATTTCGCCCTGGCGAGCGAGGGAAGCTTCGGCCCCCATCCGCACCTGCCGTTCGTGGCGGCGGGTGCCGAATTGGTGCTGCTCACCGATCGCACGGGTGAGCTGGAACTGTGGGGCAGCGACCTCACGTTCGAGACCAACTTTGCCGCGCGGCTGGTTGCGTCGCTCGACGAGGCGCGCACCTTTGCCGACCAAGCGCGGTTTCCCTCGCACGCGCTGGTGATCATGGGCGCACTCGGCGAGGACGCCGATGCGAGCGTGGCGCTCCACAAGGGGGTCACCGATGTCGGCGCGCTCGAGCGATACCTGAGGCCGCTGCTCGACACGCACGGCCACGCCTGGCTCGAGACCGACATGCGCGCGCACCTGAACCCCACGCGCATGGCGAGCATCGAACGCGCCACGCGCGACCTGTGTCGTGCCGCACACAGCCGCTGTCCGCAGTGCGCGCGCCCCGGCTTCGTCGCCGTGGATGCGGTGGCGGGCATCCCGTGCGCGGTGTGCGGCACGCTGTCGCGCCGGATCCGTGCGGACCTGCTCGGCTGCGTGGGCTGCGGCCATCGCGAGGAGCGCCCCCGCGCCGGGCCGCAGACCGTCCCGCCCGGCGAGTGCGACCGGTGCAATCCGTGACAGCGCCCCCCGCGCAGCGCCGTCGCTGAGGCGTTTGGACAGCTGGCCGGGTGTATATTTCCCTACATGGATGCCCGCAGCGCCGCCCATGTGCTCGAACAGGTTGCCGCCCTGCTGGCCCTCCACGGGGAGTCCGCGGCGACCGCCAAGCCGTTCACGACCGCGGCCCGTCGTGTGGCGGCTGCCGATGGTGATCTTGCGCAGCTCGAGCGCGCCGGGACGCTCCGCACCTTTCACGCGGATGTGGTCGCCGTCTGTCGCGACCTGATCGACACCGGTGACTCCGCGCTGCTCGAACGGCTGCGCGAGGATACTCCCGAGGGGCTGCTCGAGATGCTCCGCATTCCGGGGCTGGGTCCGAGCCGCATTCATCGCATTCACGTCGGGCTCCACGTCGACTCGGTGCAGGAACTCGAGGAAGCCGCGCGCGATGGCCGACTGGCCGCACTCCCGCGCTTCGGCGCGCGCATGGCCGAGCAGGTGCTGCAGGGGATCGCCGCGCTGCGCGAACAGGGATCGCCGGTGCTCTTCCCGCATGCGCTGGCCGAAGCGCAGCGGCTGCTCGCGCACGTGCGCGCACACCCCGAAGTCGAGCGCGCCGAACTCGCGGGCACCCTTCGTCGCAGCAACGACCTCGTGCGCGAGCTCGACATCGTCGCCTCGTGCCGGTCGTTTCCCGCACGTGTGGCGGCCAGCATTGCGCGCGGTGCGCAGGTGAAGGAGATCACGGGCGGTGGCGGCCGAGCCGTCTCGCTCCGCTACACCGACGGCTTCACGCTCAACCTGCTCTGCGTCACCGCGCCCGAGTTCGTCGTCGCGCTCTGGCGGGCGACGGGCAACGATGCGCACGTGAGCGAGGTCAAGGCGCAGCTCGCAGGGCGCGGCTACACCGTGGCAGGCGATCACATCCGCGACGCCGATGGCCGCGATGTGCCCGTGTCGGACGAGCCGCTGATCTATCGCATGGCCGGACTCGATTACGTGGCGCCCGAGCTGCGCGAGGGGTTGGGTGAAGTGACCACGGCCGCTGCGCACGGGCTGCCGGAGCTGGTGCGCTCCGGGGACATCCACGGTGTGCTGCACTGCCACTCGCACTTCTCCGACGGCGAAGCGACGATCCTCGACCTGGCGAACGCGGCACGTGCGCGCGGCTGGAGCTACCTGGGCGTGAGCGATCACTCGCAGAGTGCGTTCTACGCCGGCGGACTCGATCGCGCGTCGATCATCCGTCAGCATGCCGAGATCGATGCGGTGAATGCGCAGTTCACCGACTTCCGCGTGCTCAAGGGAGTCGAGGCGGACATCCTGCCCTGCGGCCGCGTCGACTACGACGAAGCGACGCTCGACTCGTTCGACTACGTGATCGCGTCGGTGCACTCGCGCTTCGGCATGAGTGCGCAACAGATGACCGATCGCGTGTTGAAGGCGATGGACGATCCGCACGTGACGATCATCGGCCATCCCACGGGTCGGTTGCTCCTCACGCGCGAGCCGTTCGCGATCAACCTCGACGAGATTCTCGAGAAGGCGGGCGCGGTCGGCGTGGCGATGGAATTGAACGCGGATCCGCACCGGCTGGACCTCGATTGGCGCGTCCTGCGCGCCGCCAAGCGGTACGGCGCACGGATCGAGATTGGTCCGGATGCGCACGCGGTCGCCGGCCTCGACAACATCGAGCTTGGCGTGTCGATGGCGCGGAAGGGATGGCTCGCCGCGGGTGACGTGCTCAACGCGCTGCCGCTCCCGGCCTTCCTCGACGTGGTACGGGCGCGCCGCGCAATGCCGCGCCGTACGCCGGCGAGCGTCGCCGCGGTATCACCCATGACCGGAGTGTCCGATGGTCGGTAGCGGCAACGGCAGTCCGCGGCAGCCCTTGTCGCAGCGGCGTCCCGGCAAGGTGGGCGGACGCGCGAGCGTCGCAGGCGCGCCGGGGTCTCGCGCCAACGCGGCGCCGGGCGGCCATCGCGGCGCCTCCGGCAAGCCGGGCGCACCGGGTGGCGCCATGGGAGCCGCGAAATCGGCGGTGACCACGTCGAAGGCCAAGACGATGGCGAAGACCGCAGCGCCGCGCCGCATCAAGCGCGACCTGTTGCCCGCGCATGCGGCCGAGTGCCAACGTCGGTTGATGGCGTTGTATCCGGATGCGCATTGCGAGCTCGACTTCCGCACGCCGTTCGAGCTGCTCTGCGCCACGATCCTCTCGGCGCAGTGCACCGACAAGCGCGTGAACATGACGACGCCGGCGTTGTTCGCGGCGTATCCGGATGCACCGGCGCTCGCGCGCGCGCGGCAGGACGATGTCGAAGCCCTCGTGAAGTCGACGGGGTTCTATCGCGCGAAGGCGAAGAACCTGATCGCGATGGCGGGGGCACTCGTGGACCATCACGGGGG
>JANMLN010000174.1:0-27155 GCA_031372565.1 Gemmatimonadota bacterium | reverse complement strand
TTTTATACCCAGCTAAATGTAAAATTTCCTCTAACTACTTCTCCAACCTAATAACCATCTTCGCCACTCTTTCTTCTAGGGTTTCGGTACTCAATTTTTCCCGCATTCTATCCACCATAATTGGGAATGCAAAGGGAGAAGGCTTTTCGGTTTTTTTAATGATGTGCATTTGCGATTGTATGCGTTGCAAGGCTTCGCGAAGCCTGAACTCTTCCAACTGAAAAGCCAAAGCTTCATTATACGCGAACTCGCGGCCATCGTGGGAGAGCGGTTCCTGATCGACGAATCCAGCCGTCTCCTCGCCTACACCAGCGATGGGCTGCCCGGACACCACGCGGTCCCGCAACTGGCGGTGCTGCCCGGCACGCGCGACGAACTGGTCGCGGTCGTGCGCGCGCTTGCCCGCGCACAGGTGGCGTTCGTACCGCGCGGCGCCGGCACGGGACTCTCCGGCGGCGCGCTCGCTGACGGCGTCGTGCTGGTCGGCCTCAATCGCCTGAAGCGCATTGTGCACGTGGACGCGGCCAGTCGGCGCGCCACCGTCGAGCCGGGGGTCGTGAACGCGACGCTCTCGCGCGTGGTGGCACCGCTGGGACTGCAGTACGCCCCCGACCCATCGAGCCAGGCCGCATGCACGCTGGGGGGCAACGCCGCCGAGAACGCGGGCGGACCGCACTGCCTCAAGTACGGCGTCACGCTCAATCACGTGCTGCAGGCCACGGTGATCCTGCCCGATGGAGAGATCGTCGTGCTCGGTGACTTGGGCGGCGAGAGCGACGGCCTGGATCTGCTCGGGGCCTTCATCGGATCCGAGGGCTGTTTTGGCATCGCGCTCGATCTCACCGTGCGTCTCGTTCCGCTGCCGGAGCACGTCATCACGCAGCTGGCCGACTTCACCACGGTCGACGCGGCAGCGCGCGCCACGAGTGCGATCATCGCAGCCGGGCTGCTGCCCGCAGCGCTCGAGCTCATGGACCAACCCACCATCCGCGCCGTGGAAGCCTCGGTCTATGCCGCCGGGTATCCGGTGGATGCGGCAGCCGTCCTGCTGGTCGAGCACGACGGTGCGCGCGCCGGGCTCGACGACGATGCCGCAGCGTGCGAGCGGATCCTCCGCGATGCAGGCGCGCGCAACGTGACGACGGCCACCGACGCCGCCGCGCGTGCACGGCTCTGGCAAGGCCGCAAGAAGGCGTTCGGCGCCATGGGACGCGTGGCCTCGCACCTCATGGTGCAGGATGCCGTCGTGCCGCGCACGCAACTGGCCGAGCTGCTGGGCGAGATCGATGCCATCGGTCGTGCGCATGGCGTGACCGTGTGCAACGTGTTCCACGCCGGCGACGGCAACCTGCATCCGAACATTCCGTACGACGGGCACAACCCCGAGGTGGCGGCGCGCGTGCAGGCGGCCACGACCCAGATCATGGCGCGCTGCATCGCGGCGGGCGGCACCATCACCGGCGAGCATGGCGTGGGGCTCGACAAGATCGGCTACATGGAGGCGCTTTTCGGCGCGCCGACGCTCGATGCCATGTGTCGCCTGCGGGGCGCCTTCGATCCCGATCGGCGCGCCAACCCGGGCAAGGTGGTGCCCATCCACAGCTGCCGCGAATGGACGGGAGCGGTGGCCTGGCGCACGGCCACGCGCGAGGGAGTCGCGTGAGTCTCGTGGCGCTCACGGCAGCCACCACCGCGGATGTCGCCGAAGCCATCCGCGACGCGGCGGCGAGCGCGATGCCGCTGCGCATCGTGGCGGGCCGCCACTGGCTCGATGCCGGGCACCCGGTGCGCACCGAAGCCGCCGAGCTCGACGTGAGCGCACTCGGCGGCGTGCGGCACTACGCGCCGGGCGATCTCACCTGCACGGTCGGCGCCGGGATGACGCTCGCCGAACTCGATGCGCTCACGGCGCCGCACGGGCAATGGTGCCCGCTGCTCCCGTGGGGCACCGACGGCGGCACCGTGGGCGCGACACTCGCCACGGCCACGGCCGGCCCGTGTGCGGCCGCGCTCGGGCTGCCGCGCGATCTCGCGCTCGGGCTCGAGCTGGTCGACGGGCGCGGCGCAACGCTGCGCGCCGGTGGCAGCGTGGTCAAGAATGTCGCCGGCTTCGACCTCGTTCGACTCAACGTGGGCGCGTGGGGATCGTTGGGCGTGATCACGGCCGCGAGCCTGCGCCTCCGGGCGCGTCCGGCCGTCGATGTCACCTTCGCCCTGCCATTCGACGGCAGCGCCGCCGCCGTGGCGCGCGTGGAAGCGCTTCGGCTCGGGCCGCTCGCACCGTTGGCGCTCGAACTGGTGAACGCGACGGCCGCGGTCGCGTTGGGCGTGGGCACCACGGCGTGCGCGCTGGTGCGCGTGGGCGGCAACGCGACCTTCGCGCGGGCGTTCGAAGCGGCGCTGCGCGCCAGCGGCGACGTGACGCCGGTGGCCCCCGACTGCTGGACGCGGCTGCGAGCGCTGGAACCGGTGCGCGCGGCCACCTGGCGCGAGTCGGTGGCGCCAGCCCGTTGGCCGGTGCTCGCACGGGCGATCATGCACACCGATGCGACGCACGCGGTCACGGCGCATTGCGCCGTCATGCGCGGCGTGCTGCGCGTCTCGGCGCCGATCATCGAGGGCGAGGATCCGCTGCTCGCAGGCGCGGCATGGCGCACGACGCCGGTGGCCATTCGCGAACGTCCCGCCGCAGAGCGCGGCATCGCAGCCGACGCGACCTCGTCGTTCCGCGCACCAAGCACCGAAGCGCTCGAGCAGCGCGTGCGTGCGGCGTTCGATCCGTCCGGCGTGCTCAATCCGGGGATTCTCGGATGAGCGCGGCCCCGAGTGCACCCGCTGGGCGGCGCGCGCTGCCGCTCGCCGTGCAGGGCAGCCCGCTCGCGCAGGAGGCGCCGGGGCTCGACCTCTGCGTGCACTGCGGCTTCTGCCTCAATGCCTGCCCGACGTACCTCGCCCTCGAGGACGAGAACGACTCACCGCGTGGACGCCTCGTGCTGATGCGGGCGCTGGTCGAGGGGACCGTGGCGCTCGACGACGCCGGCGTCGGCACGCACCTCGACCGGTGTCTGGGCTGCCGCGGCTGCGAGACCGCGTGTCCCAGTGGCGTGCCGTACGGCGCGCTGCTCGAGGCGGCGCGCGCCACCGTGGCCGCGCATCGCCCGCTGCCGCTCGAAGCGCGCGTGATCCTTGGCGTGTTCGGCCGGCGTTGGCTGCTGCGGCCCGTGCTCACCGTGCTGCGCCTCCTGCGCGATACCGGGCTCGCATCGCTCCTCTCCCGGTTGCCGGGACGGCTCGGTCAGGCGCATGCGATGCTCGCGAGTACCGCCCCCGCCTTGGCCGTCAGCAGGCGCACGGCTGCGCGCGCGGCAGCGGCACCCGAGCGCGAGAGCGCGTCGCTGCTCACGGGATGCGTGATGGATGGATTGTTCGCGCACGTCCACGATGCCACGCGGCGCGTGCTCGTGACCAACGGGTACACGGTGCGTGAGGCAGCGGAGCAGCAATGCTGCGGTGCGTTGCACGCGCACGCGGGAGATCGCGAGGGCGCGCGGGTGCTGGCGCGGGCGAACATCGCCGCCTTCGAGGCTGGTGGTGCGGCGCTGATCGCGGTGAATGCGGCCGGCTGCGGCGCGATGTGCAAGTCGTATGATCACCTGCTGGCCGACGACGCCGCGTGGGCGCCGCGTGCGCGCGCATTCGTGGCGCGGGTGCGCGACGTGAGCGAGCTGCTCGCGACGGCGGGGCCCGTGCCGGGCGGCGCGCTGCCGATGACCGTGACGGTCGACAATCCGTGTCACCAGCAGCATGCGCAACGCCTCGTGCGCGAACCGGCCAGCGTGTTGGCCGCGATTCCCGGGTTGGAGGTTCGCCCGCTGGCGGATGCCGACCTCTGCTGCGGTTCGGCGGGGATCTACAACCTGATCGAGCCCGACGTGGCCGCGCGCGTCCTGCAGCCGAAGCTCGTGGCGATTGGCGAGACGGGGGCGCCGCTGGTCGTCAGCGGCAACCCGGGATGTCACATGCAGTTGGGCGCGGGACTCGCGCGTTCGGGGCGTGTGGAACGCGTGGTGCATCCCGTGGAGTTGCTCGACGCGAGTTACGCCCGCCTGTAGTGGCGGACCACCGCCGCGCCAGCCTCGCAGTCGACTCCTCGCTCGGGGTGTTTACAACTTCCGGTCCGCATCCCACCTTCGCTGCAGGTCCCGCCCGCGTCAGCGGGCGGGTGACGCGCTGTCCGGCGCCTGTTCCCGCATCACGGAGTGTTGCACGGTGACGATGGCCATCCTGCCCCGCAGTCTCCAGACCGCCTCGGTCGCCGGGCACGATGTGGTGCTCCATTACGGCGACGCCGGAGGGGAGTATCACGACCTTCGGCATGGCGCGCTGTTGATTGATCGCAGCGAGCGCGGACGTGGCATGGCCGAAGGCGACAAGGTGCGTGCGACGCTCACCGGTCTCGTGACCAACGACGTCAGCGCGCTCGAGCCGGGGTTCGGACTCCGCGCGGTCGCGCTCACGGCCAAGGGCAAGGTGATCGCCGACGTGCGCATCTTCTGCCTCGCACCCGACCGGCTCTGGATCGACATCGCACCACGCTCGGCCGCGGCGTGGTGGGAGATGGTGCGGAAGTACGTGAACCCCCGTCTGGCCAGGCTGCGCGATGAAGCGGCGCTCTGGCGCCACTTCACGATCGCCGGTCCGGATGCGCGGGGGGTCATGACGCAGGTGACGGGATTGAGCGCGGAGATCCTCGATGCGGTGCCACCGGACGGCATTCGGGAGATCTCGGTGCCGCGGGCCCTGCGCGTGGCGCGCAACAACGAGATCGGCCTCGAGGCCTGGGACCTGTGGGTGGTCGAGGCCGAGGCCGCCGACCTGCGCGCCAAGGCCTTGGCCGCCGGTGCGGTGAGCGGTGGGCTGATCGCGTGGGAGATCGCCCGCGTCGAACACGGACGTCCCGAGTTCGGTCTCGACATGGACGAGAACACGATTCCGCAGGAAGCCAACCTCGACGACTGGCACGCGATCTCGTATACCAAGGGGTGCTACACGGGGCAGGAGACGGTCGCGCGCGTCCACTTCCGTGGCCATGTCAATCGACACCTGCGCGGCCTGCGCTTCGACGCGGCCAACGGCCTGCCGCCCGGGGCGGAACTGTTCGACGCCGAGGGCAACGTGGTGGGTGACGTACGCAGTTCGGTGTTGTCGCCGCGGCTCGGACCGATCGCACTCGGCATGGTGCGTCGCGAGATCGCCTCGGGCACGGTGCTCGTCGGGCGCGGTGCCGATGGGACGGAGTGTCCCGTGCTGGTGCACGCCCTGCCGTTCGGCTCGCACTAGCCTGTCGTCCTGAGCAAAGCGAAGGACCTGCTTGTCGTCCTGAGCAAAGCGAAGGACCTGCTTTTCGCCTTTGGTGCTTCTTCAAACAACAACGGGGCGCGACCATGTGGTCGCGCCCCGTTCTCGTCCGATCAAGAGCGACCTTACGGCTTCTTGACGGCGTCCATCGCCTTCTTGCCAGCGTCCATGGAGGCCTTGCCAGCGTCCATGGCGCCCTTTCCGGCTTCCACGGCGCCCTTGCCAGCTTCCATCATCTTCGTGGCGGCGGTGTCGACCTTGGCGGCGAGGGTGTCCATCTTCTTCGCGGCCGAGTCCATCGCGGCGGCAGCCGGGGCCATCGCGGGGGTCGCGGCGGCAGCGTTGTCGGCCGGAGCGGCCTCCTTCTTCTCGCACGCGGCGAGCACGAGCACGGTGGCGACCAGGGCCAGGCGCTTCATTGCGGTATTCTCCTGAGGGGGTGAGCTACGATCGTGTATGCCTAGTAAAAAATCCGTGCACGCGATCGCGATGCTCCGGAAGGCCGATGTATGTTAGCGGCACTTGCCCGTCTGTCAAGCGTCCAAGTTCAATAAGGGCAACAAGTTCGTCCCCCTTTGCTCGGCTATCACGTGCAGCGTTTTCGGCCTATCGCACCTGCCGAGCGTCCGTGCGACAAGGCAGGCTTGCCACGATGGTTCTTCACAACTCCATGCAGCACAGTGACTTACGGCTTTCGGCTCGGCACTGCCCACGCATGAGTGCATTGCCTATCTTCTCTGGTCTGCCCCGGGAGCCATGATGAGCGTCGCAACTCGCCCCGAATTCGCCCGACCGACGAATGGCACCGTGCGCGGCGCGTGCCCGCATGATTGCCCGGACACCTGCGCCATGCTCGTCACCGTCGAGGACGGACGCGCAGTGAAGGTCGCGGGTGATCCCGACCACCCCTTCACGCAGGGCTTTCTCTGCGCCAAGGTCAATCGCTACCTCGAGCGCACCTATCACCCTGATCGGCTCACCACGCCACTCCGGCGCATCGGGCCCAAGGGCAGCGGACAGTTCGCGCCGATCAGCTGGGACGACGCGCTCGATGAGATCGCGACCCGACTCGGCGCCATCGCCTCCGGTCCGCATGGTGCACAGGCGATTCTCCCGTACTCCTACGCGGGTACGATGGGTCTCGTGCAGAGCGCGTCGATGGATCATCGCTTCTTTCACGCGATCGGGGCGTCGAAGCTCGAACGCACCATCTGCGCCTCGGCGGGCACCGAAGGGATGCGCATGACGGTCGGCGCCAACATGGGCGCGGACGGCGAAGGGGTACCGCAGAGCGATCTCGTGTTGCTCTGGGGAACAAACACGCTCACGTCGAACCCGCATCTCTGGCCGTTCGTGCTCGAGGCACGCGCCAAGGGCGCGCCGATCATCGCCATCGACCCCGTGCGCACGCGCACCGCCGAGCAGTGCGACGAGTGGATCCCGATCCGCCCCGGCACCGATGCGGCGCTCGCGCTCGCGATGATGCACGTGCTCTTCGCCGAAGGACTCGCGGACGAAGACTACATGGCGCAGTACACCCTGGGCGCAGACCAACTGCGCGCGCGCGCGGCCGAGTGGACGCCCGAGCGTGCCGCTGCGATCACCGGCATTCCCGCCGCGCGCATCGTTGAGCTCGGTCGTCAGTATGGCCGCGCCAAGGCCGCATTCGTGCGCGCGAACTACGGCCTGCAGCGCCACTACGGCGGCGGGATGGCCATGCGCACCATTGCCTGCCTGCCGGCCGTGGCGGGGCACTGGCGCCGGCCCGGTGGCGGTGTGCAGCTCTCCACCTCGTTCGGGTTCCGCTTCAACACCGACGCGCTCACGCGCCCCGATCTGTCGCCGCCGGTGCGCACCATCAACATGATCCGTCTCGGCGACGCGCTCACCTTGCCCGACGGCGGCACGGGCGGTCCGCCGGTGCAGGCCCTGATCGTGTACAACAGCAATCCGGCCGCGGTCGCGCCCGACCTTGGCAGCATCCGGCGCGGACTCGCGCGCGAGGAGCTGTTCACCGTCGTGCTCGAGCACTTCCAGACCGACACCGCCGACTGGGCCGACATCGTGCTGCCGGCCACGACGCAGCTAGAGCACTGGGACGTGCACCTGTCGTACGGGCACTATCAGGCGACGCTCAATCGGCCGAGCATCGCGCCCGTGGGTGAGTCCCGCCCCAACTCGGAGATCTTCCGCGCGCTCGCCGCGCGCATGGGGCTCACCGATCCCTGCTTCCAGGACGACGACCTCACGCTCATCCAGCAGGCGCTCGAGAGCCCGCATGCGCGCATGCAGGGGGTCACCCTCGATCGGCTGCTCACGGACGGCTGGGTGCGCCTCAACGTGCCGCGCCCCTTTCTGCCGTATGCCGAGGGGAACTTTCCCACCCCGTCGGGCAAGTGCGAATTCTGGTCGGAGCGGCTGCGCGACCGCGGCTTCGATCCGCTGCCCACCTACACCGCGCCACGCGAGACGGCGGAGTCCGCACCCGAACTGGCGGCACGCTACCCGATCACGCTCATCTCGAGCCCGCGGCACAAGTTCCTCAACTCGACGTTCGTGAACGTGCGCTCCCTCCGCGGTGATGCCCACCCGGAGTGCGTGCTGCACACCGTCGATGCGGTCGCGCGCGGCATCGTGGATGGCATGCCCGTGGTCGTCGCCAACGATCGCGGGCACTTCCGCGCGATCGCGCGCGTGGGCGAGAGTGTCCGTCCCGGTGTCGCGTGGGCACCGTCGATCTTCTGGACCAAGCTGGCCCCCGACGGTCACAATGCGAATGACACGACCTCGCAGCTCGAGACCGACCTCGGCGCGGGCGCCGTGTTCTACGACAACCTCGTCGAGGTGTCCCCCGCAGACTGACCCGCGTCGGGAACCGTGCGCGGTCCTCGCGCGCTCGTCGCCGGCTTGGCGCATCATGCGCCGCATCGCTCGCATCGCCCCGGCACCCGCCGGATTTCATCACCTTGGCGCTCCCGACTGGCGCCGAGCGTTGGCGCTCCCTGCTTCCCCCGACTTCTTCCGATGACGACCCGCCTCCCCGAGACCCTCGGCGCCCTCAAGGCTTCGCCCTGGGGCGCTGCCAACCGTGCTCACCGCCGCGTGAAGGATGAACTGCGCGTCAACTTGATGGCGAAGATCGCCGCGGGTGGTCCGCTGTTCGATGGCGTGCTCGGCTACGAGGACACCGTGATGCCGCAGGTCGTCAACGCCCTGCTCTCGCGGCACAACTTCATCCTGCTCGGGTTGCGCGGGCAGGCCAAGTCGCGGCTGGTGCGCGCGCTGGTCACGCTGCTCGATCCGGAGATGCCCGTGCTCGCCGGGAGCGAAATCAACGACAGCCCGTTCGGCCCGATCTCCAAGTATGGCCGCCAGCTGATCGCGGAAGCGGGGGACGATGCCCCGATTGCGTGGGTGCACCGCGACCAGCGGTATGTCGAGAAGCTCGCGACGCCGGACGTGACCGTGGCCGACATCATCGGCGACGTGGATCCGATCAAGGCGGCGCGTGGCGGCCACCTGCTCTCGGATGAGCTCACGATCAACTACGGCATGCTGCCGCGCGCGAACCGCGGCATCTTCGCGCTCAACGAACTGCCCGACCTCGCCGGCAAGGTGCAGGTGGGGCTGTTCAACATCATGCAGGAAGGGGACGTCCAGATCAAAGGCTACCCGGTCCGGCTGCCGCTCGACGTGCTGCTCTGCTTCACGGCCAACCCCGAGGATTACACGGCGCGCGGCAAGATCATCACGCCACTCAAGGACCGCATCGGCTCGGAGATCCTGACGCACTACCCCGAGACGGTCGACATCGGCATGCAGATCACGAAGCAGGAGGCGTGGATGAACCGGGGCGGGTCCCCCGTGCGCGTCCCCGACTTCATCGCCGAGGTCGTGGAGCGCGTCGCCTTCGAGGCGCGCATGGACAAGCGGATCGACAAGCGCTCGGGCGTCTCGCAGCGCCTCCCGATCACCCTGCTCGAAAACGTGGTGTCGAACGCGGAGCGGCGTGCGCTCTCCAACGGCGAGCGGGAAGTGGTGCCGCGCTTCTCCGACCTATACGCCGCGCTGCCCGCCATCACGGGCAAGATCGAACTCGAGTACGAGGGCGAGCTGGTTGGCGCGCACGCGATCGCGTCGGAGCTGATCCGTCGTGCGGCCGACGCCACCTTCAAGGAGCGGGCCGAAGGAGTGAACACGGACGACATCGTGATGTGGTTCGATGCCGGCGCCGCGCTCTCGGTTGGCGACGATGCGAGCGCCGAAGCCGCGCTCACCGGACTCTCGGTCGTGCCGGGGCTGGTGTCGCTGGTCGAGCGCGTCGGGCTGGCGATGGCGAAGGACCCGCTCGCGGCGGTCGGGGCGTGCGAGTTGGTGCTCGAGTCGCTCGTTGCGCGCCGGCGCATTTCGCGCAACGCGGGGGGGACCTACGGCCGCTCCGAGAAGGAGAAGCGGCGTCGCCCGAACGAGGACATCTTCGGCGGCCTGAACGGCTGAGGCCTGTCGTGCAGTGATCGTTGGCGGTGCGTCGCGTGGCTGGCGGTTCCGGTCCATGCGGCGCACTTTTCACGTCATGTCCCGTAACGATGCGAGTCGGCGTTACCTGAGACCGCCGACGTGACCGGCTCGGCCCGACGCAGTGCCTCGGTCCGTCGCAGTGGCGTCATGCGCCGGCTGTCCACCACGGCGGGCGCCGTGACCGTGCGGGTTGCGGGGGCGGCCGACGTCGAGACGCTGGTGCAGTTGCGCGTGGCGCTGCTGCGCGAGCATGCCGACAGTCCCGTGTACGGCCGCCTCCGAGCGGACGTCGAGTCGCGAGCGCGGGTCCTGTTCGCGCGGCAGCTGGAGGAACCGGAGCAGGCCTGCCTGCTCGCGGAGCGCAACGGCGCGCCGGTGGGTTGTCTGCGCGTGTCGGAAACGCGAGGGTCACCGCTCCTGCTCCCGACCCGTTACGGTTATCTCGCGAGTGCGTACGTGCGTCCCGATGCGCGAGGCGAGGGGGTGCTGCGCCTGCTGGTCGAGCATGCGATCGCGTGGTGTCGTGCCCGCGGACTCGTGGAGGTCCGACTGCATGCCGACGCTGCAAACGCCGGTGCCGCGGCGGCCTGGGAGGCCCTGGGATTCCCCGTGGTCGAGCACCTGCGTCATCGCTTGCTGTAAGCGTCGTGGCGAGGCGCACGCCACGCGATCGTGTGCGCGCCGTCGGTGGCATGACGGGTTCGAAGGCGCATCGAGCGTACAAGGACAACGCAACGGGACTGGCGCACGTAGAGCGAGTAGCTGATTGTGTAGCAATCCGCTTCCTCTGTCCCGCCATGGATTCATGCGCCGTTGTTTCGCTTTAGCGCTCGTCGCTGCTGCCGCACCGCTGGGCGCACAGCAGGGTGACACCACCAAGCTCCCGACCGTCACCGTCACGACGCAGCGCACGGGTCGCGATCCGTACAAGACGCCGCTGTCCACCACCTCGATCAAGCCGGCTGACTGGTCCTCTCGACTCGGGATCGGCATGTCGGATGCGCTCAATCTCGCGCCCGGCGTGCTGGCGCAGTCGCGGAATGGCGGCATGGACGTGCGCATCACGATCCGCGGCTACGGGTCACGCGGGGCCGGCGACCGGTCGAATTCCGGCACGACGCGCGGCGTCCGCTTCCTGATTGACGGCATCCCCGAGACCGAGCCGGATGGCCGCACGTCACTCGACGAGTTCGACCTCTGGGCAGCGTCGTCGGTCGAGGTCGTTCGGTCCAACGCGAGCGCCCTGTGGGGCAACGCGTCGGGTGGATTGGTCAACGTGACGACCATGCCCGGTCCCGACCAGCTCGGCACCACGGTGCGCACGCTCTTCGGCTCGTACGGCTACCAGCGCCACATGGTGCAGGCGGCGTCGACGGCCGGAGCCGGGCGCGTGTCCGCGTCGGTCATCACCACGAAGTACGACGGCTACCGCGGCAACTCGCAGAACGAGCGCCAGATGCTCACCGCAGGCTACGAGGGACCGATCAGCGACGCCACGGAGCTGGGCGTGCACCTGCTTGGCACCAGCAACCTGTTCTTCGTCCCGGGGCCGCTCAGCGATGCGCAGTTCGCAGCCGACCCGTCCCAGCCGAACGCGACGTACGCCGCGCGCCAGGAGCGCCGGTACAACCGGATGGCGCGCCTCGGCGTATCGCTCAATCATCGCCTGAGCGATGCGCAGACGATCACGGCGATGGCCTACATCACGCCCAAGTTCCTGCAGCGCTCGGAGCGCGGCACCTTCCGCGACTTCACGCGTACGCACACCGGCGCCAGCGCGACGTACAACCTGTCCGGCGCGATCGCCGAGGGGCTCACGCACCGGTTCAGCGCCGGACTCGACGCCGCGTACCAGGATGGCGCGATCCTCTTCTACAACCTGTCCGCCAGCAACGGACGCGGCACCACGCTGCGCGACAACAAGCGTGAAGGGGCCACGAACGTCGGCCTCTTCGTGCAGGACCAGCTCGATTTCGGCCAGTGGACGGTGACGCTCGGACTCCGCAACGACAACATCAGCTACGACTACCAGAGCTTCATCACACCGAAGGTCGACGCGTCCAAGCGGTTCAACGGCCTGATCCCGAAGGTGGGCATCAGCTACCGGTTGGGTGAGCGCCACAGCGTGTACGCGAGCGTCGGCGGCGGTATTGAGGTACCGGCCGGCAACGAGACCGATCCGGCCAGCACCTTCGGGCAGGACACGGTCACGGCCATCAACCCGCTCCTCGAACCCGTGCGCTCCACGACGTACGAGGTGGGCACCAAGCATGCACTCGGCGCCTTCGCACTCGGTCCGCTCGGCTTTTCCGGGCTCGAGTACGACGCGGCCGCGTACTACATCGACGTGACCAACGAGATCGTCCCGTACCGCGGTGGCCGCTTCTACTTCACGGCCGGCAAGGCGCGCCGCATGGGGCTCGAGCTGGGGGTCCGCGCCCGGACCACCTTCGGACTGACTCTCTCCGGCGCCGCGACGATCTCCGAGAATACGTACACCGACTACAAGGTGGACTCGGTCCACTACGGCCGGCCGGGCTTCATCGCGAACTACAGCGACAACCGGATTGTCGGCCTGCCGCGCTGGATGGGCAACCTGCAGGCGGACTACGCCATTCCGGGCTTCTCCGCACTCTCGGCTGGCCTCGGCGTGCAGGCGACGGGCGGCTACTATGTCGACGACGCCAACCGCGTGGGCGTGCCGCGCAGCGCCTTCTGGAACCTGACGCTGCGCTCGCGCGAGATCGCGAGTTCGAGCGGCTTCTCGCTGGCGGGCGCGTTCAGCGTCGAGAACCTCTTCGACGCCAAGTATGCGTCGAGCGGCTACCTCAATCCGGATGTGGTGGCGGGGGTGCCGCTCTACCTCGAAACCGGGATGCCGCGCACGCTGCTGATGACACTCGAGTTCCGGCGGAAGTAGCGTCGCAGCACACCGTCGTACGGTCGGCCCCGGCGCGCCTCGTGCGTGCCGGGGTCGGTTCGTTTTCAGAGCTGCCGCAGTTCGGGATAGCGCACGCGAGCGGCCAGCGTCGCCATCAGCATGAGCACCGCGGCGCCGCCCACGGCCCAGTCCGCGCCGACGGCATGCGCGACCGCACCAGCCGCGAACGCTCCCACCACCTGCGACAGCCCGACAACGAGAAACGAGTACGCCGCCATCATGCGGCCGCGCAACCGGTCGGGGACGATCGTCTGCAGCAGGCCATTGGCCACCGCATTGACAATGATCATCAGGAAGCCGGTGCACGCCAGCACGGCCACGGCAACCGACGCCGTGCGCGTGGCCGCGAACACGATCAGGCAGACGCTGAAACCGATCGCCGAACGCAGCAGCAACCGCCCGCGCTCGGCGCGCGTGCTGAGGGCGGCGAGGACCAGCGCACCCAGCACGCCACCCACGCCGACGCTCGAGAGCAGCAGGCCATAGCCACCAGCCTGCAGCCCGAGTTGATCGCGCGCGATCACGGGCATGAGCGTCAGGTAGGGACCACCGAGCACGGCGTAGACCCCGATCAAGCCGAGCAGGCCACGAACCGCGCGCGTCTCGCGCACGTAGCGCACCCCTTCGCGCAGGGCTGCCACACCCGTGAGCGCCCCTTCACCCGCCGGCGCATCTGCGCCCTCGGGCAGCCGGATCATGAACAGGCTCACCAGCACCGTCACGAACGAGAGCGCATTGAGGGCGAAGCACCAGGCGAGCCCGAGTCGGGCGATCACGAGTGCCGCGATCGCGGGACCCACCACGCGCGCGAGGTTGAAGCCGCTCGAGTTGAGCGCGATCGCGTCCTGCAAGTCGTCCCGCCCGACGAACTCGATCACGAGCGACTGCCGCGCGGGTATCTCGAAGGCACCCAGCAGTCCGCCGATCGTCGCGAGGACGAGCAGCCCGCCGATTGTCATCTGCCCGGTCCACGTGAACCACCAGAGGAGCGCGGCCTGCACGAGGAACCCGGCCTGCATGAAGGTCACCAGGCGCAGCTTTCGCACCCGGTCGACCAGCGCGCCGGCGGGAAAAGAGAACAGGAGTACCGGCAGCGAGCCTGCCGCGGCCACCAAGCCCACCAGAAACGCACTGTTCGACAGCTCGAGCGCGTACCACCCCTGCGCCATGCCCTGCATCCAGCTGCCGATGAGGGACAGCGTCTGCCCGATCCAGAAGAGCCGGAAGTTGCGGTGGCGGCGGAGGGCGCCAAATGGATTGCGTGCGGCGCGAGCCGGCATCGAGGGAAGTTAGTCCCGGATACACTGGGGAACGCAGCGCCATGCCGCGGGGTTTGCCTGCACGGGGATTGTGGTCCGACCGCCCCGGCCTCCACGTTTCAGGCATCATGCGCTCTCACTCGTACTCCAAGTTCAGCCCTGAGCTGGCCGACGCTGTCGACCTGCAGGCGCTGCTCGACAAGCTCGCCGACTTCCTGCTGCAATCCGGCTTCGGCGGTTCGAAGGACCCCTATTGGGGTGACGAGGACGGGATGCAGGACCGCTCGATGGACGCCCTCAAGGAAGCCATCCTGCAGGCGCTCTTCGACAGCGGCCAGTTCACCCCCGAGATGCTCGAGGCGCTGCGCGGCGATGGGGACGAGGACGCACAGGCCAAACTGGCCAAGATGCTCGACGAGCTCATCCAGCGGCTCGTGGGTGAAGGGTACCTGAATCTCGAGGCGCCCCCCATGATGCCCGACTCGCACCAGCCGGTCACGGGCAAGGGCAGCCTCGCGCAGGCCGCGGCCAAGGACGTCCAGTTCAACCTCACCGAGAAGGGGATCGACTTCCTCGGCCACAAGACGCTTCGGCACCTCCTCGGCTCGCTCGGCAAGGCCAACTTCGGCAGCCACGACACGCCGTATCTGGCCACGGGCGTCGAGGCGGATGGCTGGAGCAAGCCCTACGAGTTCGGCGACGTGCTCAACCTCGATGTCAACGAGACGCTCAAGAACACGCTGGCCCGGACCGGATCGCTCGAGGTGCCATTCGACCTGGACTATCCCGACCTGATGGTGCGGCAGGCGGAGTACCGCTCGAGCTGCGCCACCGTGCTCATGCTCGACTGCTCGCACTCGATGATTCTCTATGGCGAGGACCGCTTTACCCCCGCCAAGAAGGTGGCGCTCGCGCTCGCGCACCTGATCAAGACCCAGTTCCCGGGCGACACGATCAAGGTCGTGCTCTTTCACGACTCGGCGGAGGAGATCCCCATTGCGTCGCTGGCCAAGGCGCAGGTGGGCCCCTACCACACGAACACCAAGGAAGGGCTCAAGCTCGCACAGCGGCTGCTCATGGCGCAGAAGAAGGACATGCGTCAGATCGTGATGATCACCGACGGCAAGCCGAGTGCGCTCACCATGCCCGACGGCCGCATCTACAAGAACTCGATGGGACTCGATGCGAGCGTGATCGCCGAGACCATTCGCGAGGTCGGCAACTGCCGCAAGAGCGGGATCGTCATCAACACCTTCATGCTTGCGCGCGACCGGGCGCTGGTGGAGTTCGTCAAGGAGATGTCGGCCATCAGCCGCGGCAAGGCGTACTTCACCAACACGATGACCCTCGGGCAGTTCATCCTGATGGACTTCCTCAAGCGGAAGACCAAGACGGTCAGCTGACGCCGTCGACGCGCGAGCCGCCCGTCGATCGGCCGGATCGGTGTTGAGGCCTGCGGGGGATTCCCGGGCAGTTTGCCGGAATCCGCCGACGACGCGCACTCCGTCCAGTCGACATCTTTGGGAAGGCTGATCGGGGCGTCTGCCCCGCCGCCTTGCTCGAGGTCTTCGCGCTCACTTCTGACGTGTCAACCGCCCACCCTCCGGCCCCGTGGCTTCCGCCGCGCACGCGGCACATCACTGCCGTGCTGGCGCGGCATGGCTTGGGGTTCGTCACGGGCCACGGCCCCGGCGGCGGCAACGCACGGCCCACGCACGTGCGGGAGGCGTTGCAGGAGCTCGGCGCCACCTTCGTGAAGCTCGGGCAGGTCTTGTCCACCCGCGGCGACCTGCTGCCACCCGAGTACCGGACCGAGCTCGCGCGGCTGCAGGACGACGTGACACCGATCCCGTTCACGCAGGTGAGCGCCCGTATCGAGGACTCGCTCGGTCGCCCGGTCGAGGAGCTGTTCGCCTCGCTCGATCCCGTGCCGCTCGCGGCGGCTTCGATCGGACAGGTGCACGCGGCCGTACTCCCGGACGGCCGCGACGTGGTGGTCAAGGTGCGTCGCCCCGGCGTCGTGGAGCAGGTGAAGTCGGACCTCGACACGATGCGGCACCTGGCCGACGTCGCGCACGCGCATTGGGAACTGGCCGAGCGCTACGACCTGCGCGCCATCGTGGACGAGTTCGCGAACGGGCTGCTGAGCGAACTCGACTACCTCGCCGAGGCGCGCAACATCGAGCGCATACAGCGCAACTTTGCCGATGATCCCCGCCTGCACGTGCCGTGGGTGGACTGGACGCGCACCGCCCCGATGGTGCTCACGATGGAACGCATCCGGGGGATCAAGCCACTCGACACGTCAGCGCTCGAGGCTGCGGGACTCGACCGTCACGAGCTGGCGGAGCGCGCCGCGACGGTCGTGCTCAAGATGGTCTTCGAGGACGGCTTCTATCATGCCGATCCGCACCCGGGCAACTTCTTCTTCGAGCCCGACGGGCGCATTGGTCTCATCGACTTCGGGTTGATGGGCAGCGTCGACGCCGCGACGCGCGAGGAGCTCGCCGGTTTGCTGCTCGCCGTGGACAGCCGCGACCCGGCACGCCTCGCGGACACCTTGCTCGACCTGGGCGTGGCCAATCACGCCATCAAGCGCCAGCTCCTCGTGCGCGACGTCGAGCACATGCTGCGGAAGTACCATGCGATGTCGCTCGACGAGCTGCCGCTCGGGCCGCTGGTGGACGATTGTGTCACCGCGATCCGCACGCACGGGCTCGTCCTGCCGTCGCGCCTCGCGCTGCTGCTCAAGACCGCGGTGATGGCGGAGGGAGTCGGCGAAGAACTCGATCCGTCGTTCCGGCTGCCGCACCTGATCGAACCGTACGCACGACGCATTCTCGGACTACGCGCGTCGCCCCGGCGCATGCTCAAGTCGATCCGGCGCGCGGGTCTCGAGGCTGCGCTCCTCGCCGCCGACGTCCCGCGCTCGCTGCGCCGCTTCCTGCGCGACGGCGAGCGGGGCGCCTGGCAGGTGGGAATCCGCCTCGACGACGTCGAGCCGTTGGTGCAGCGGCTCGAGCGTCTTGCCAACCGCCTCGTGCTCGGCCTGCTGGCGTCGGCGTTCATTGTCGGACTCGCGATCCTGCTCGCGGTCGTCCGGCCCGACGGTTGGCAGACGTGGGCCGGTCGAATGTTCGTGGTCGGGTTTGCGGTCGTGAGTGCGCTGGGCGCCTACCTCGCCTGGAGTATCGCGCGGCCGAGCGGCAAGCCGTAGCAATCGCGTACGGCCTGCCGCAGTGCGCGCCGCACCTGCATGCGCTGCATGCTATGCGGTGGCGGCGATGGTCACGGCCCGAGCTGCCGCCGCCTTCGCCCGCTTCCCGTCCGACTCGAGCGGCGGCAGCAGCTTGTACATGACCGGCGTCACGAGCCGCGCGAGCATCGTCGAGCTGATGAGTCCGCCGATGATCACCGATGCCAACGGCGAGTAGAGCGCCGAGCCCTGCAACGCGAGCGGCAGCAGGCCGCCGATCGCGGTCAACGTCGTCAGCACGATCGGAACGAAGCGGATCTTGCCCGCCTTTTCCACCGCCTCGTCGAGACTCAGCCCCTCATCCACGCGCAGCTGGTTGGTGAAGTCGACCAGCAGGATCGAGTTCTTGATCTCGATGCCGATCAGCGCCACGAAACCGATGATCGCGGTGAACGACAGCGAGTAGCCCGCCACGAAGAGCGCCGCGATCCCGACGACGACACCGAGCGGAATCACCGACGCCACGATCAGCATGCCGCGGAACGTCTTGAACTCGAGCACGAGAATGGCCAGGATGCCGAACGTGGCAATGAGAATCGCCGCGCCCAGCCCGCCAAAGCTCTCCTCCCTCGACTCGATCTCGCCGGCCGCCACCAGCGCATACCCGCGCGGCAACTCCCACTTCGCGAGCTTCGCCAGAATCGTGCGCGTCACCCGGTCGGTGTTGTAGCCCGTCTCCACATCGCTCGTCACGGTGACCGACCGGTCGCCGTCCACATGCTCGATCACCGGTGGCGACGCCTCGAAGCGCATCGAGGCCAGCTGGTCGAGCGGCACGAGGCTTCCTGTCACACTCGGCACGAAGGTCCGCTTGAGTGCACCGAGCTCCGCGTGCGCACCGCGCGGCAAGCGCACCGCCACGTTGTACTCCTGGCCATCGTCTGCCCGGAGCGTGCCCGCCGGCAGGCCAGCCAGCGCCAGGCGTACCGTGCGATCGATCTCGGCGGTCGGCACGCCGAGCAGCCCCGCCTTGGCCCGGTCGATCTCGAGCTTGAGGTCCGTGCGCGAGACCCGCACCGGGTTCACGACCGACCGCGTGCCCTGCACCGACGCCATCTCGGCCTCGAGGCGCGACGCGAGCGAGCGCAGCGTGTCGAGGTTGGTGCCGCGCACGCGCATCGCGATCGGCGCGTCCACGGGCGGGCCGTTCTCGAACTCCTTGACCTCGATGCGTGCGCCCGCGTACTGCTCGAACTGCGTGCGCAGCGAGTCGTACCAGAGCGGCGTGCGCATCGGGTCGAACTTGTCGAGGAGCACGAACAGTTCGCCCACGTTCGAGCGCTCGTTCTTGGCCCAGATGTTGTAGTACACCTGCGGATTGCCCTTGCCGATGTTGGCGTACACGTGCGTCACGTGCGGATTGGCCAGCAGCGCGCGCTCGGCGACCGCCACCGCCCGCTCCGTCGCGGCCAGCGACGCGCCCTCGGGCGCCGACACGGTCACGCGGAACTGCGGCGTACCCGCCTTCGGAAAGAGCGAGAACCCGATCGCGGGAATGAGCGCCAGCGAGCCCACGAAGAGCGCCACGGCGCCACCGAGCACCAGCGCCGGGCGTGCCAGCGCCGCGTGCAGCCAGCGCGCGTACGTGAGGTCGATGGCACGGTTGAGCCACTGCAGGGCGCGATTGCCGTGCGGGTCTTCCTCGCGCTTGAGCACGATGCTCGACAGGAACGGAATGATCGTGAGGGAGACCAACAACGATGCGAGAATGGTGAAGACCACCGCCGCCGGCATCACGCGGATGAACTTGCCGGGACCGCCGGGGAGCATCAGCAGCGGAACGAAGGCGAAGATGAGCGTCGCCGTCGTGCCGATCACCGCCACGCCGATCTGGCGTGTCGCCTCGATGGCGGCCTCCGTGCGCGAGCGGCCCTCGCGCAGGAACCGGCTGATGTTCTCGACCACCACGATCGAGTCGTCGACCAGCAACCCCAGCGCGATCACGAAGCCGACGATCGACATCTGGTTGATCGTGAAGCCGGTCGCCTTGAGCAACGTCACGCCGATGGCGAGCGAGAGGGGGATCGACACCATGACGATGACCGAGGCGCGCCAGCCCAGCGGAAGCAGCGTGATGAGCACCAGCAGGATCGCGATCAGGAAGTCCTCGCCCAGGCGTGACAGGCGCGCCTGCACGTTCCTGGCCTGGTCGAAGCCGTGCTTGAGCGTCATCGATGCCGGCAGCAATGCGGCCTGCGCGTCGAGCTCCTTCCACGCCGCATCGCGCACGGCAAGGATGCTCTCCTTGTCCTTCATGATCGCCGTCACCCAGATGGCGCGCTTGCCGTTCAGGCGCGTCGTCACGACCTGTTCCGCGTACGACCAGCGCACGGTCGCCACATCGCCCACGCGCACCGAGGCCCCCGGCACGCCCGCAATGACCGTGTTGCGCACTTCGTCGGGCGACCGGTACGAACCGCTCGTCTTCACGTTGAACTTGCGAAGCCCCGCGTCGACCGCGCCGCCGGGAATGTTGAGCGCCTCGCCGCCGATCGCCTGCAACAGCTGCGAGACCGGAATGCGCAGCGCCGAGAGCTTGCCCAGGTCCAGCGCCACCTCGACTTCGCGCTTCGGGTAGCCCCACAGCTCCGCCTTCTTGATCCCGGGAATCCGCTCGAGCGCATCGCGCATGGTGCGCGCGCGTGCGTCGATCTCGTGCCAGGGCGCGGTTTCAGAGACGATCGCCGCCTGCAGGATGTTCACGTCGGCCGCGCTCGTCTTGTCCACCGTCAACCGGACGATGCCCGACGGCAGCTCCGGTCGCAGCGCGTTCACCTCGCGCACCACTTCGTCGTACTTCTTGTCCGGGTCCACATCGAAGGTGAACTCGACGCGGATGAAGGCCAGACCATCCTCCACCTGCGAGCGCACCTTCTTGATCCCGTCGAGCCCGCGGACCCGCTTCTCGATCGGATCGACCACCAGTTGCTCGATATCGGTGGGGCTCGCCCCGGGATACACGACCACGATCGGGAAGATGGGAAACGGAAAGGTCGGATCTTCAGCGCGTGGAATCGTGACCAGCGACCACGCCCCGGCCGCCAGGAGCGCGACGAACGCGACGATCGTGAACTGGACGTTCTTGACGGAGAATTCGGCGATCTTCATGACGCGATTACCTCGCCTTGCGTTCGGCAGCGCTCAGCACGCGCACGGCCGCGCCATCGACCAGGCGCGTGGCGCCTTCGACCACCACGCGGTCCTCCGCCACGACGCCGCCCGAGAGCGCGACCAGCGACCCGTCGAGAAACGCGACGCGGGCGCGGCGCCGCTCGGCGCGCGCACCGTCCGCCGAGAGCACGAACACGGTCGCGGAATCGGCGTCGGCCTCGAGGAGCGCACCCACGGGAACAAAGGCGAACCGCCCCGCGGCACGTACCTCGATCTCGGCGCTTCCGATCAGCCCCGACGCGATCGTGTGCGTTCCGGGCAACACGGAGAGCTCGGCCTCGTAGGTACCGGTCCCTGCTGTCGCGGCCGCGGCCACCCGAAGCACGCGACCGGCGAACTGCGTCCCCGGATAGGCGTCGAAGCGCACGGTGGCCCGATCTCCCGCGGTCACGCGCACCGCTTCGCGATCGGGCAGCCCCACGCGGAGCACGAGTCCCGAGGCATCGTTGCGCAGCGCGACCACCGGCTGACCGGGCGACACGAGTTGATGCGCCTCGACCGTGCGCCGGAGCACCGTGCCGGCGAACGGCGCACGGATGACCGCGTACTGGCGGTTGAACTCCGCGATCCGGAGGTTCGACGTCGCCACGTCGAGGCCGGTCGTCGCGTCCTGCAGCTGCTCGAGCGTCGCCACGGAATCACGGTACAGCGACTTCACGCGCTCCAGGTCGCGGGCCGACTTGTCGCGCCCCTGCCGCGCCTTGTCGACTTCGGCGCCGATCTCCGTCGGCGACAGCTCGGCCAGCACTTCGCCGGCCACAACGTGCTGCCCACTCTCGACGCGGGCCTTCTCGACCACGCCGCCGATCTTGAACGACAGCATCACCTCTTCCTTCGCGCTCAACATTCCGGAGCCGAGGACCGGTGCGGCGGCCGCGCGTTCCTGCGCAACGGCCACTTCCACGGGAGTGGCCGGGTCGGCCGTGCGGGGAGCGGCGTCGCCAACCGCGCACGCAGCCAGCGCCGCGCCCAGAGTGAATACGGAGAGAAACGGCAGCGGGCGCGGGATCACGGGAGGGTCCTCGGGTAGAGCGCAGCGGCACGGTCCAGCTGGACGCGGCGCACGCGGTAGTCGGTCTCGGTGAGAATGCGGTTGAGTGATGCGCTGGTCAGCGCATTGCGTGCGTCGAGCACCTCGAGCATGGGCGCCATCCCCTGCGCATAGCGCTTCTCGACGAGCTCGTACGACTTGCGCGCCGAGGCGACGCGATCGCCGGCGCTCGTGATGGCGCGACGCGCGAGGTCGACGGCGGCCCACGCCTGCCGCACTTCGAGGTTGATGCCGTTGGCCGCTTGCTCGCCTTGCGCCGCCAGGCGGCGCTCATCGAGACTGGCCTGCGACACCTTCGCGGCGTCCTGCATGCCGTTGAACAGGTTCCAGCTGGCGACGACCGACGCGTTGGTGTACGTGTTGCTGCCGCGGAAGTCGTACTTGTTACCCTGGATGCCGTAGTCGACGGCCACGCTGACCGTCGGGAGGAAGTTGCCCATCGCCAGCTGCCGTGCGCCGTCAGCGGCCTGCCGTGACCACTCGAGCTGACGCAGCTCCTCGCGGCCGGCGCGAGCGGATGACAGCGTCACGTCGAGCGACGGCAGGTCGGCGATCCCGAGCGCGGCGTCGTCGATGACGGCGATGGGCGCCTCGAGCGGGCGATCGAGCAGGAAGTTGAGTGCCCGACGCGCCGCCTCGGCGTCTTCAGCCGCCGCCGAGCGACGCTGCTCAACGTCGCTTCGCTCGGCGCGGGCGCGGAACACCGCGTCGGGCGCCACCTTGCCCTGCGCCGCCAGCGCCTCGGTCACGCGGACCTGTTCGGTCACGACGACCAGCGTGGCGTCCCAGATTTCGAGCGCCTTGCGCGCCATGGCCAGCTGCAGGTAGCCAACGCGCAGCCGCATCGCCGTCTCGCGAACGGCCGCGTCACGCTGGGCGCCCTGTGCGTCCCGGAGCCGCGACGCAATGCGATGCGCCGCCACGACGGCCGGCTGGAAGATCGGCTGCGCCACGCGCACCGACGTTTCCTGCGTCAGCGGAAGCCGGACATCGACGTTCGTCGGAAAGGCGTTGCTGCTGGTCAGTCGATTGAGCGCACCGTAGGCCGGGTTGATGAGCGACCCGATATTCAGCACGTTTCCATCGACTCGGGTGTACCGTGCACTGAGTGCGGCGCTGGGCAGGTACCGTCCGCGCGCCTCGTCCACGGCCGCCTCGCTGCGGTCGAAGGCCAAGCGCTCCTGCCGCAGTCCGAGGTTTTGCTTGAGCCCGGCCGCAACCAGGTCATCGAGCGTGGACTGGGCGGTGGCGGGCTGTGCCGCCACGAAAAGGGCGGTCAGGCCGTAGAGCAGTTGGGAGGTTCGATTCAGGCTGGTCATAGTCCGTTGTTTCTAGAGGGTTTGCTCTAGTTGGACTAATACTAGAATAGCTTCTCTAGTTGTCAATACTAGTCTTTGTATCTATTATACACACATGACCGACACCGTCCTGCCTTCCCAATCGGCCGATCCCATCGAGGACGGCGGCGCTGCCAAGGCCCCACGGCCGCCGCAGCAGCCCCGTGGCCAGAAGCGAGTGGATCAGATCCTCGATGCGGCGGAGTCGCTGATCGCGGAACTGGGAATCGCGGGGGTGACCACGAACTCGATCGCCGAGCGTGCGGGCTCGTCGATGGGCTCGCTCTACCACTTCTTTCCCGGCGGCAAGGAGGCGGTGATCGAGGCACTCGGTCGGCGCTACATGGAGCACATGCGGGCGCTCAATGCGCAGGCACTCGACGTCGGCATGGCGCGTGTGCCGCTGCAGGACCTGTTTCACAGTGTCGTGATGGGCATGGCGGACTTCATCGCAGCCACGCCGGCCTTTCCCGCCGTGCACGATGTCATGATCCGCCTGCACTGTTCTCCGACCGGGGAGTTCGCCGATTACGAGGACGCGATCCTGAACCAGATCCGGCGCTACATCGAGGTACGGCTGCCCCGCTTGTCCAAGGCGCGACTCGAGACGGTCACCAAGGTGTGCTTCCAGACCGTCGACGGCTGCATCGACCTGTCGATGCGCGTCAATCCGACCGAGCGGCCGGTGGTGCTCGACGAGCTGCAGCACGTCATGGTCCGCTACTTCGAGCCCCTCGAGCGCGAGTTCGGGCCGGTCGTGGGGTAGTCCGACGGGCGCGAGGGGTCGGTATCTTCCGCAGCCGATGTCCCCCCCTCGCAAATCGCCACCCAAGCGGTCGGCCAAACCGTCGCGCAAACCCGACGAAGCGCGTCTGATCGCCCGTGTGACCCCCGAGCGCCGACGTGAGTTCTCCCGCAAGCTGCGCGCCTGGTTCGCCCGCGCTCGGCGCGATCTCCCGTGGCGCCACACACGCGACCCGTACCGCGTGCTGGTGTCCGAGTTGATGCTCCAGCAGACGCAGGTGGATCGCGTCGTCGGCTACTACGAGCGCTTTCTGGACCGCTTTCCGTCGCTGGAGGCGGTGGCCGCCGCGCGGCCCGCACATGTGATGGAGGCGTGGTCGGGGCTCGGGTACTACGCGCGCGCGCGCAACCTGCAGGCGCTGGCTGTGCAGGTGGTGGCCGAGGGATCGCCAGCGGTGCTGCCATCGGAGCCCGTGGCGCTTCGGGCACTGCCAGGTGTGGGCCCCTACACGGCGGGCGCGGTCGCCAGCTTCGCCTTCGAACGGCGCGCGGCACTGATCGACACCAACGTCGAGCGCGTGCTGCGTCGGGTCTTCGCTCCGCGGCTCACCCCCAAGGCGCCGCGCACGCACCGGTTGCTCTGGGCGCTGGCGGAGGAACTCCTGCCTCGTACCGGGGCCGCGACATGGACGCACAACCAGGCACTGATGGAGCTCGGCGCGCTGGTGTGTACGGCGCGGGTGGCGCATTGTGAGCGATGCCCGGTTCGGGCCAGCTGCGAGACCGGGCGCCGTGCCACAGCTGGGGACCGCAAGGAACGTGCAACGCTGGGCCAAAGCAGGGCGTAACTTCTGCACTGGTGGCTCGGTGTTCTCCGGGCGTCGTTCTCTCTCTCGCCCTTTTGCTTCTCGCGTGCTCCGTTTCGTCGATGTTTCACGGCTGGTCGCCGCCCTTGTCCTCGTGTCGGCCTGCGCCGAAGAGAAGAAGGAAGTCCGGCCCAATGTCCCCGTGACAGTTGCCAAGGCGGAGTCCCGCCCGGCGCCCTACACGCTGGTGGCCAACGGCGTCGTTGAGCCGATGCAGTCGGTCGGCATCAACTCACAGGTCTCCGGCGTCCTGCAGCGGGTCAACTTCCGCGAGGGCGACGAGGTGAAGGCGGGGCAGGTGCTCTTCCAGATCGACCCCCGCCCCTTCCGCGCCGCGCTCGACGCGACCGAGGCAACGCTGGCCAAGGATCAGGCGCAGCTCGAGAATGCGCGGCGCCAGGCGGAGCGGTATGCGACGCTCGTGAAGGATCGCTCGGTCACCGAAGCTGATGCCGAGCAGTTCACGGCCAATGCCCGCGCGTTGGCCGCCACGGTGCAGGCAGACAAGGCGCAAGTCGAGGTGACACAACTCAACCTCGATTATGCGACGATCCGCGCGCCACTGTCCGGGCGCACCGGGTCCTTGCTCGTGAAGCAGGGCAACCTGGTGCGCGCGCTGGGCGTTGCACCTCTCGTGGTCATCAACCAGCTGCGCCCGATCGCGGTGCGCTTTCCGGTGCCGGAGCGCGAGTTCCCCGAAATCCTGCGGCGCTCGCGCGGCAAGGAGCTGATCGTCCGCGCGCAGTCGAAGGACGGCCGCGGAACGCCCCTCGAAGGGAAGCTCACCTTCATCGACAACGCGGTCGACACGCTGACCGGATCGGTCGTGCTCAAGGCGCACTTCGAGAACACCAACGGCGAGCTCTGGCCGGGGCAGTTCGTGACGGTCTCGCTCGAGCTCTACGTCGACGAAGACGCGACGGTCGTGCCCGCCGAGGCGGTGCAGACCGGCCAGGTCGGCACGTACGTGGTCATGATCAAGGACGGCAAGGCGCAGATCCGCTCCGTCACGGTGGGGCGCACCACCGCAGGTGGCGTGATCATCGCGAAGGGCGTCGAGCCGGGTGAGGAGGTGGTCACCGACGGGCACTCGCGCCTCTCACCGGGTGCGCAGGTCGACGTGCGCCGCGGCGTGGCGGCGTCGAGTCCGGCCGGAACGGCACCGGGTGACGGGGCGAAGGGACGCGGCGGAGAGTCGCGCGATCCGGTCGCACCCGACACGACACATCCACCGTCGCCCAAGCCGGCGGCCGCGAGCAAGGCTGGCCCGTGAGCATCTCCGAGGCCTTCATCCGTCGACCGGTCATGACCACGCTGGTCATGACCGGCATCGTCGTGTTCGGTGTGGCCGCCTACGAGCGCTTGCCCGTCAACGACCTGCCGACGATCGACTTCCCGACCATCTCGGTCAGCGCGAACCTCCCCGGCGCGAGCCCGGAAACGATGGCGGCGGCCGTCGCGACACCGCTCGAGAAGCAGTTCTCGACGATCGCCGGCATCGACAACATGTCGAGCTCGAGCGGCCTCGGCTCGACGAGCATCACGCTGCAATTCTCGCTCGACCGCGACATCGACGGCGCCGCGCAGGACGTGCAGGCCGCGATCGCACAGACGCAGCGCCAGCTGCCGCAGGACATCCTGCCGCCGTCCTACAGCAAGTCGAATCCGGCCGACCAGCCGATCCTGTACTACGTGCTCACGTCCAAGGTGCTGCCCCTCTCGGCGCTGGACGAGCTCGCGCAGACCAACCTCGCACAGCGGATCTCCACGGTATCGGGGGTCGCGCAGGTGAGCGTGTATGGTTCGCAGAAGTACGCGGTACGCATCCAGCTCGACCCGCGCGAGCTGGCGCGCCGCGGCATCGGCATCCACGAAGTGGCCGGCGCCGTGGGACGCGAGAACGTGAACCTGCCATCGGGGGTGCTGTGGGGGCCGAACCGTGCCTACACCGTCCAGACCGACGGGCAGCTGAAGAACGCCACCGCGTTCGGCCAATTGACCGTGGCCTACCGGAATGGCGCCCCCGTGCGCCTCTCCGATCTGGGGCGCGTGGTCGATTCGGTGCAGAACATCCGCGCCGCGTCCTGGTTCAACGGCACGCGCTCGATCACCCTTGCCGTGCAACGGCAGCCGGGATCGAACACGGTGCAGGTGGCCGACGACGTGAAGGCCATGGTGGAGCGGCTTCGCAAGGACCTCCCGGGATCGGTCGAGCTCGACATCCACATCGACCGCTCCGAGTCCATCCGCGAGTCGGTGCACGACGTGAAGTTCACGCTCGTGCTCACGGTGGTGCTCGTGGTCCTCGTGATCTTCGTGTTCCTGCGCAACGTGCCGGCGACGATCATCCCGAGCCTTGCGCTGCCGATTTCGCTCGTGGGCACGTTCTGCGTGATGTACGCGCTCAACTACTCGCTCGACAACCTGTCGCTGATGGCGCTCACGCTGGCCGTGGGCTTCGTGGTGGACGACGCCATCGTCGTGCTCGAGAACATCGTGCGCCACCTCGAGATGGGCAAGACGCCGCTGCAGGCGTCGCTCGACGGCTCGCGCGAGATCGGCTTCACCGTGCTCTCGATGACGATCTCGCTCGCGGCGGTCTTCATCCCGCTGCTCTTCATGGGCGGCATTCTCGGCCGGCTGTTCCGCGAGTT
>JANMLN010000145.1:0-60472 GCA_031372565.1 Gemmatimonadota bacterium | reverse complement strand
TGCGCCGATCGAACCACCGCTTGCGACGACGGACCACACCGGCGTGATCGGCACGACATTGCCGCCAATGTCCGTGCCCACCGCCGTGAAGAGCTGCGTGCCGTTGATGGCCATCGTGCCGGGGTTCGGCGAGACGGTCACCGTCGCGAGCGCGCCGGCCGCCACGATCGCGGTCGCCGTGCCCGAGACGGCACCGCTCGTGGCCTGCACCGTATTCGTGAAGGTCCCCGCCAGCGTGCCGGCGGTGAATAGCCCGCTGCCAGCGCCGATGCTGCCACCGCTCGCGACCACCGACCACACGGGCGTGATCGGCACGACGTTGCCGCCGGCATCCGTGCCCACCGCCGTGAACAGCTGCGTGCCGCTGATGGCCATCGTCCCGGGGTTCGGCGAAACGGTCACGGTCGCGAGCGCGCCGGCCGTCACGATCGCCGTCGCCGTGCCAGAGACGGCGCCGCTCGTGGCGACGACGGTGTTGGTGAAGGTGCCGACGAGGGTCCCAGCGGTGAACAGCCCACTACCGGCGCCGATCGAACCGCCGCTCGCGACCACCGACCAAACCGGCGTGATCGGCACCACGTTTCCGCCGGCATCGGTGCCCACGGCCGTGAACAGCTGCGTGCCGTTGATGGCCATCGTGCCGGGGTTGGGCGAGACCGTGACGGACGTGAGGGTGCCGGCCGTGACGACGGCCGTGGCGCGGCCCGAGACGGCGCCACTGGTGGCCTGCACGGTATTTGTGAACGTCCCCGCCAACGTGCCTGCGGTGAACAGCCCGCTCCCGGCGCCGATGCTACCACCGCTTGCGACCACCGACCACACGGGCGTGATCGGCACCACGTTTCCGCCGGCATCTGCGCCCACGGCCGTGAACAGCTGCGTGCCGTTGATGGCCATCGTGCCAGGGTTCGGCGAAACAGTCACGGTCGCCAAGGCGCCGGCCGTCACGACGGCCGTGGCGCGGCCCGAGATCGCGCCGCTCGTGGCCTGCACCGTATTCGTGAACGTCCCCGCGAGCGTGCCCGCGGTGAACAAGCCGCTCCCGGCACCGATACTGCCACCGCTTGCCACCACCGACCACACTGGCGTGATCGCGACCACCGCCCCGCCGGCGTCTCGGCCCACCGCCGTGAACAGCTGCGTGCCGCCGATCGCCAGCGTCCCCGGATTGGGCGTCACGGTAATCGACGCCAACGCACCCGTCGTCACGATCACGGTGGCGTTCCCCGAGACCGCGCCACTGGTCGCCCGCACGGTGTTGGTGAACGTCCCGCTCACCACGCCCGCGGTGAACAAGCCGCTCCCGGCGCCAATGCTGCCACCGCTCGCGACCACCGACCACACCGGCGTGATCGGCACGAGGTTGCCGCCAATGTCCGTGCCAACGGCCGAGAAGAGTTGCGTACCGCTGATTGGGAGAGTGACGGGGTTCGGCGAAACAGTCACGGTCGCCAACGCACCGGCCGTCACGATGACGGTCGCCGTGCCCGAGACGACGCCGCTCGTGGCAACGACGGTGTTGCTGAACGTCCCCGCCAACGTCCCGGCCGTGAACAGCCCGCTCCCGGCGCCAATGCTGCCACCGCTCGCGACCACCGACCAGCTCGGCGTGAGGGACACCACGTTCCCGCCGGCGTCTCGGCCCACCGCCGTGAACAGCTGCGTGCCGCCGATCGCCAGCGTCCCGGGATTGGGCGTCACGGTAATCGACGCCAACGCACCCGTCGTCACGACCACGGTGGCGTTCCCCGAGATCGCGCCACTGGTTGCCCGGACGGTGTTGATGAAAGTCCCGCTCACGGCGCCTGCGGTGAACAGCCCGCCCGACGCGATGCTCCCCCCGCCCGACACCACCGACCACACCGGCGTGATCGGCACGACGTTGCCACCGGCGTCGGTGCCGACGGCCGAGAACGATTGCGTCGCGTTGATCAGCAGCGTCGCGGGGTTCGGCGTGACGGCGATCGAGGCCAGCGGCCCGGGGATCACCACGACCGTCGCCGTCGCTGTCACGGCGCCGCTCGCCACGCGCACGGTATTCAGGAACGTCCCCGCCGCCGTGCCCGCGGTGAACAGCCCGCTGCCCGCGATGCTGCCGCCGCCCGCCACCACGGACCACACTGGCGTGATCGGCACGACGTTGCCGCCGATGTCCGTGCCGACGGCCGTGAACAACCGCGCCCCCCCGATGACCAGCGTGTCCGGGTTCGGCGTGACGGTGATCGTCGTCAGCGCACCGGCGGTCACGACCACCGTCGCGTTCCCGGCGATGCTCCCGCTCGATGCCCGCACAGTATTCGCGAACGAGCCCGTGACGAGGCCCGCCGTGAACAGCCCGCCGGCCGAGATGCCGCCACCGCCGGCGACGACCGTCCACGTTGGCGCCACGGGCACGACGTTGCCCCAGCCATCCCGCCCGACGGCGGTGAACGTCCGCGTCGCGCCGATCGCCAGCGTGTCGGGATTGGGTGTGACGGAGATCGTGGCCAGCGCGCCGGCGGTCACCACGACGGTCGCGGTGCCGGCGATCAGGCCGCTCGACGCCCGCACGGTGTTGGCGTACGCGCCCGGCACGGTGCCGGCCGTGAAGACGCCGCTCGCGACGCCGATCGTGCCGCCGCTCGCCACCACCGACCAGGTCGGCACCAGCGCGACCAGGTTCCCCGCCGCGTCCCGCCCCACCGCAGTGAAGGTGCGCGTGCCGTCGACGGCCAGCGTATCGGGATTGGGGGTGACGGTGATCGTCGCCAGCGGCCCGACGGTGACGACGACGGTCGCCGTTGCGGACATCGCACCGCTCGCGGCCCGGACGGTCGAGGCATAGCTCCCGGGCACCACGCCAGCGACGAAACGGCCGGTGCCGTCAATCGTGCCCCCTCCCGCAATGACCGACCAGGTGGGGGCGATCCACACGCTTGCGCCCGCGGCGTCCCGTCCTGTCGCGACGAACTGCCGACTCGCGCTGATGGGGAGCGTGTCGGGGTTTGGGGTGACGGACATGCGGGCGAGCGAGCCGGGGCCGGTCGTGCCGTGCACATCGCACGACGTCGACAGCAGTCCGGCCACCGCGAGCAGGCCGACCAACCGGCGCTGCATGCGGACGTGGGGCATCGCGCGGCTCGCTCGAACCATCACATCGAATTACCGGAAGTCGCCCGCTCCGCCGGAGGTGATCGCTCGCGCGATCCGTCCTCACGGGCCGGAGGTGGCCCTATTGATGGATGCTGGGCTTCGACGTTCTGTCCGGATATCGCACAACGGGGTGAATTCGGAGGGACATCACACTACGGAACACGCCGGACGCGATGGCTCGCGAACGGCGTTCGCCGTCTCCTCACCCATTCACAGGGGGACATCCAGCGTGACCACCGCATGCACGTTGGCGGCGTGGTCCTCGTGCTGGTGCGTCGGGAACTTGTGGCATACCACCCGTCGTACCTCATCAGTACACGACGATCACCAACCACCGCGAACTCCGTGATCCCGTGGTCCGTGCCGGGAAAGATCCTCGTCGTGACGTGCTTCCCCTCCTTCCGGAGCTGCGCCAGCGCCGCGATCGTCGGACCGGGCGGCGCCTCGATATCATCACCCGCGACGATTCACCGCATCGGAATACTGAGCGACGGCAACGTGGAGACGGAGTCGTAGAAGAGATCCACGAACGACTCGAGCATCGCCGGCATCACGACCCTGGCTTTATCCAACCCCATTCCAAGGATCGTCCCCGCCCAGATCTGCGTCTCAGGCAACGCGGCCATCCAGCGCCGGTCGCGGTACTTGGTCGCCAATGCCTCCACGTCGCCCCAGCTCGCCGCAAAGCGCTGCGCAGCGGCACGATGCATCGCGGCGTTCAGCTCCTCACATTCACGAATATCACCAACGCTGAAGCCACGCTCCCGCAACTTCAGCGGCGCCTCGAGCCGGTCTTCTCGGCAATCGACATCGTCATGCCGTAACTCACGAGCACGAAACGAATCCCGCGAGCCTTCGACGCAGCGAGTGGGGCAACCCAGCCGCCCTGACTGAAACCAGCCAAGCCGATGCGCGCGGTATCAACCGCTGGATGCTGACGCAGCCGCCGGACTGCAGCGACCACATCGTTCGCCAGCGTCGAGCACAGCGGCGTGTACGTTCCGCCGGACTGTCCCGTCCCGCGCTTGTCGAAGACCAGCATCCCGATGCCGTTTGCAGCCAGCAGGTACGGCTCCCAGACGCGATCAACTGAGGGCACGTTGTCCGAGCCGTGGACGTACACCACGACCGGGAACGGTCCCGTTCCCGTCGCAGGCAGTATCAGCTTGCCCACGAATCGTGCACCACCGCTCGTGAAACTCACCGGGTCTTCCCGCAGCGCAATCCGGGTACCACGGCGAACGGGAGCGTCGCGGCGCGTCAGTGTCAGACCGGACGCCTGCAGTTTGGCGTCCGGGGACACGAGGTAGGGGTTGCTCACCGGCGTCGCGCCCGTCCATGCCATGGACGACGTGAAGCTGACCGAATCACGGACGTACATCCGATGGCTGTCGCTACGAAGCACGCCATCGGTCGGGCGTGTGAGCGGGACATTCGCGACCCTGATGAGGCATTTCGCACGGTTCGATCCGTCGGAGCCTGTGATCGCCGTACGAGACGCGCTGCCTCAGGTTGCGTCTGTTGGCGCGCGCGCGCCGCGCGCCGCGGCTCGCGGCTGGAAACCAAGGCGCGTCAGCATTCCAGAGACCCGCACCCGTGTCGGTGAATCACGAAACGGGAACGCACGGAGGAAATCGGAGATATCGAGATAGCTCGCTCTCGCACGCGCGGACGCGGCCCAGCGACGAGCGACGGCGTGGTCACCGTTCAGACCATGTGCGGCTGCCGCAATCATCTCGATCAGCGGATGGGCCCCTGGCGCGCGTGCCGCACGCTCGGCCCACTGCGCCGCCTGCGGCGCGTCGTCGAGCGTCAGGCTCGACAGGGCTCGGACACCCAGCATCCCGTAGACGAGCGGATCGAGCGGACTCAAGGTGATGGCCGCGTCGATGTTGCGGTGACTGGCATCTGCGCTCCCCAGCAGCGCCTCAGCCCATCCCGTCGAGTACCGTGCTTGCGCGTAGTTCGGATTCAGCGCGTTGGCCTGTGCCAGCCACGGGAGACTGCCTTCGAGATCATCATTGAGCCACAGCGCTCGTCCCATCGTGAAGTGTCCGAACGGATCGAGCGGATCGCGCTCCAGACATGCGGCAGCATACCGCTCGGCCCGGCGTGCCGAGTCCGAATCGTTCTCGTAACGCAGGAACGCGGTCTGAAAGTGCGTGAATGACAAACCGGCATAGGCGCGTGCAAACTCCGGCTCCAGTCCGATCGCGCGCGTGAACAGGCCCGCCGCGATTTCATTATCGGACCGGTTGAACCGATACATGTGTCGCAGCCCGAGGTGATACGCCGACCACGCATCGAGCTGCTCGGGAGACCGGAGCAGCGCGCGCTGTGCCTCGTGGTCTGGAATCCGCACCTCGATCGCACTCGTGACAGCGGCGATGATGCGTTCCCGAATCTCATGGACGGCATCGATCGAGCCACGAAATTGATCAGCCCAGACAATGCCACGATCACCGGTGTCACTCAGCTCGACGGAGATCGACAGTGTGCCACCACTGATCTCGACGATACCGGCGAGGCAATACCGCACGTTCAAGGCGGCGCGCACGTCGTCGAGATTCGTGTCTGGTGCCCGGAAGCGGAACGACGAGCCGCGTGCGATGACGAACAACCAGTGCAGGCGCGACAGCGCCGTGATCAGGTCCGAGGGCAACGCCTCGACGATCAACGACACGGCTGAGGACACGCCAAGGCCGTGGAACGGCAGGATCGCGATGCTCGGCCGTGCCTGCGGACTCGGCGTGGCATCGGGCGACGGCAGCGCCGGCGGAAACGAGATCGCCTCACGCACCGTCACGTCGGCCACAAAGCGGAAGCCGATGCCGTGCACGGTGCGGACGACGCGCTGCGCACGACCATCATCGCCAAGGCAGTGCCGAAGCGACTTGATCCGGCTCGAGATCGCCGAGTCCGAGATGATCCGACCCTTCCAGACTGCGGCGATGATCTCGTCCCTCGTGACCGTGCGCACGCGATTCTCGACAAGGAGTCTCAACAAGGCAATGACTTGCCGCTCCGCCGGGACGTGGATACCCGCAGCGCGCAACTCGTGTCGATCCGTGTCGAACTCGAAACCTGCGAACGCATAGATCATTGCTGGCAACCTTACCCAGGCGGCGGGAGAATCTCCAGACAATCTCCACACAAGCTCCAAGCGGCGCCCGTCGAGGTGGGGCAATCGTTCGGGAGGTCCCTCATCTGGCCGTTGCACCACCACCCCACGGGAGTACCGCTGATGACGAAGGCACGAGTTTCCGCATTCGCACTCACCCTTGCGCTGACAGGCGCTGCCCACCTCACGACCGCCGTCCGTCTTGAGGCACAGCCGGCGGCAGCACCAATCACCCGGAGTGTGTCGTCCGCGCTCCAGTGGGGCCCGTGCCCGCCCATCTTCCCGACAGGATGTCAGATCGCCGTGCTCAATGGCGATCCATCCAAGCCGAACGCCGATGTCTTCCTTCGCGTACCGGGCGGCTACACCATCCCCGCCCATTCGCACACGTCCGCCGAACGCATGATCCTGGTGGAGGGGCAGCTGACCGTGACGTACAAGGGAGCTGCAGCCGCCACCCTGAAGCCGGGACACTATGCGTATGGCCCCGCCAGCCTGCCGCACGAAGCGCGGTGCACGGGCCGGACATCGTGTACGCTGTTCATCGCGTTCGAGGGGCCCGTTGATGCGAATCCGTTCACGGGGTCACTGAAGTAGTCACGACACGCGCGATACATCGGCAGGTGACCACCAGCGAGCCATCGTCCTGATCGAAATCAGGGCGATGGTTCGCGCGTCTCGTTCGACGTGGCCATCACCAACCTGCGCACGAGCCTCGACCTGATCGCGTCCACCCTTCCCGCCCCGCCCACGGCCGCGCTCGACCCCGTGGTGACGAGCTTCCGTGTGCGCGCGTTGGTGGTGGCGAACTTCCGGCCCACGGCGGCGCCGTGAGCGGCGAACGCGCGCCGTCGCCCGCGCTCGGAGCCCGGGGGCGTCCCGGGCGGTAACTTGCGACGGTCCATGACACCGCGCGCACTCGTCCCCATCGTGGCCATCATGGCGCTGGCCCTCGGGGGCGTTCCCGCGGCCGCAGCGCAGCAGGTGCCACCGCGTCCCGCCGGTGGGGGGCCCAAGCCCATGATCACGGTCGCCGCCACCGGGCGCCACCAGCTGCCCTCCACGCGAGTGACGACTCCGCCGGTCGTTGACGGGCGCCTCGACGAGGCGATCTGGCACGAGGCACCGGTGGCCACCGACTTCACGCAGCAGCGCCCCAACTCGGGCAGGCCGTCGCGCTTCCGCACCGAGGCGCGCGTGCTCTACGACAGTCGGAACCTGTACGTCGGCATCCACGCCTTCGACCCCGCCCCTGACTCGATCGCGCGCCAGCTCTCGCGCCGAGATGTGGACGAGATCTACGCCGACTATGTGTGGGTCTCGTTCGACACGTACAACGACCGGCGCACCGCCTTCAGCTTCGGCACGAGTGCGGCGGGCGCGCAGCAGGACGTCTTCCACTTCAACGACACGCAGGACGACAACCTCTGGGACGCGGTGTGGGAGAGCAAGGTGCACCGCGACAGCACCGGATGGACGGCGGAGTTCCGCATTCCGCTGTCGCAACTGCGCTTCACCATTCCTCCCGACGGCGGTGCGCTGAGCTGGGGGATCAACTTCGGGCGCGAGGTCGCGCGCGACGGCGAAACGTCGTTCTGGCGCGAGGTCCCCGCTGACCAACCCGCGTACGTGTCGCGCTTTGGCGACCTCACCGGCCTCACCGGTTTGCAGTCGCCGGGGCGGCTCGAACTGCTCCCCTACGCACGCTCGCAGGTCACCACGCAGTCCGGCATCCCCGCGGGCGACCCGTTCACGCGCGACGTGAAGCCGGCGCAGGCGGTGGGCGTGGACTTCCGCTACCGATTGCCCGCCGGGCTCACCCTCACCGGCGCGCTCAATCCCGACTTCGGCCAGGTCGAGGCCGATCCCGCCGTGGTCAACCTCACGCAGTTCGAGGTGTTCTTCCCCGAGCGGCGGCCCTTCTTCCTCGAGGGGGCGGACATCTTCTCCTTCGGGCGCACGCTCACGCTCAACGACAACAGCAGCAACATCTTCTTCTACACCCGCCGCGTGGGGCGCGCACCGCGCCGCCGCTTCGGCGATGCGCTCTTTGCGGACATCCCGCGCCAGACGCCGATCCTCGGTTCGGCGAAGGTGAGCGGCAAGACCGACGGCGGGCTCTCGGTGGGCGTGTTGGCGGCGGTCACGTCGCAGGAGTCAGGACGCTGGCTCGACACGCTCGGCAACGTGCGGCGCGACATGGTGGAACCGCGCAGCGAGCAAGTGGTGGCGCGGCTTCGGCAGGACTTCCGCGACGGCAACACGGTGGTGGGCAGCTTCACCTCGTACGTGAACCGCGAGCTCACCGACGACGCCCTGCGCCCGCTCATGCCCAATCGAGCGCTCGTGGGCGGGCTGGACTTCGAGCACGCGTGGGACAGTCGCACCTGGGCCATTTCGGGGCTCTGGGCCACCACGCGCTCCGATGGTGACACGCGCTTCATTCGCGGCCTGCAGCGCGCCGCGCCGCGCCTCTTCCAGCGCCCCGACGCGCCCTGGCTCGGCGTGGATAGCGCGGCGACGCAGCTCACGGGCAGCTATGCCGCCCTGTCATTCGCGAAGCTCGCCGGCAAGCGATGGCTGGGCTCGGTCACGCTCGAGCAGACCACCCCCGGCTTTGACCTCAACGAACTCGGCTTTGGCACGCGCGCCGACTTCCGCACCTTCTCCACCCTGCTGTCGTACCGCAATCCCTCGCAGTCACGCTGGTTCCGCGAGTACAGTGTTGGCACCGGCACCACCGCGTCGTGGAACTTCGGTGGCGACAAGATCGAGGAACGCCACGCCCTCTTTGGCGAGGCGCTGACCAACAACTTCATCTCGCTGGGCTTCGACGGCTTCTACTCGCCATCGTATGGCGACGATCGTACCACGCGCGGCGGCGTCCTCACGCAACTCCCCGCCTTCTGGCGACTGTCCGGACGCGTGCGCAGCGATTCGCGGAAGCCGGTGATTGCCGCGCTTTCGCTCGGCTGGCGTGCCGATGCCTCGGGCAAGTCGATCACCAGTGCAGGGGTCGAACTCGATGTGCGCCCCGTGCCCGCGCTGCGCCTGCGCGTGTCGCCCCAGCTCGATCTCCGCTTCGACAATGCGCAGTGGGTGGCCAATGCCGCGGACCCCACCGCCACGGGCACCGCGGGGATCCGTACCGTCCTTGGCGAAGTGCGCCAGAACGAGCTCAGCATCACGACGCGCGTGGACTGGACCTTCACGCCGTACCTGTCACTGCAGATGGTGGCCCAGCCGTTCATCAGCGCGGGACAGTTCGAGCGCTTCACCTGGCTCAGGCAGCGCGGCACCTTTGATCGCGGCACCTTTGGCGCCAATGGCAGCACCGTGGTGCGCAGCGCCGGCGCCGTGACGGTGGACGCTGACGGCGCGGGCCCCGCGACGCCCGTCACCTTCGGCGATCCCGACTTCACGGTGCGCGCCATGCGCGGCAACGCCGTGCTCCGCTGGGAGTACGCGCCGGGCTGCACGGTGTTCTTCGTCTGGCAGCAGCAGCGCGAGGGGTTCGACCCCACCGCGCAGCTCGCGCTCGGGCAGCAACTGTTCGACGTCTATCGCGACCGGATGACCAACGTCTTCCTGATCAAGGCCACGTACTGGATCGGGCCCTGAGCCGCACGGTCGCGTTCACCCCTTCCCCGCTCGCCACTCATGCCCAAGCCCATCTCCATCACGCTCGATGAGCCGTTGCGCTCGCAGGCGATCCAGTCCTTGCGCACATACTCCGCCGAGCAACTCGACGACGAGTGGACGATGCTCGCGGCGACGCTGCTGCTGGATCACGTGCTGGAGGACATCGCGCCCGCGATCTACAACCAGGGCGTGGCCGACGCGCGTCGGTACGTCGAGGAGCGGGCGGCGGACTTGGAGGGCGCGCTGGGCAAGGCGGAGTTTCCGGTGTCGGGGCGGCGGAAGCGGTAGCTGGGCGACCCGAAGTCACTCAATGGCGAGATGAGGGACGGCGCGGCGCTCGAGGCGGGGCGGACGTCACCGCCACCGATGCGACCGGCCGAGGACTGCGGCGAAGCCACCGCCCACGTGCACGCCGTGGGCGGGGCAGCACGCGCCGGGACTACCTCTTGTCCCAGATGGTCACGGACTTCACCGGCGCGCCCTTCGCATCCTTGCCCTGCAGCGTGATCGTCATCGTCTTGCCGTCCTTCGACACGGCGCGCGTCGCGGTGCTCACCACCTTGCCTCCCTTCTTGAGCGTCGACTCGACCGAGTTGGCATCGAGGCGCTTGATGGAGATCATGTCGTAGTTCGGGTCGCCCTTGTACGCGTAGTCCTTGCCGTCGGCGGCGACGGTGAACTCCGTCTTCGCCACCTTGCCGTCGGCGCCCGTCAACTCGGCGACCATCGCGATCTTGTCGCCGGCTGCCGTGTAGGTGCGGGTCCCCGACTTGGGCATCGAGGCGGCCGCTCCCGTGGACTTGGCCAGGTTCAACGTCCAGGTCCCGATCACGGGATCCTTGGCCTGAGCGTGCGCGGCCGTTGCGACGAGGGCAACGGCAGCGACGACGCTGAGCGATCGGTGCAGAATCGTGCTCATGGCGCTTCTCCTCTGTCTCCGTGGGAAAGTTGCTGTGCACGACCATACGACGTACGGGGGTGTGGAGCAAGCGGAAGACTTGCCGGTGGGTCTTCCCCTACGCGACATCGCGATGGCGAGGACGCAGCCGCCTGAACGCCAATGCGACGCGCGGGGACGCGTGACGGGATTCGACATCGGGCGGGGACGCACGCGGACGCTGCCGTTCACGCGCGCTGGCCGGTGACGTGCGACGCCCCGCGCCGATTGATTTCCCATCCCGATGCGGCACATGGGTTTTACCTTGCGTTGTCGCGGCGAGAGGCACGACAACGTCGACGACGCCGAGCCGAGACATCCGGCATCCCACCCTGCATTCCCTGGCGTACGGATGACAGCTGCCAAGCCGTTCAGTTGGGAAGCCGCGTTGGTACCGTGCTGGGGCTGGATCCGTGGCGTACCGCTCGCCCGTGGTCTGAGTGTCCCGTTTCCATTTCTCGTGGGCGCCATCGTGGACACCGAGCGCGCCGTGTCCTGGGCGGATCTTGCGCTGGCCTATGCTGTGGTGAGCGCAGGCTACGGGGTCGTGTACGGGTACGCTGGACCCTGGATGTTGGCGCGTGCACGGTCAGCTCGCAACGCCACGAGGGACGCGGCTCCACCGACGTTGGGTCGGGGGCTGGTGAACGTCCTCGGGACTGGCCTGCTCCTCGCCATCAATGTCTCGATCGTGTCGTTATCCACGTCGCCAACCGCGAGACACGCCGCCCAGGCGTCCGCGATGAAGGCGAGCCTTCGGATGCTCGTCGAGGCGCAGGATGCATACCACGCGACACACGGTCGGTACGCGATCTCTCTTGATTCGCTTCAGTTCGAGGCTGCATCGAGCGCGAGCCGTGTGACACTGGTGCACGCGGACAGCGCATCGTGGGCGGCAGAAGTTGCGAATAGCGAGAACCAGCAGCGTTGCCGGATCTCGGTCGGTGGCCGGGCGAGTGTGCCCGCGGATTCGTTGCATCGCCAGCCCGTGTGCGATCCGCTGCCGGGGTTTCGGATCTGGCGGTAGGGGCGGTGAGCCCCCATAGACGGCGAAGGCCGAAGAGTGGGCGGCGCCTGTGGCGGCTCGCGGGAGATCGCGCGCCGAGCGCTCGACATCTTGTCGAATGGCCCAGACGATGCGCCAGCCGGGAGGTGACATCGGCGTACGGGCCGCCCGTTGCGACGCGCGCACCAGTCCGGAGCCAAGCAAGCCCTGCACGTCAGCTCTCGAGCCGCGCCGCCAGGTCCAGCAGTTCGTCCGTATCGCGCAGTGCCGGGCCGTGCCCGAAGCCGATCACCCGCGGTTTGAGCGCTGCAAGCTTGCGAATGGAATGGCGATTCTGGGCGACGTCGTGCGTGAAGAGCGCCGGGGGTTCATGCAGACCAGGGCGCGTGGTGAGCATATCCATGTTGACCAGCACGTCCCCGGCCACGAGCACGCCATCGCGTTCGCGCCACAAGGCCAGGTGACCGCTGGCGTGCCCCGGGGTCTCGATGACGCGAAAGTCGCCCACCATGTCTCCCTCGCGCAGGGTGCGGGCGACTGCGTGCCCCGGCCCGGCCCAGAGGCGCTGTTGCAGCTGGGCAATTGGGTGACGGGGATGCGGGTACTCGCCCGTCACCTGGCCGCTCTCCGCGGCAAGTACATCGGGCGCGCCGCACCACAATGGCAAGCGATAGGTGTCACACAGGTACGCGCTGGAACCCTGGTGGTCGGCATGGGCATGCGTCAGCATGTGGGCGGTCAGTGCGCGCTTACCCAGTGCATTTGCCAGGGCGGCGGCGGATGAACGCACCCCGGCGTCCACGATGATGGAGCCGACCAGGTACGCGTTCACGGCCTTCCGGGGAAAGAGGGAGATCTGGAAGACGCCGTCTGCGATCTCAAGCATGGGGAATCCTGTCAGGATGGGGCACGCGGTCGGGATATGCCGAGTATAGGCCGTGGTCGCCGTTCCTGACCGAGCGAGTGGTGACGAGGCGCTCGTCCAGGATGCCGCCGATTGAGCGCGTCGGGTCCGTCGCTGCCACAGCGTCAACCCCGAACACCATGCGCGACAGATCCGGCGCCAGCCGGAAGGTGTGCGCAATCCGGTCCCACCACGAGAAGAGCGAGCTGAAGTTCGCGTTCTGCTCCACGAGCACCACCGAGTGGTGCACCTTGTGCAGATGCGGCGTGACAATCACCGCGCGCAACACCCGGTCGAGCCAGTCCGGTAGCCCGATGTTGGCGTGGTGAAACTGCACCACGGCGAACAACAGGACTTCGTAGACTGCAAGTTCGTCCGTCCCGCAGCCGATGAGCGCCAGCACGGGTATGCGGGCCAGCGACGACAGCGTGATCTCGCCGACATGGAACCGGTTCGCCGTCGTCACATCCATCTCGCGATCCGAGTGATGCATCCGGTGGAATCGCCAGAAGAAGGCCACGGTGTGGTTCAGCCGGTGCCACGCGTAGGTCCAGCTGTCGAGCAGGAAGAGCGCGACGACCAGGCGCAACGCGGCGGACGCCGGCACCCAGTTGAGGAGCCCCACGCCGCGTGTCTCCGCCCACTGCATGGTCGCCACCCAGAGCGCGAGAAAGCCGAAGCGGATGGCGAGCCCGTTGAGGAGGCCGATGCCGATGTTGGTCGCCGCATGCCGGAGCCGCATCCGCCACGGATGCGACCCGCTGGCGAAGAGACCGAGGAACGGATGGGCCGTCTCCCAGGCGAAGAGCAGCGCCATGACGCTGATCGAGGCCGGTGCACGCCACGGGGCCAGGTGCATGGCGTCGATCACGGCGCGGCCGTTGCGCGGAGGCGCGGTTCGAGGAGCCGAGCCCAGAAGCGGTTGTAGGGATGCACGCTGGTCGCGGGCTGGCCATCGGATTCCAGCGCGCGGCCTTCGTTCGCCCACTGGAAGATCGACCCGCGCAGATTGGCCACGGTGTGGCCGCCTTCACGCATCAGCATCGCGGCGGCACTCGAAGAGCGCACGCCCACCGAGCAGTAGAGCACGATGAGCTGCGAGGGCGGCACGCCGCGCACCGCGGCGCGCAGTTGCTCCGGGCTCTCCGCCCAGACCGCACCCGGGAGATGACTCACCAGGTACTCTTTCTCTGCGCGCGTGTCGATCAGCAGCACGGGCTCATGGGCCTCGAGGCGTCGCGCGAGCTCGGCGGTCGGAAGCTGTTCCACCGACGGCCACTTTTCCGCGATCATCCGGAAGACCGAGGCCCAGAGGAACGGGGTCACGGCCGCGACGGGAGCGCGCTCACCATGCGCGACGGATGGCGCGACGACCGCACCACACAAGGCGAGCGTGCGCAGGGCCGACGTGAGATGACGGATAGCAGGTGCAGTCATTGCGAACGCTCCAGAAGTGAGGTGGGTGTCGTGGCTGCGTCGGTCACGCGGCGATCAGGCCGCGGGAGAGCGATACCAGCCAGCCGTGTCGCGCAGCGACTTACTGACCCGTGCTCGAGGAGTTGCCGCACCAGGTTGTTGCCCAGGAGGCCGGTCGTTCCAGTCACGAAGACGCGAGACGTTTCCACGAAGACTCCTGCCAGCGAGCAGCCCAGGGATATTTCAGATACTGATGAGTATGTCAATAGATACCCATTGGTATCTGAAATGCAAGGGGCCATATTCCGACGGGCGTTCTTGCCGCCGTTGCTCGGTCGTCTCCCCCCGGCGATCTCGCCCCGCCCCGAGGCGTTTCCTCGGGTTCCCGACGTGTTCACCGTGGAGCGCCATGTCCCGCAAACCCAGACCGGGCACCAAGCTCGGCCCGCAGGCGAAGCCGACCACCGAGCGGGCGCGGAAGACGCGCCCTCGTGTCGTCGTTCGGGCGCAGAGCCAAGCCGAGACTCGGGGGCGACTCCTCGACGCGGCGCGCAACGTGCTGGCCGCGGAGGGATATGCCGGCGCATCGATCGACCGCATCGCCGCAGCCGCCGGCTACACGAAGGGCGCGTTCTACGCGAATTTCCCGAGCAAGGAGGCGGTGTTCGTCGAACTCTTCGAGCAGCACAAGCAGCGTGAGCAGGAGGCGTTCCGCGGCTTCCTCGCGAGCGACGGAGACCTGCTGTCCGTGCTCGATGCGATCGGCCGTGACTTGCAGGCGGCACGGGCCAACGCCGACTGGCCGCGCCTCGGCGTTGAACTCCGACGGCAGGCCGAGCGCAGCCAGACGTTGGCGACGCAGATCGACGCGCTGCAGGCGGCACAGCGCAGTGCGTTGGCCGATGTGGTCGCGGCCCTGTTCGCCAAGGCAGGGCGCGAGCTTCCCGAATCGGCCGATGCGCTGGCGAACCTGTTCATCGGCGTCGCACATGGGCTCGCCCTCATGCGACCGACCACCGCGCCGCGCACCCCTGCCCCGAACGCGGTCGAGAGCCGGATGCTAATGCTCGTCATGCACAGCGTCATTGCGTCCGCTCCACCGGCGCGCTAGCGAGGATGGGCCTTCGGCGGCGACTCGGCCGCGACCCTCGAGCGGATCGTGGCATCCGAGCCGCTGTTCCGAGTCGGCATCGCGTCGGGCTTCGCCTGCTACATCGCGTTCCTCTTCTTGCCACTGATGCTGTACGACCTGCTGGCTCCCGTGAGCCGGCGCGCTGCGCAACTGATGGTCGTGCTTGCCCTGGTCGGCGTTCCGCTCTCCTTGGGCGCCCTGCGGTACAAGCTCGACGTGCTGACGCTGATCCACGCGTCCGCACGCCCCGGTGGCCTGTCGCCGGCAGAGTTGGCGCTGGCCGTGACGCAGCGTCTCGCTCGGTACAGCGACGGCGTTCTCGTGGCCGAGCTCTTCTGGGGGTTGTGGCTCTTGCCCCTGGGATACCTGATCGTGAAGTCGCGTCAGCTTCCCCGATTGCTCGGCGTGCTGCTGATGCTCGGATGCGCGGGGTACCTGACCAACGTGTTCGCGACCGTGCTGTGGCCCGCGTATCCCGCCAGCGCTCTCAGTCAGTGGGCGACCGTGCCCGCGGCGATGGGAGAGATCGGGACCTGTCTCTGGCTCCTGGCGTTCGGTGCGAGACCGGAGGCGAGCCGCGAGGCGTGAGCCCCCCGATTCGTCCTACGGCGCCTTGGCCGCCCCGAGCGCCTTCACGCGGTCGTGCGCGAACCCGCGCTGCGGGTCCACCTGCGGACTCCGCTCCAGGAACGATTGGTAGTTGGTCAGCGCGAGGTCCTGCATGTCGGCTGCCTCGTACAGCCGCGCGAGCATCAGGTACGGATCGGCATAGTACGGCTCGCGCGCGATGACCTGCTGCACCTGCTCGCTGGCCTCGGCCAGCTTGCGAGAACCCGCGAGGGCGTAGGCGTACTGCACCCGCAAGACAGCGTCATGGCCGCCTGTCTGCACGGCGAGATCGAACTCGAGCAGCGCGGTCGCGGTGTCGCCCGCCGCCAAGGCGAGCAGCGCGAGCCGTTGGTGCGCCGGGTAGAACGACAGGTCCTCGACCAGCGCCTGCTGGTACGCGTCGCGCGCGTCGGCCCCCTTCTCCATGGCCTCGAGCAGCCAGCCCGACTGGAAGAGGTACCGCGCCTTGGGCTGGTAGAAGCGCACCAGCGCGGTATCCTCGACCTTCTTGGAGTCGGCGATGGCCCTCCTGAGCGAGGCGAGGGCGCTGTCGGGCTGTCCGACCGCCTGGAAGAGAACGCCGCGCGTCCCGTGAATCGCGGAAGCGTTCACCGTGCTGCGACTCAGTACCTTGGCGTAGCTCTCGATGGCCTGATGGTAGCGTCCTTCCCAGACCGAGAGCATGGCGTACGACAGCTCGCCGCGCTTCATCATCGAGATCCCGATGTCCTGCGGCGTCACGCCATACAACGCGGCGACGCGCGGGATGTACTTCCTCTCGAGCGTGCGCTGGAAAAAGGGATCGAGCAACTCGGCGCGCAGCGACATCGAGTCGATCTGTCGCATGCGTGCGCGCTCCTCAACCTTCGCGCCCCCTCGCAGCCTGATACTCAGCAGGGCATCGTCGGCGAGGATCGAGGCTACCGAGAGACCGTAGAGTGCCAGCGGCGATCCCGGGTCGAGGCGCGACGCCCACCAATACGCGGCGCGCGCGACCTCGGGGCGCTCGTCGATCATGCGCGATCCCGTGAGCAGGTATGCGCTGGCGTCGTTCGAATCCATCCCCGCCTCGATCTTCGGTCGCTGGGGTGGGGTCGCGGCACCTTTCTCCTGCGCCTCGGCCGACACTGGTCGCACGAGCGACAGCAGGAGGCCCAGTGCGAGCGCGCGCGACGCCAGAGCGGGGTGGACGGAGTTGCAACCAATCAACACGCGACGAGTGGCCATGGTCGGCGACTCCCGGTCAGGGTTTCCGGGGGGCAAGCAGCGCCGCCGATCGCTCGAGCGCCGCCACGGTGGATGCAACTTCGGGGTCGAGGAGCGCGCGCATGCGGTAGAGCGCGGCGTCACCGCCGATGGCCGCTGCCAGCGACACGAGCAGGGTGCGCGGAAGCGGCGCGTCAGCATCGGTCGGCAACGCGTGTCCGGCCTTGCTGGCGAACTCCTTGAACGAGGCGAGCGCGCCCGTCGGCAACGCCTTGCTCGCTTCCAGGGCCGCGGTCGTCACCTTGGGCGTGGCCGCATCCACGTAGGCGCGGGCCCACCGCGCGAGCACATCGTCTTCGGAAAGGCGCGCGAGCCACGCCGGCGCCGTGGTGGGCTCGGGCAGCACCACGTCGGGGAAGATGCCGCCACCGCCGTACACCGTGCGCCCATTGTCCGTCTTGCAGGCGGGGCGCCCGGCCGTGTCGCGATCGGCGCGCGCCAGCCGGAAGTACTCGCGACGGAGCACGGTGCGATAGGGCCGCTGCACCGTGCGGCCGCACGGAGTGCGCACCGAGCCGATCGTGAGCACGATCGTGGAGCCGTCGCTCATGGGGAAGCCCTGCATCATGAGCGCCTTGCCGAAGCTCGGGCGCCCCACGATGAGCGCGCGATCGTGATCCTGCAGCGCGCCCGCCACCAGCTCGCTCGCGCTGGCGGTGCCGCCGTTGACCATCACCGCGATCGGATAGGTGCGCGGCTTGAGCCACAGCGCGCGCTCCACCCGCCCGGTGTCGATGCTCTCGCGTTTGCGACCGGTACTGGTGTAAACCACCGTGCCGCGCGGGAGGAACTCGCCAGCGATGCGCGATGCCTCCCGGATGATGCCACCGCCGTTGTCGCGAAGGTCGAGCACCAGGCGTTGGATCCCCTGGTCGTCGAGGGTCTCGAGGGCCTTGTGCAGGTCGTCGGCCACCTTGCCATTGGAAAAGGTGGTGATGCGGATGTAGCCGGTACCGTCGGGGAGCTTGATCACGCCAGGCACCGCCGTGGCACTGGCGTCACTCCGCTCGCGCTTGACGGTGCGCGGAAGCCGCGCCCACGAACCATCCGTGCGCTGGCGCTCGAACACCAGCTCCACGGCGCTCCCTTTCTCCCCTGCCAAGGTCAGGTCGAGTTCCACCTCGTTCTCGGCGAGCACCGGCTTGCCGCCCACCAGCACCAACTCGTCGCCCGGCTCGATGCCCGCCTTGGCGGCCAGCGTGCCGGGATACACGAACGACACCAGCGGTGAGCCGCGCGAGAAGTCCCAGTCGATCGGAACGCTCTCGATCTTCTTGTCAGCGAGCTCCTTCTCGCGTTCGGGCGAGACGCGCACGGCCGAGATCACGTACGAATGCGGGTCGGCCGAACGCACCATGCCCACGATGGCCGACATGAGCAGGTCGTGCGTGTCCACCGAATCGGGATGGTTCACCCGGATCTGGTTGAGCACCTGGCTGAACATCTGCAGGTCCTCGTAGGCGGTGCGCTTGCGCACCACCCGCGCGGTGGAGTCCTGCGCCGGGAGCACTCCGGCGAATGATGCCGCGAGCAGCGCGGCGGGCCACGCTGTCACCCATGCGGTAGCTGGGGCGCGCAGCCGCGGGCGCCGAGTGGTCGCCGGGGCGGCCCGGTGCGCGGTCGCACACGAACGCTCTTGCATGTCATGCCTCATGGTGACTTCGGGGCTGGGCCGAGTGCCGCGAGACGTTCTTGCGCGAAGGTGCGCTGCACGTCGGTGCGCGAGGCGCGGGCCAGGAAGCCTTGGTACAACTCGCGTGCCTCGTCCTTGAGGTCGCTCGCATCATTCAGCCGGGCTAGCAACAGGTACGGGGCCGCGTACCACGGCTCGTCGGCCATGACGCGCTTGAGCTCGGGCACCGCTTCGGGAAGCTTGCCGCTCCGCGTGAGAACGGCGGCATGCTGAAAGCGCACGACTGCGTTCCGAGGGGCGATCTCGCTGGCCAAGCGGAGCTCCGCGAGGGCGGATGCCGTGTCCCCGACCGCGAGTGCGAGCAGCCCGAGCCGTTGGTGAGCGACAAAGAGCGACAGGTCTTCGGTCAGGGCACGGCCATACGCCTCGCGCGCCGCGTCGATGCCGCCGCGCGACTCGTGCAGGAAGCCGATCATGTACTCGTAGACCGCCTTGGGCTTGTAGAAGCGCACGAGGCGATCCTTGTTCTTCTCGGTACGGCTGGCCACGTCCACGGCCTGCGCGTAGTACTTGAGGGCGCTGTCGGGCTCGAGCAGGCGGAAGTGGAGCTCAGCGCGCCGTGCCACGAGGAAGTCGTTCTTGGGCTGCTGTCGGCTGGCCAGGCTGTAGAAGTCGAGCGACTCGCGGAAGCGTCCGTAGGTGTAGAGCATCCACGCCTTCCATGACACGCCCCACGTGCTGATCGATTCCTCGAGCGTGCGACGAAACTCGGCGCTGCCGTCGCCGCGCGTGCGCATCTCGGCGAATGTCACCAGCAGCGCGCGATCCCACGATGGCACGAGAAAGGGGTCGAGGCTGAACGAGAGCGCGTACACCGAGTCAATCATCCGGTCCTTGGTGCGCTCGGCTGCGTTGCCGCCCCCATCGAAGTGGATGGACAGGAGGTCATGGTCGTCGAGCATCAGCGCGACGACGCGGCTGTAGTGCGCCTCGGCGTTGTCGGGCTGGAGGCGTGCGGCCCAGTAGAAGGCACGCGACGCCACCGCAGGATCGGACTCCATCAGGCGCCGTCCGAGCCCCAGATAGGTCTCGACGTCGTTACTGTCGGCGTTGGCCGGCAGCTTGGGACGCTTGGGGGCGTCCTGACCCATCACCGGGGCGGCGACCAACGAGGTGGTCACCAGGCACAACCACAACGCGTGGCGCAACACGCGGGCGCTCCAGACGTGATGTGCAGGGTGCGGCGAGTCGCGGACGGACGTCGTTGCCTATCGCGCGGTGATGACGTGAAGTCTTGCACGCCGCACATTGGGATGACAAGGGGCAATCATGCGAAAATGTCGATGTCCCTCGCAGCGGCGTAGGGCATTCGTCCCATGCCGCCTGTCGACGCTCCGACTCAGCGCGCGTGCCGTGTGCAGGAGAGAAGGCTACGTCCACGTCGCGCACGTGACCGCTGATCATCACGCGCTCGACCCGAAGGTCACGACGTGCCATGCCATGTCACGGTTCGGAGCCACGAGACATTTCCCGGCGCCGGGCAGGCAACGGTTCTGCCGACACGCTTGTCACAGGGGTGCCGCGGTTGCGCCCACCCCTTGCCTGCCCCGCCTCGTGCCCCTCCCAACGGTTCGTCGTTCGTTCGCCCGGCTCCCTCATCGCGGGCCTTCGGCGATCCTGGCGCTCCTCGTCGCGTGGGCCTCCATCGCCCGCGCGCAGTCGCCCACCGACCGACTCCGCGGAAAGGTCACCAACGACTCGGCGCAGGTGGTGGTGGGTGCCACGGTGATCGTCACGCGTGGCCCCGATCGCGCCATCAAGCAGACGACCACTGACAGCACCGGGGCCTGGGCCATCGCCTTCGAAAATGGCACGGGAGACTATCTCGTGGGCGTGACCGCCCCCGGGTACGCCAATGCGCGCCGACGCGTACAGGCGAGCAACTCTGACCAACACACCTTCGCAGCGGACTTCATCCTGCGAAGCAACCCGAACAGCCTCGCCGCCGTGAAGGTGGTGGCCGACAAGCCGGTGCGCGCCAGCGGCGCGTCGTCGCCGTACCAGCCCGAGGTGGGGGCGAGCGAGAAGTGGAACGACGGCGTGGCCGGGCAGCTCGCACCTGGCACGCAGGGTGACCTGAACGCCTTGGCCGGGAACTCGCCCGGCATTGTCGCCGGGCCGGGCGGCCCATCCATGATGGGCGCAGATCCCGGCAGCAACCTCACGACGCTGAACGGTCTGGCGCTGCCCGGCGGTTCGCTGCCCCGCGCGGCGCGAGCCGACACGCGCGTGACTGGTGCAACGTTCGATCCCACGCGCGGTGGCTTTGCGGGCGCGAACATCGACGTGCGACTGGGCGCCGGCGGGCGCGACTTCATGTCACGCACCGCCTACCTCACGCTCGAACCGCAGCCGCTGCAATTCACCGATGCGGTGGGACGCAGCATCGGGGCGCGCACGGGGGCATTCAAGGGAAGCGTGGGGATGGACGGCGAGCTGCTACGCCAGCTCATGACCTACAACGTGTCGGTGGAGTTCTCGCAAGGGGAGAACGAACCGGCCACGCTCCTCACCGCCGATGCGGCCACCCTGCTGCGGGCCGGCGTGGCGTTCGACTCCGTCACTCGCGCGCGCTCCGCGGCCGCCGGCGCGGGGATTCCGCTCTCGGGGATCGGCGTGCCACTCACGCGTGAGCGCTCCGGCGTCACCTGGCTGGGGCGTTTTGACCTCACGAGTGACTCGCTGGACGCGCGCACGCTGACCACGTACTACGCGAACAACGAATCGGGGGCGTTGGGGCTCGGGCCCACGGGTGCGCCCAGCGCCACGGGGCGTCGCACCGATGGCGGGTGGGGGGTGCAGCTCGCGCTTGTGGACTTCTTTGGTGACGGACGCCGCACCATGAACCGCGTCCGCATGGGGTACAGTCGTCAGTCGAACGAGTCGGCACCGTACCTGTCGCTGCCCGGGGCTGGCGTGCTCGTGGCGTCGAGCGGCGTGGATGGCGACGGGTTGGCGACGCTGGGTTTGGGTGGCGCCACGCAGTTCGCGGGGCGCACCGATCGGTGGACTGCCGAGGGCTCTGAGGAGCTGCTGTGGACGGCGGGGGGACGGCGTCACCTGTTCAAGACGATCGTGTGGGGGCGCATGGACGGGCTCACGCAGACGGGGCGCGGCAACCCGTTCGGCCGCTACCAGTACAACTCGATCAACGACCTGTCGGCGGGCCAACCCGCCAGCTTCTCGCGCACGCTGTCGGCCCCGGATCGCACGGGGACCACCTGGAATGCTGCCACCGCGATCGCCCATCAGTGGGCGCCGTCGCGCACATTCTCGATGCTGTACGGCGCGCGCGTCGAGGCCAACGGCTTTGCGAGCATTGCGGCGTCGAATCCGGCGCTCGAGTCGGCGCTGGGCGTGGGCACGGGTACCTCGCTCACGCGACTGCACCTGAGCCCGCGCGTGGGCTTCTCGTGGACGTACAGCCGCGACAAGGACAACGGCAACGGGATGAACAGCACGCAGGTGGGGCAGTTCTACCGCACCACCACGGGGGTGATCCGTGGCGGCATCGGCGAGTTCCGTGACCTTCTCCGCCCCGACGCGCTGGCCGATGCCTCGGCGCGTACGGGACTTCCCGGGAGCACGCAGTTGCTGAACTGCGTGGGGAGCACCGTCCCGACCCCCGACTGGAGCACCTGGGCCACCAATCCTGGTGCCATTCCCACGAGCTGCGTGGGGGGGGGCGGCATCCTCACCGACATCGCGCCGCCGGCCACCCTGTTCGATCGCGACTTCGACGTGGCCCGCAGCTGGCGCGCCACGCTCGACTGGAGCCAGAACATCGGCCCATGGCTGATCAAGGTGGGCGCCATCGGTTCGATGGACTTGAACCAGCCGAGCACGGTGGACGCGAACTTCGCGGCGGTGAACGGCTTCGCGCTGGGCAGCGAAGGAAACCGACCGGTGTTCGTGCCGGTGGGCGCGGTGGACGTGAACTCCGGCGCACTGTCGGCAGCCGCCTCGCGCCGGTCGGGATCGTTCGGCGGCGTGGGGGTGCGCACGAGCGACCTGCGCGGCTATGGCTCGCAGCTGAACGTGACGTTGAGCCCCGACGTCTTCAAGTTGCGCGACATCCCGGGGAGCCCGTACGGCTCGCTCACCTACACGCTGCAGGAGTCGCGGCGGCAGTATCGCGGCTTCGATGGCGCCGCGTTCGGCGATCCGCGGTTGGTGGAGTGGGGGCCGTCGGCATCGGACGCGCGGCACACCTTCCTCCTGCAGGGCGGCTTCCACACTGGTGTGACCGGCACCTTCACCCTGTTCATGCGCGCGCAGTCGGGGCTGCCGTTCACGCCACTGGTGCAGGGCGACGTGAACGGCGACGGGCGCGGCGGCGACCGCGCCTTCGTGCCGAACCCCGCCACCACGCCCGACACGGCGCTCTCGCGACAGCTGCGCGCCCTGCTGGCCACCGGGTCGGAGTCGGCACGGGACTGCCTCGTCCCCTTGCTGGGGCGGGTGGCGGGGCGCGGGGCCTGCCGCGCGCCATGGACCACCACGTTCAACGCGCAGTGGAGCGTGCCGCTCCCGAACAAGATCGGCAACCGCTTCACCGCCTCGGTGTATCTCGAGAACGTGTTGGGCGCGGTGGACCAGGCGCTGCATGGCAGCGCCGGACTGCGTGGCTGGGGCGGCCCGATGAACATGGATCCGATGTTGCTCGTCCCCACCGGGTTCGACTCGGCAGCGCGCACCTTCCGCTACCGCGTCAACCCGCGCTTCGCCGAGTCGCGCCCGGCGTTCACGCTCGACCGTGCGCCGTTCCGGTTGACGCTCGACTTCCAGCTGCGCTTCCACACCGACTACGACCTGCAGCAGCTGCAGCGCGCGCTCGAGCCGGTGAAGGTGAAGGGGCAGTGGGAGCGGCGCACGGTGGATTCGCTCACCGCGCTCTACCTGCGGCGCACCTCGAGCCTGGCCAAGGCGATGCTGGCCGAGTCGGACTCGCTCTTCCTGAGCGCGGCACAGGTGGGGGCGCTGCGCGTCATCGACTCGACCTACAGCGCGCAGGTGCGCGGTCTCTACCGCCCGCTGGCCGAATACCTGCAGCAGTTCCCCGACGGCGGGGCAAACAAGACCGCGCTCGACAGCGTGGCCACCGTGAGCAAGGCGTACTGGAAGCTGTTCTGGGAGCAGCCGGAGATCGTGGAGGGCGTGGTCAACTCCACGCAGCGCGAGCTGATGCCGATGCTGCAGAACATCCTGCAAGTGCCGAAGAAGCAGCGCGAGCAGTCGCGGTGGTTCTTCGGCAACGCGGTGACGTTGACCGATGGCAAGGCAGCGCCTGCGGCGAGCGTCGGCATCCCGGTTCCGCCGCCGGGGTAGGACGGGGTGGCGGCGACCGACGCCGCGCGGAGCACCCGAAGCCGCGTCGCTGCGTCGTTCGTACGGTCCCCAAGCCCGCAACGTTCGTGTCGAGGTCGTGCAGGGCACGGAGGGCACGCGGCAGGCGGTGCGGCAGCCGGGGTGAGGGGGGCAGCCGCCCATCGCTGCGCTCCGGTGACCACTACGAGCGCAGGTGCGCCGCGACCGACCCGATTGCGAGCGCGCCTAGACCACGTGCGCCGCCACCTGCGCCAACCCCACCACCCGGACGTCGAGCCCGCCGATCCGCCGGCGGCTCGCGCGCTTGACGTCCGCGGCCACCAGCACGTTTTCCCCGTGCGGATAGCTGCGCCGAAAGGCCAGCATCCCGGCCGGATCGAACGCATCCTGCGACCATTTGCATTCAATCGCCATGGGTGCCGCACGACGCGGGGCGATCACGAAGTCCACCTCGTGGCCCGTCTTGGTGCGCCAATACTGTACGTCGCGCTGTTGTCGGGCGGCGTGTATCTCGTTCAGCACGAGATGCTCCCACAGCGGGCCGTAGTCATCGCGCCTTAGCGGCGACCAGCCGCGATGATACGCAACGAACCCCGTGTCGAAGCCATACACGCGCGGCGCCGCCACGATCTCCGCCGACGGGTTGGACGCGAACGGCCGCACCACGTGCATGACGAACGTGGCCTCGAGGACTTCGAGATAGTTTATCACGGTTTGCCGACTGATCTCGCAGGCGCGGGCGAATCGCGTGGCTTCGAAGATGCCACCGCTATCGACGAGCAGGAGTTCGAACAGTCGCGCAAACGGACCGCGCTTCTCGAGCCGAAACAGCTCCTGAACATCCTTGGCCCAGTACGCGTCCAGCCACTCCTGAAAGTCACGTTCCGGCGACTCTTTCGCGAGGAAGAACGGCGGCAGTCCACCACGCGCCATCCGGTGCTCGAGGCCCGGCCGGCCGAACGCCACGGTATCGGCGTGCGTCATGGGCGTGAGCCACACTTCGTGCTTCCGCCCGGCCAAGGTGTCGCGAAACTTGGCCCGCGCGCCCAGACTCGACGAGCCCGTGGCGAGCACCCGGATGTCGGGATGGTGATCGGCAGCGATCTTGAGCAGTTCGGAGGGATCGTCGAGCCGATGAATCTCGTCGAGCACGATGCGGCGTCCGGCATGCGCGTCGAGAAACGCCTCCGGGTCACGCAGGTCGCGTCGGACGCTCGGCAGCTCGCAGTCGTAGTAGTCGGCATCCGCGATCGCACGGGCCAGCACCGTCTTGCCGGCGCGACGAACCCCCTGCAGCCAGCAGATCGGTCGGCGCGTCCACGCGGCGTGAATCCGGTCGAGCCACAGGCGGCGTTCGTTCATGCCGATAGGTTAGCGTATAGTATCTTCAAACGCAATCAGACTGACCGCGTTCGCCGCCACCGACGAGAGAAGCGCGGACGCCCATCGGCCGACCACGAGGGCTCCTCGCCGCCTCGACCGTCCCCCCGATCCAGGCCACGTCACGATCGGAGGGTGAGGGTGGCATGGGAGTCCTCCTCGGCCACGGGCCGCACTCGCGCGCTCTGTAGTCGTGATCGACCGTTTGCAGTCGGCGCACGGTGCCCTTCTTGTGCCGGCCGCGCGATGCCATCGGCGCCACGCGCTTCACGAAACCGCGTGCGACGTTTCTCGTACGGATACCATGCCCATGCTCGCCGTTGGAGGCTAGCCGTGCTTCGATCGATTGGCGCCTACCTCATCGCCGCCGCGCTCCTGCTCCTCAGCACGAGTGCCTTTCGTCAAGCGCTGAGTGAGCTCCGCCAGACGGAACCCGGCTCGCTGCTCTTCGGTGTGCTGCAGCTGGTGATCGGCACGTCGGCGGTGGCGGCGGCCGTTGGCCTGGTGACGCGCGCGCGGTGGGCCGCGGGGTCCGTGGCCGTCTGGGGCCTCGCCACAGTCGCGCTGCTCGCCGCACAACCACTGTTCGCGACCATGGATTCACACGCGCAGCGGGCGCTCTGGCTGGGTGCGGCGCTGGTCGGCGTCGGAGCGGCAGGCGTGAGCTTGTTCGCGCGCCGACTTGCCAGGGGCGAAGCCGCATCGAGCGCGTCGACACACGACTGAGGTGATCATCGCGCGGCCTCGCCAGCAGCTGCGCGCCGCCTCCGCCTTCTCCGCGCCGTCAATGCCCTCGACGATCGAGCGCAGGTCCTATCGTGCGCCTCGCAGCGCGGCCCAGTAGCGGCGTGCGACCTCGAGCATCGTGCCGTCGCGGAGGCGCACGCGGTGCATCCCGGGTCCCATCGTGATGGCCTCCTGCACATGGGCGCGCCGGACGATCGTCGAGCGGTGGATGCGCACGAAGCGATCGGGGTCGAGGGCCGGCTCGAGCGTCCGCATGGTCATGCGCACCAGATGCGTCTCCGGTCCGCAGTGCACGCGCACGTAGTTGCCATCGGCCTCGATCCAATCCACCTCGTCGGCGGACACGAAGCGGGTACGCCGCCCCACCGTGACCGTGAACTGCCTGAGCGGCGTTGGCGCGCCGCCGTCGCGCGCGACTCCGCGGGCGGGCACGGACGCATCGGCGGGGGGCGCATCCGATTGGCCGCCAAGCCGGGCGAGCACACGGCGGATTTCCTGCTCCCACGCACCGGGCGCCGCAGCGGCGCGCATCCGCGCCGCGTCGCGCGCACGTGACACCGATTCGGCCAGCCGTTCGGCCGCCACCGGCTTCACGAGGAAGTCGGTGGCGCGCGCGTCGAAGGCGCGGACCGCGTTGGCCGCATGTGCCGTCACGAAGATCACGAAGGGCGGCGGGTCGGTGTCGAGCTGCTCGAGCAGGACAAAGCCATCGCCGCCGGGCATCGACACGTCGAGGAAGAGCACCGATGGCTCGAGGGCGGCCACGAGCCGGGTCGCGGTGTCAATGTCTCCGGCCTCGCCGACGATAGACACGTCGGGGTGTGCGGCCAGCAGCCGGCGCATGCGCTGGCGCGCGAGCGGCTCGTCGTCCACCAGGAGCGCTCGCAGGGCGGTCGCCGCAGTCATCGGGCTGGCTCCGCGTGCGACCACGGCAGCGTCACGCGCGCGCACGCCCCACCGCCATCCGCAGGCAGCAGTTCCACACCCGCGCGTGCGCCGTGCAGGGCGGCGAGCCGCTCGCGCACGTTGCGCATCCCCATGCCGGTGCCGTGCGAGGTGCGCGACTGCCCCGGGCCCGGGCCATCGTCCAGCACCGAGAGCACGAGCGCGTCGCCCGTGCGCTCCGCGCGCACGATGACCGCGCGCGCCCCCGCACGCGCCTCGACGCCGTGCACGAGCGCATTCTCCACGAGCGGCTGCAGCAGCATGGTGGGCACGGGCTGCGCGAGCGTCTCGTGTGCCACTTCGCGACGGATGGCGAGACGATCGCCGAAACGGAGCTGCTGGAGGGCGAGGTAGTCGTCCACGTGTCGCAACTCGTTCGCGAGCGGCACGGTTGGCGTCTCGCCGGCGGCCAGCGTGGCGCGGAGCAGGGAGCCGAGGCGGACGAGCATCTGCTCGGCACGCGCGGCGTCGACATGCACCAGCTCGGCGAGGCCATTGAGCGTGTTGAACAGGAAGTGCGGTCGCAGCTCCGCCGTGAGCGCCGAGAGCTGCGCCTCGACCGCGAGGGTGCGCAGCTGGGCGTTGAGTCGGGCGAGAGCGCGCGCCTGCCGCTGCTGGCGCAGCACGTGGTACGCCAACGACGCACATCCGACGATCGCCGAGGACCAGACGAACTGCTCGACCCAGTCGTTGCCGAAGAGCTGCGCGGAGCTTCGCACGATCCCGATGCGTTCGAAGGCGCGCCCGTAGATCGCGCCGCTCAGCCAGTTCTGGGCCGCGGCGATGCCGAGAAGGGCGAGCGCGCGCACGGCCACGTGGCGACGATGCAGGACACCGCCCAGTGGCCACGCGTCCAGCGCCGCGAAGACCAGCAGCGGAACCGGCAGCAGGGCGAGCAGGTCGAGGCCCGCCAACACGAAGACCTGCTCCCACGTGCCGCCGCCCGCCTCGACGCGCAGCGCTGAGGCGATCCAGCCGAGCGAGAGCAGCTCCGCGAAGACGAGGACCATGAGCAGCACGAGGCCTTCCGGCAGCGTGAGGCTCCGCAGCACGGGACCGGGATCCACGTCGTCCACGGGCGTGTCGGCCCGCACGCGCTCCGCTACCGGTGCGCTCGTCATCAGGTCACCGCGTGCGGGAGGTCGCCCGTCATCGCAACGGGCGCGTTCGCGTGCGCGGACACGGTCCGTCCGCCGCGAAGCCGGTCGAGCCACTGATAGACGACGGGCACGACCACGAGCGTGAGCGCCGTGGACGTGATGGTGCCGCCGATGACCGCGACGCCGAGCGGGGCGCGGAACTGCGCGCCTTCGCCGTGGCCGAGCGCAATCGGGAGCATGCCGGCCACGAGGGCGACCGTGGTCATGGCGATGGGACGCAAGCGGATGGCGCCCGCTTCGGCCAGTGCCGTCGCGATCGGCGTTCCCGCGTCGCGCAGTGTCCGCGCAAACTCGACGAGGAGAATCGCGTTCTTGGCCACCACGCCCGCGAGCAGGATGACGCCGATGAGCGACATGATGTTGATGGTATGCCCGGTGAGCGCGAGCGCCCCGCAGACGCCGACAGCGGCGAGGGGGAGCGACGCCAGGATGGCCATCGGCTCGATCCACGAGTTGAACTGGAGCACGAGCACGAAATACATGCCGAGGACGGCGACGGCGAGCGCCAACAGGATCTTGCCGAAGACCTCACGTTGATCAGCCACGTCTCCAGCGTAGCGCAGGTCCACGCCGGGCGGAAGCGTCTCGGTCGCGAGCGCCGCATCAATGTCGGCGGTGACGTCGCTGAGGGCACGTCCCGCGACGTTGGCCGACACCGTCACGCTGGCCATTCGCTCGGCGTGCTCGATGCGCGTGGGCGCGGACGCAGGTGCGAGCCGCGCCACCTGGCCGAACGCCAGCGCCGCCGTGCCGCCGCGCCCGTCGCTGACCATGAGGGGCACCCGCGCCACCGATTCGCCCGTGCGGCGGTCGGCACTGTCGAGGCGGATCATCACCTTCCGGCCCATCCCCTCGTCATCGGTCCACGTACCGGCTTCGAGGCCGGCAAACGCGGTGCGGAGCGCGAGCGCAAGTTCCGCGGGTGCGAGGCCGACGGCCGCGGCCATGGTGCGGTCGAGACGCACGTCGAACGCCGGTTGGCCGGGGCGGCTCGAGAGCGCCACGTCCACGGCCCCGGGCACATCGCGGATGCGATCCGCCAGCCGGGCTGCGACATCGAGCAACGGGCCGGCCTCGGTGCCGCGCACCTGCAGCTGAATCGCCTTCTGGCCGCCGCTCATGCCTGCGTCCGAGAACGCATAGGTCGCGCCCGGAAGCGAATCGCCGGCGCGACGAATCGCCACGGCCAGCTCGCGCGCGGAGCGCGTGCGTTCGGCGCGCGGGCGTAGCTGCACTTGCAGCAGGGCCCGCGTGACGTCGTCCTCGCCGTTGCCCACGGTCACGTACGTCTGGCGCACTTCAGGCAGGGTGCGCACGCGTGCGGCGAGCGTCTCGCTCTTCGATTGCGTGTACGCGAGTGATGCGCCGGGCGGGCTTTCCACCGTGATGAGCAGTTCCGAGCGATCATCCTCCGGCAGGAACTCGGCGCCGACCCATCCGAACGCCGGCAGCGCGGCCGCACCCACGAGCGACAGCAGCGCGACGCCCAGAATGGTACGCGGGTGCGCGAGGCTCCAGGTGATGACGGTACGGTACCGCGTGGCCAGGCCGTCGAACCACGCGTTGAAGGCCGCGATGCTGCGGTGCAGACGCGAGGGACGCGCCGACGACTCCCTGGGCTCTGGCCAGTACGCCGACAGCATCGGGTCGAGCGTGAAGCTGACGAAGAGCGATACCACCACGGCCGCGCTGACGGTGAGCGCGAAGGGCTTGAAGTACTGACCGGCCAGTCCATCCATGAACGCAACGGGGAGGAAGACGACCACGATCGCCGCCGTGGTGGCGAGAACGGCGAGGCCGATCTCGGCCGTGCCCTCGCGACTGGCGGTCACGTGATCCTTGCCCATGTGCACGTGACGCATGATGTTCTCGCGCACCACGATCGCGTCGTCCACGAGGATGCCGATGGCGAGCGAGAGCCCGAGCAACGACATCGTCTCGAGCTTGAACCCGAACGCCCACACCGCCACGAAGCTCGCGAGGGCCGAGACCGGCAGCGCCAGCCCCGTGATGACGGTGGAGCGCCAGCTGTTCAGGAACAGGTAGACCACGAGGACCGTGAGCAGGGCGCCCTCGATCAGCGTCTTCTGCACGTCGCCGACGGCGCGGGCGGTGCGTTCGCCGGCGTCCTGCACGATGGACAGCGCCACGCCATCGCCGACCGTTGGCATGAGGGCGTCGAGGCGAGCGCGAATCAGCGCGGCCACCGTCGTCGCGCTCGCGCCGCGCCGCTTGCGGATGTCGAGCGTGATGGCCGCCTCGCCATTGATCGAGGCGGCGGAGCGAGCTTCGGCGGGCTCGACGGCGAGCGAGGCGACATCGCCGAGGTGCACCTGGTGTCCGCCGCTGGACTGCACGACGAGCGACCGGAACGCCGCGACGCCCTCCGGGCGGCCGTCGAAGCGCAGAACGCGCTCCGACTGCGCCTCCTGCAGGCGACCGATCGGCGCGGCGACGTTCTGCGCGACGAGTGCGTTGCTCACGTCGGCCAGCGAGACGCGGGCGGCGCGCAGCGCGTCGGGGCGCACGTGCACGGCCAACTCGGGCACCTGGTCGCCGACGACACGCACCTGCGCGACGCCGGGTACCGTGCGCAGCTCAGCGGCCACGCGACGCGCCGCGCCGCCCAGCGCGAGCGGGTCGAGCGACGGCGCCCGGACGGCGATCGAGAGAACCGGCAGGTCGGTCTCACTGAACCGCTCGACGGTGGGCTCCCGGACCTCACTCGGCAGCGTGGGCCGCACCGCTCCGAGCGCATCGCGCACCATCTGCGTCGCTTCCGCCACCGGCGTGGCGAAGGTGAACTCGGCCAGCACCGACGCATAGCCGTCCCCGGCCGTCCCGTGCAACTTGCGCAGGCCGGCCATGCCGCCGAGCCGCTCCTCCACGGGGCGCAGCACGTCGCGCTCGACGTCACGCGGGTTGGCGCCGGGATAGGGCACCACCACGAGCACGAGCGGCGCCTGCACGTCGGGATACTCGTCGGTCTCGAGCGAGGCGACGGCGAAGATGCCGGCGAGCGTGAGGATCAGCATCGCCACGATGGCCACGATCGGGCGGCGAATGGCGAGATCGGAGATCCACATGGTCAGCGGTTCCCGGTGGTCAGGGTGAGGCGCGTGCCCGGCGCCAACCGCCGCGCACCGCCGAGCACGAGGGTGTCGCCATCGGCGAGCGCACCCGTGACGACGGCAACGCCGCGCGTGAGATCGCGTGCGCGCACGTGCGCGATGACGCGCGTCGTGACGCCGTTCACCAGCCGGGTGAGATGCACCTCGTCGGCCTCGATCTCGGCGGGATCAAGCGCGGTCACGGGAATGCGCGCGCCACGCAGCGTGGCGCCGTGCAGCGTGCCGTGCACGATGGCGCCGGCCGGGAGGCGGGTCGCCGCGCCATCGAACGTCACGCGCACCGCCAACTGCCGCGTGGCTGGATCGAGCGATGGCGCCCGTCGCGCGATGCGGCCACCGATGGTGCGGCGCGGAAACGCCGTCGGCGCGACGGTGACGCGCGCACCGACCTCTGCGAGATCGCTCGCGTTGAACGGCACGAGGAGATCCGCCTCGAGCGACCGCGGGTCCACGATGGTCGCGATCTCGTCGCCGGGCTGCAGCATGGTGCCGACGGCCGCGGGTGCGACGGCGATGATCCCCGCGAACGGTGCGCGGATGACGGCGCGCGCTTCGTCGGCGCTGGCCGTGGCCAGGGTCGCCTCGGCGGCCGCGACCGCGGCACGGGCCGCCTGCACCCGGCTCCGCGCCTCATCCGCTTCGCTCCGGCTTGCACCGCCCGCCGCGAGCAGGGTCGCGGTCCGACCCGCTTCCGTCTCTGCCTGCGCGAGGGCCGCGCGTCCTGCCTCAGCTTGGGCGCGTGCCGCCGCATGCGCGGCCGAGACGGTGGGCAGGCGCAGCGTGGCCAACACGACGCCGGCGGCGACCGGATCACCCACCTGATAGTTGCGCGTGGCGACGGCCCCCGTGGCCTCGACACGGAGCACCGCGCGCCGGCGCGCTTCGAGCGTGCCCGTCACTGTGACGGTTGGCGTCAGGGTGTCGGTGCGGACGATGGTCCACTGGTCCGGGCGGAGGTTGGTGGCGGCGGGCACAGGCGGTGGAGCGTCAGCCGCTCGTGACTGCTCGCATCCGGTGAGCACGAGCGTGGCGACGAGCGCGATGAGCGACGCGCGAGGGAAGAAGGGGTTCATCGTGAGGCCAAGAAGGGGAGACATCGGGTGCGGGTTGCTCACTCGGGACTTGAGGTGATCGGCAGCGTGGCGAGCCGCACGTGGCGCGCATCCACGAGCAGGAGGTCCCGCGCGGCGCGTGCGCGCTCGGCCAGCGCTGATCGTTCGGCGTTCCGGGCGTCCTGCAGTTCGAGCCAGCTTCCGCGACCGGCTTCGTAGCGCGTTTCGGCGATCACGCGTGCGCGCGACGCCGCGGAACCCGAGGTCGTGACCGCGAGCCACTGCAACCGCGCACTCTCGAGCGCGAGCGCGAGGTCGCGCTCCTCCAGATCGGCAGCGAGCTGTGCCTCCGCCTCTGCCGCGTGCTCGGCGGCGGCGGTGGCGCGGGCGACGCGCAGTTCACTGACCATCCGGCCCGTCAGGTCGAGCGGCAGGGTGAGGACGGCCGCGACGCTGGTCTGCGGGAACCATGGCCCTTGCCACTGCGCGGAGCGTGCGGGATAGGCGAAGCGCTGGTGGGTGAACTGCACATCGAGCGTCGGGAGGAACCGGCGCTCGGCGTCGCGCACACCCGCCTCCGCTGCCCGCAGGCGCTCGGACGCGAGACGCACCGCCACGCGCGCGGTGGGCGGCGTTGGCGCCGATGATGCGGCGAGGGTCGTTGCGCGGCGCGCCGCGTCGTCTTCAAGCGTGGCGGACAACTCCAATGAGGCGTCGCGCTCGAGGCCGATCAGCGGGCGCAGCGCGGCGAGTGCGGCGCCGTGGCGTCGGCGCGCGTCGAGTGCCGCCGGGCGCAGTGCCGACAGCGCGGCCTGCGCGCGCAGGTATTCCAGCTCCGCCACGCGTCCGGCCTCGAAGGCGACACGCACCAGGGCCACCGTGCGCTCGGCTTGCGCGACCGAGGAGTCGGCGACTTCCACGAGGCGCTGGGCCAGCTGCGCGTCGTGGAAGTGCTGCACCGTCTGCAGCGCGAGTGCGCTGCGGGTAAGCTCAATGGAGCTCGACGCGGCGGCAACCAGCGCGTCGGCCGCCTGCACGCGCGCATGCGCCGCTCCCCCATCGAACGGCCGGATGCTCATCGCGAACTGCGCCACGTGCGTGTTGGCGGCCGAGAAGACGCTCGCGATGGGATCGGCGGCGCCGCTCGGGTCCGGCACGATACCCGCCCGCTTCGCGATCTCGGTGTATTGGTTCTGCAGGGTGCGCAGCGTCTGCACGCTGAGCTGCGCCGACGGGATCAGCAGGTTCCGGCGTTGACTCAACGCCTCGCCCTGCCGCGCCTCGGCCAATGCCAGTTGGGCCTGTGCCACGCGATCGGCGGGATGCCGACGCGAGAGTCGGGCGAGGGCGTCATCGAGCGTCAGTGGACGGGCGGTACCCACCGCGATCTGCGCGACGCACCGTGTGCTCGTCGCCAACAGCAGTGCGAGTGGCGCAATGCCGAGCGTGATCGTGAGGGCGGTCCAGGCGCGCATGTCGTGGCGGAGGGTCATGGCAGGTCGGGATGGTGGTCTCGTCTGCCGGGAAGGCTCGTCGGCTGATGGAGGCCGTAGGAGGGGTCATGGGACCTGCCCCCCTGGTTCCGGGACGAGACGCCCTCTCCGCGTGATGAGCGGCGCCAGTTGGCTGCGCGCGCAAGGCGTGACCACCATCATCAACCTGCGCAGCCCCGAAGAGATGCAGCGCCAGGTGAACTTCGACGAAGCGGCGCTCGCGAAGGAGCTCGGGATGAACTACGTGTGGATCCCGATGCGCGGCAACGCCGAGTTCCCGTACGATCCCGCCGGCCTCGCGAAGTTCACGAAGGCCATCAACCAGGCCGATGGCAGCGTGCTCCTGGCGTTCGTGGCCTATGGACGGATGGTGCTCCAGCCGATCGCCTGAGGCACCCGGTGCCGACGCGGTCCGGCACCGGGACGCACCCTCACGCCGCCATCGCGCGGCAGGCCGCTTCGCACACCCGGCACGCGTGCGCGCACGCCTGACAGTGGTCCATCTTGTGCGCTCCGCACTGCTCCGCGCACAGCTTGCAACTGTCGGCGCAGAGGGCGCAGAGTCGCTCAGCGAACGGGCTGTGACGCGCCACCGCGTCGGCGCACAGGCGACAGAGCGCCGCGCAGTCGATGCAGCAGGCTGGACACGCGTTGGGGCTCTCCTTCCCCGCCATGTGGGCAGAGCACTCGCTGCACGTGATGGCGCAGTCGTTGCAGGCGGCCATGCAGGCAAGTTCGGCGGCGGAGCGATGATCGGACATTGGGGATTCCGGAGAGAGGGGTCGCGAAGACGGCTTCGGCGTGATGATTCACGCGTCGAATGCTCGCCGCTTCAACTCTCACGCTTCGTCGCGCCACCGCCATCGCCCGTTCGCGTCAGTCCCGCTGGCGGCGACTGCGCGCGAGTCCCGCGGCGACCGGCCGGAAGTCCTCTGCCATCACCGCGGTGAACTCCGCCGCCGCCCACGTCACCCAAGGAGACGCACCGCACGGCCTACTCCCTTCGGGTGATTCTCGGCGCGCGACGCGCGGACCAAAGTTCTACATGTCATCCTTGCTGAGGATTGTCGCTCGGCAGCCGCCGGCCACAGGTACCGCTCGCGCGACGGCCGCCGGTCACCGACGATGTGCAACCCATCGGGGGACCGCATGACCGCCGCTTTTGAGCGCGACGGAGAGGCGATCGTGATCGCGCTGACCGGCGATTGGACCGTCGACGCCGACACGCCGCGGTTCGCGCCACTGGCCGACGCGGCCTTGGGCGGCACGACCAGCCCGGGCGACGCAGCGCCATCGGTGCGCGCGATCACCTTCGAGAGCTCCGCACTCGGAAGGTGGGACAGCAGCCTGCTGATCTTCCTGCGGCAAGGCGAGGCGTACTGCACCGCACACAAGCTCGACCTCGCGACCGCGGGACTGCCCAAGCGCATCACGAGCCTCCTCGCGCTCGCGCGCGCGGTCCCGGAGCGTGTGGTCACCGAGGTCGCGGTCGCGCCCCTCCCTGCCGTCGCGCGGCTCGGCAACGCCGGCCTCGCGGCGTGGGATGCGGCGCTGCGCGCGCTGACCTTTGTCGGCGAGGTGGCGCTGCAAGGCGCCGGACTCTTCACCGGACGGGTCCGCATGCGCTGGCGCCCCTTCTGGGTCGTCGTCCAGTCCAACAGCTCGGGCGCCCTGCCGATCGTCGGGCTCATCGCCCTGCTCGTCGGCATCATCATCGCGTTCCTGGGCGTCGTCGTGCTCAAGCGGTTCGGCGCCGGCTACTACGCGTCGTACCTGGTGGGGTCCGGCATGCTGCGCGAGATGGGTGCGCTCATGACCGGCATCATCATCGCGGGACGCACCGGGGCCGGCTTCGCGGCCGAACTGGGCACCATGAAGATCACCGAGGAGATCGACGCGCTCAGCACGCTCGGCATCTCGCCCATCGACCACCTCGTGCTCCCGCGCGTGCTCGGCCTCTTCGTGATGATGCCGCTGCTCGTCATCTACGCGGACGTCGTCGGCGTCCTCGGCGGGCTGAGCGTGACCGTCGCGCTGCTCGACATCGCGCCGAGGCAGTTCGTGCACGGCCTGCTCGCCGCCGTGGATGTCTCCGATGCCACGCTCGGCATCTTCAAGGCCACCGTCTACGGCGTCATCGTCGGCATGGCCGGTTGCCTCAAGGGGCTGCAGACCGGGACCGACGCCGGCGCGGTGGGCCGCTCCGCGACCTCCGCCGTGGTCACGGGCATCACGTGGATCATCCTCGCCAACGCCGTGATCGACTGGCTGTCGGCGCTCTTCCAGGCATGACGGCGACCCCGCCTCGCGCGCGCGCCAGTGACGCGCCGCCGATCGCCGTGCAGGGGCTGACCATGCAGTACGGCCCGGTCGTGATCATGCACGACCTGAGCTTCGTCGTGAACCGCGGCGAGGTGTTCGTCATCATGGGCGGGAGCGGGAGCGGCAAGAGTACCCTGCTCCGGCATCTCGTCGGACTCAAGGCCCCCGCGGCCGGCACGATCCGCATCGAGGGCGAGGACGTCGTCGCCGCCGACCGGGACGCGCGCCGGCGCATCTGCCGCCACATCGGCGTGCTCTACCAGAACGGCGCACTGTGGAGCGGGCTCACGCTCGCGGAGAACGTCGCGCTGCCACTCACCGAGTTCACGACGCTCAGCGCCGACGAAATCGGCGACGTGGTCCAGCTCAAGCTCGCGCTGGTCGGCCTGTGTGGCTTCGAGGCGTTCTATCCCGCGGCCATCAGCGGCGGCATGCGCAAGCGCGCCGGGCTGGCGCGTGCACTCGCGCTCGACCCCGCGATCCTGTTCTTCGACGAGCCATCGTCGGGGCTCGACCCCGTCAGCGCGAGCCGCTTGGACGACCTGATCCTCGAGGTGCGGGCAAGCTTCGACACGACGATCGTCGTGGTCACGCACGACCTCGCCAGCATCTTCCGCATCGCCGATCGCGCGCTCTACCTCGACATCGAGCAGCAGACCATGACGGCCGTCGGGCCCCCGGCCGAGCTCCTCGCCCATCCGCCGAGCGGCGCGGTCCACCAGTTCCTCACCCGCAGCAGCGAAGGCACCCCGTGAGCATGCGTGCGAATCCCACCGCCATCGGGCTCTTCCTCATCGGCGCGGTCTGTCTCACCGTCGGGGGCGCCGCGCTGCTCGCCGGCACCTCCCTCTTCACGCGCCACACGACCTTCATCAGCTACTTCCGCGAGTCGGTCAACGGCCTCGAGGACGGCGCCCCCGTCAAGTTCCAGGGCGCGCCCGTCGGCAAGGTGACCCGGATGCTCATCCAGATCGACGACCGGAACAAGACGTTCCAGGTCCCCGTCGAGTACGAGATCAACCTCAAGCTCCTCCGGACCCAGCTGCGCACCTTCGTCAACCTCCGCGATGAAGGGGAACTCGCGCGCCAGATCGCCAACGGGCTACGCGCGCAGCTCCAGATGCAAAGCATGGTGACGGGCCAGCTCTACGTCGAGCTCAGTTATCGGCAGGATGCTCCGGCGCCGACGTTTGAAACCGGCTTGACGCCGTTTCCGGAGATCCCGACGACCCCCTCGCTCATGGCCGCCCTCGGCACGGACGCGGGGAGCATCGTGGCCGACGTGGTGAAGGTGCTGTTCAAGGTCAACGAACTTCTCGGCGCCATCGACATGAAGGGGATCAACAGCGCCGTCGTCGCCTCGGCCCGTTCGGTGCAGAGCCTGGCCGAGGCGCCGGAACTGCGGGTGACGATGCGCTCATTGCCCGCCGTGACGAGCCAGCTCGTGCGGACGCTCGCGCGGGTGGACACCCTGGCGGAGCGCACCAACGCCGCGGTTGGCCCCATGTCCACCGATCTCAAGGCCGCGACGCGGGAGCTGAGCGCGACACTGCAAAGCTTGAGACAGACCGTGGACGAGACGCACGGCATCATGTCCACCGACTCCGACCTGGGCAACGGACTCCAGACCGCCCTCGCCAGCATCAAGGACGCAACCAGTGCCCTGCGCCTGCTCGTCAGTTCGCTCGAACAGAACCCGGACATGCTGCTGCGCGGCAAGAAGCCGCCGAGGAAGAACTAGCCATGCGTCATCACCGCACGTCGCGCGCGCTGTGCGCACTGGGGGCCGGCCTCCTGCTGGGAACGGGGGGCTGCTTCTCGCTCGCCCGGACGAGTCCACCGCTCGAGGAATTCGCGCTCGGGGCGGGACACGCCGTGACGCGCGTGGCGGTGCGGCTCCCGGCCGATTCTGCCAGCCGCACCATCGGCATGCGTCGCGTGGACCTCGCGGCCTACCTCGCGACCTTGGCGATCGTCGTGCGGCGCGGCGGGCGGATCGCCACGTCCAATTTCCATCGCTGGGGCGAGGACCCGTCGGCAGGCGTCACGCGCGCGCTGTCCGAGTACCTGGGCGCCACGACCCACGTGCGCGCGGTGGATGTCACGCCGTGGCCGATCCGTTCGCGCCACGACTTCGTGCTGCAGCTGCACGTCTCGCGCCTCGAGGGCACGGCGCCGGACGATTCCAGCGCGAAGGAGGGCGGCTACCGCGTGGCGGCGTCGTGGGAAGTCTTCCGTCCGGACGACGGCGCATTGCTGGCCCGAGGCGAGAGCGACCGCCGTGCCGACGGCTGGACAGTGGGCGACTATCGCGGCCTCGTGAGGTTGCTGGAGCACGGCCTCGAGCAGCTGGCGGGCGACGTCGCAGCCTGCCTCGTGCGACTCGATCCGGTGACGCCGCGCGACAGCGTGGTGGTCGTGCGACCAGTGGCGTGCCAGCGGTAGACGCGGAACGGCGCCACGGGGGTGCGCCCCCCCCGGAGCCCCGATGGCCCGCGTCCGGCATCAGCGCCACGGAGGCGCTGCGTCGCCTGTCCGGACGTGCGATCACGATGCCCTCCGGACGTTCCTACCCTCCATCGGATACGCCGTGCTCTCCGATCGAGCGGCCCCGTACCGAAGAAGCCAACGACCACGCCCGCCAAAGCTGGTCAGCCCAAACATCGCGCTGATCCGCGACGCCTAGGGTGCGTCATCCCATCGTGCGATGGGGCGCGCGCGCAGGACGGCGCACGTTCTGTGTATCCCGCTCGCCGCCCTCCCCGTGCTCCCCCTGGAGTCCTCCATGCAGCCGCTCAAGCTCCTCGCCATTGCGCTCATCGTCGCCGGCGCCGTCGGCCTCGCGTACGGCGGCTTCAGCTTCACGCGGAGCAGCAGCACCGCCGACCTCGGGCCCGTGTCGCTCACGGTGAAGGAGCGCGAGCACGTGAACATTCCGGTGTGGGCGGGCGCGGCGGCCATCGTCGGTGGCGTGCTGCTGCTCTTCGGGAGCGGCTCGGGATCGCGGGCGTTCCGCTCATCCTGATGTCCGCGCAGCGCGCGCGGAGCACGCACGGGAACAGGAAGCGGGGGACCCTCAGCTGACCGTGCCAACCCCCACCGCACGCCGCGCCACCTGACCTCGCGATGCGGTCGGCCGCGACACAAAGGCGTGCACCCCATTGCTCGCGGTGCTCGCCGGCCACATTCTTCGGCGAATCGCTGCCTCAACGCACAATACGTGGCCACACAGGAGAGAGCTTCGGTGCAAACCGATCAGACAACGCGCAGGCCCGGATCGTGGGCCCTTCGAGGCGCCATTCTCGGTGCCTTCGTCGGGTTGCTGCTTGGAAAGTTCGCGTTGGGACTGATCTTCGGCGGCATTGCGGGTATCGTCACCGACGCCCGCAGGCGCAAGCCCTCGGCGCCGGACCGGGACCACCCGATCGCATAACGTCCCGCGCGGCGCCCGGAGACGGTCGGCATCATCGCCGCGCACGGTCGCGACGCTTCCTCGGACGTCGGCCAACGCGCTCTTGCAGCGTGAACGACGTCCTTGGAACCGACAGCGTGCACCGTGACACGCTCACTCGCGGATGCGCAGCACTTTCAACTGCTTGTCGGCGCGAATCTCCGCCTCCGTGAACGGCAGCTTGGGGAGCTCGCCCTTGGCATAGAGCCGCGTCAGGTCGGTGGCGTGTGGCGAGTCGGGGTTGTCGGATTGCGAATAGGTAATGAGCCCTCTGGCATCGAGGACTCCGCCGCGCGACCACCCGACCACCTGGATGTAGCTGTTGCCGGCGATGATGGGGGCATATCCCCCCGGCTTGAGCTGGCTGGAGATCACCGACCAGGCGCCGCTCGGTCCTTCGCCACCGGGCACGGGATAGCGTACCCCCTTCACCTCGGTGAACTGCACGGTGCCCAACGCGGCATCGAGCGCGACGCCCTGCTGCGCCAGTCGCGTCTGCGCGGTGGCAAGGGCGCCCCGGAGCGCGTCACGCACCGGCGCCTGCCCCACCGCAAGACCACGCGGGGTGTGTGCCGGATCGGCGACGTCAAACGGCACGGCATACACATTCGGAATGCGCGCCGCCACCCGCCAGAACTCGCGCCACACCTGCGCCCCGCGGCTCTCCACGGTTTCCCGACGATCCCACTTCGCCAAGGCATCGCAGGCCGGCGTGATGTCGACGGACCCCTGCGCGTTCACCACTGGCGTAACGGGCGCCGCACACAGCGTGAGCAGATCGGGCACGAGCAGCTCGGCGCCATAATTGCGATGGGCGAGCAAGAGTTGCTGCAGCATCGCCGGCTCCATCTTGCCACCCTTCGCCAGCGCCTCCTCGATGAACGCGAGCCCGGCGCGCGTGCGCAGACTGCGCGCGGTGCGCTCGGCCCCGATCGTGGGGGCATAGCCCTCGAGCGGCGCAGCGGGATTGGTCAGCCAGTAACTGTCATTCGCGTTGGACACGACATCATCGCGGCGGAGCCGAGGCATCAGCGCGGGTGGCATGGCGCCAGCGATGGAGGAGCGCGGATCGACTGGCCAGGCGCAGGTGGAATCGGCCGCCGTGAGAATGATCGGTGTCGGCGGGGCGCCGGGCATGCGCCAGCGACAGCGCGCCAGGAAGGCGGAATCCAGGTTCGGCACCGTGCTCATGTCGGCGTAGTAGGCGGTGCCTGCGCGATCGGTCGCCACGGTATTCACCCACGAGGTGCCTTGCAGGCTGATCGCCTTCTCCACGTCATCCACGGAGCGGGCGCGCGCGAGCGCGTCGTACGTCATGGCGCCGCGATCATTCTCCAGATTGGCATCGCGCACGGCGAAGGCGCGGGTGGTCGTCCACGGAATGGGCGCGGCGGCAATGACCGGGCCCACGTGCGTGAACCAGGTCACGCGGCTTTCGGTGGTGATCGTGCCATCGGCCTGCCGCACCGTGATGCTCACCCGGCGCGACTGCATGTCGCGCCACCCGGCGCCATACCGATAGCGGGTGGGATTGGCCGGATCGAGATCGAGGGCGTACAGGGTGGAGCGCGTGCCCGTCGAGACGGTGTGCGTCCACGCGATATCCTTGTTGAATCCGATTCCCACGCGCGGTGTGGTGTAGAGGCTCACCCCCATCACATCAACGTCACCGGGCACGGTGAGATGAATGAGATGGAATCGCGAGGCGCCGCTCCACGGATAGTGCGGATTGCCGAGCAGGAGCCCGCGCCCCGAGGCGGTCACGGCGCGCCCCATGGCCACGGCGTTGCTCCCGATGCCGAACGCTGCGCGCGCGTCGAAATCGGCGAGGGCCGCGAAGTCGTTGGATGGGGGCGCTGGCGTGCCTGCGGGAGCGGCGGCCGGCTTCGGCGGGGTCGCCGCGGCCATCGGGCGCTGGTAGTTGCCAAGTCCGTAGCGAATCGCGTTACCAACGGCGAGGCGCGACACGTCGTCGTCCGTGATGGGTCGGACCCATGGCGCACCAGCGCAGGCGGCCGGGAGGGTGGCGGTGTGATCGCGCAGGTACCGGTTGTAGCCCGCCACGTAGCCGGCGCTGAAGGCGCGCGCCTTGGCGTCCTGCCCACGGGGATACCGCGCAATGGCGGCGCTGTCGAGTACGGCGCGATGAAAGACATCGCTCTCGATGTTGCCGTCCGCCGAACCGAAATGCGCGGAGAGCTCGCCGTTCACCGTGGCGACGTCGCGCGCCATCGTGCAGAAGGCATCGGTGGCGGTCGCATAGGCGAAGCCATAGCCGAGATCGCCGTAGCTCTTGGCCTTCACGTGGGGAATGCCGTAACTGGTCCAGCGGATCTCGGCGCTGTAGCGCCCCTGTTGCCCAACGGCGGGGGCGGGGGTGAGCGCGACGAACGCTACGAGCTCGACGAGCGCCACGGGTGCGAACCAGCGAGCGTGAAGACGGAGCATGGAGTCTCGAGGCGCGGGAGGCGAGGGAGCGCATCACAACGTGGCGCGGGGCGGCGGGCCCCTGCGTCGTGGGCCGAGCAGACCGTGGTGCCCGCGAGGGGCCCACTGCCCGTGGAAATCGACGGCGCGACACCCGGGCTCGCCAGTCCCGACGTCACCGGGAGACGTCAACAGGGAGGGCCGCCCCCGTCACCCCGCCCTACCGCCATCACCGCCGCGCGCGGTAACGTTCACGGGTCCCCAACCCCCTCGCGCATGTTGCTCATCGGGCTCGTCGCGGTCGCTGCCGTGGTCTTTTTTGTCACGTCGTTCAAGATCGTCGGGCAGGCCGAAATCATGGTGATCGAGCGCCTCGGACGGTTCAATCGCGTCGCGCGCTCGGGTCTCAACATCCTCCTCCCGTTCATCGAGCGTCCGCGTACCATCGACGTGCGCTACTTCGAGGCCGATCCGTCCGGCATCAAGAAGATCACGGCCGGCTCCACCGCGCGCATCGACCTGCGCGAGCAGGTGTTGAACTTCCCGCGCCAGCCCGTCATCACGAAGGACAACGTCACCATCGACATCGACGCGGTCATCTACTACCGCGTGTCCGATCCGCAGAAGGCCACCTACGCCATCCAGAATCTCCCCTTCGCCCTCGAGACCCTCACCAAGACCACGCTCCGCAACATCGTCGGCGAGATCGAGCTCGACCAGACGTTGGCCTCGCGCGACATGATCAACAAGCGGATGCGTGAAGTCATCGAGGAGGCGGCCGTGTCGTGGGGCGTGGACGTCACCCGCGTCGAGCTCCAGTCGATTGACCCGCCGCGTGACATCCAGCAGTCCATGGAACTGCAGATGCGCGCCGAGCGCGAACGTCGTGCCGCGGTCACCAACGCCGAAGCGTCCAAGCGGGCCGCCATCCTCGAGTCCGAGGGCTCCCGGGAATCGCAGGCCCTCCGTGCCCTCGGCGAAAAGGAAGCCGCTGTCCTCCGTGCGCAGGGGTTGGCCGAGGCGCGCCTCGCGATGGCCGATGCCGAAGCCGAAGCGATCAAGAAGATCGCGAATGCCCTCCCCGACGGCGACGTGGCCACCTACCTGCTCTCGATGAAGTACCTCGAGGCGCTGCCGCAGGTTGCGCAGGGCAAGGGGACCACGATCTTCCTTCCGTCCGAAGCCGCCGGCGTGATGGGCGCACTCGGCGGGCTCAAGGAGCTGCTCAAGTCGTCCTCGAACGCCAACGACGTGGCCGCTGCAGCTCGCGCCGTGTCGGCCAAGGCCACCATCGACCCGGGCACTCGGCCGTCGTGACCCAGCCGAAGCGGATCAACGAATTGCAAGCCGAGAAGATCGCGCGTGCCCACGGCTGCGTGCGGTGCGGCGAGTACAGCTACAAGCGGGTGAAGGTCACCGCCGCGAATCTCGCCGCGGCCGAGGAACTCAACGAGGCGTGGCATGTCATGCTGCGCTGCGGTGTGTGTGCGGCCGAGTCGGAACTCGGGCTCGATGAAGAGGGAGATGTGCTGTACGCCCACTGAGGTCCTCTCGAGGACTGATGCGGACTAGCTTCTCCTCATGCCTGCCACCCCGTCGACGCTCCGACAGTTCCGTCTCCTCTCGCTCGTAGCCCTCCTCGGGGCCGCCTGCGGCACGGCGGCGCCACCGCGCGGCCCCTCTCCGGTCACCTTCACCGATACCGTGGTGATCGTGGAGCTGCGCACCGGACAACGCCTCTCGTCCGCCGACCTCACGGCGCGCATGGCGCGCGCCGACATCGTCTTGCTGGGGGAGCAGCACGACAATGCGGCCATCCACCGCGCACGCGCGGCGCTGCTGCGGGCACAGCCTGCAGGCCACGTGTCGGCAGTGTTCGAGCACTTTGCGCGCAGTGCCGCGCCCATGGCCCGTCCCGCTGACGGCGAGGCCAAGGAAGTCTGGCTCGACCTGAACGGCTTCGACCGGAAAGGATGGCAGTGGCCGTTGCACGCGGCGCTCGTCGACGCCGCCATTGACCGGGCGGCCGAGATGCGCGGCACCAACCTGAGCCGCGAGGCGCTGCGCGACGTGGTGCGGAAAGGAGCGTCGGCAGCCCCCAGCGAACTGCGACGGCTCACCGACGCGGCGCCGATCGACAGCGTCTCGCGCGCCATCCTCGACGCCGACCTTGTGGCGGGGCACTGCGGGCAGTTGCCGGCGGCCATGGTACCGGGGATGCGCGATGCGCAGGTGGCCCGCGATGCGGCCATGGCCGAGGCACTGCTGGCAGGACGATCGGCGGGGCAGCCCTGGCTGCTGGCCGGCAACGGTCATGTGCGTGCCGACATCGCCGTGCCGCGACTGCTGCGCGTGGCCGCGCCGGACGCGAGGCTGCTCGTGGTCGGCTTTGTGGAATCGGGAGCGGGCAACGCGGTGCCAACGCTGCCCTCGCCGGCCATGTACGACATTGCGGTGTTCGTGCCGGCGGCGACGCGCGCTGATCCGTGCGCAGGGATGAAGCTGCCCGCGCGATAGGCAACGCGCGCGGCGTGTGCAGTCCTCCTGCCGCTCACGCCCGCCCTGCACTGCCGCTTCGACTTCGCGCTTGGGCGCACGCACCGGTAGCAGCGCACCTGACGGCATGACATACTCCATGGATGGTCCGATCTTTCGGTCCCGTCATCCCGCGCCCGATCCGCCACGGAGGAACGCCGCGCATGCCCGACCAGTCCGACGTCAGCCAGCGCTTGGCCTTCGCATGATCGACCGCCGCCGCTTCCTGCAGGATTCGTTGCTCGCATCCGCGGGCCTCTCGCTCGCGCCCTCGCTCCGGGCGCTCGGCACCGCGCATCGGCATGATGACGCGATCGCCTTCGACCTGCACACGCACCCGGGCGCCTTCTTCCGCCGCGGCACCGCCGAGGCCTCGCCGCCCGATGCCGAGCTGCGTACCGTCACCGACATGCGCGCTGGCGCGCTCACCGGCGCCTTCTTCAGCATCGTGTCTGACGGCCCGCTCATCCAGCTCACCGACAAGGGCGTGGTCGTGCGCGGCGCGTTCAATCCCGGCGAGGCGAGACGTGACTACGAACGACAGCTCGCACTCTTCAAGGGGATGCTGACGACGGTGCCCGCCTTCCACGCAACGACCGCCGTTGACCTGCTGCGCGCCAAGCGCGTGGGTCAGGTGGCGGCGTTCCTCGGCTGCGAAGGGGGCGAGTGCCTCGACGGCCAGCCCGAGCGCGTGCACCAGTTGTACGCCGACGGCGTGCGTTCCATCCAGCTCGTGCACTACGTGCCGAGTGCGCTCGGCGATCTGCAGACGCAGCCCGCACAGCACAACGGACTCTCCGCCTTCGGCAAGGGGGTGGTGAAGGAGATGAACAAGGCCAACATGCTCATCGACGTTGCGCACGCGGCCATGAGCACGGTCAAGCAGGTCGTGTCGCTCACCACCGCGCCGATCATGCTCTCGCACAGCCTGCTGGCGATGGAGCCGGATCGGCTGCTCGCCGCGCGTGCGATCACGCCCGAGCACGCGAAGCTCGTGGCTGGCACGGGCGGTGTCATCGGCATGTGGCCGAGCGGCTTCAACCGGAGCTTCGCCGAGTTCGTGGACAACACGAAGCGTTTGATTGATGTCGTCGGGATCGATCATGTGGGGCTCGGCACCGACATGGACGGCAATCTCAAGCCCGTGTTCACGAGCTTCGTGCAGCTCAAGGATTGGCGGGCCGGTCTGCGCGACCGCGGCTTCGGCGACGAGGACGTCGAGAAGGTGCTGGGCGGCAACGTGCAGCGGATGTTGCGGAAAGTGATCGGCTGATGACGACTCGCACGGGAGGACCGGTCTCATGAGATGGCTGTGGGGACAGCGCGTGGCGCTCGCGGTTGGCATGGCGACCATTCCTGCCGTGAGCACTCCTGCTCAGCGCTCGTACGGGCAGCTGGTTGCAGCACCGGCCATGAGCGCGAGCCGGGCGGCGCACACCGCCACCACGCTGGCGGACGGGCGTGTGCTGGTCGCGGGCGGGTTCATCGAAAAGGGCTCCGCAGGAGGCGCCGAGAGCTACGACCCAGCTACCGGTCGGTTTTCCCCACTGCCCCCGATGCTCACGACGCGCAACAGTCATACCGCCACACGTCTGCCTGATGGGAAGGTGCTGATTGCGGGCGGATATGGCGAAGGCACGACGACGCTTGCCGCCGCCGAGCTGTTTGACCCGGCGACCAACACGTTTACCAGGACCGGTTCGCTGGTCGCCCCCCGCGCGGATCACGTCGCCGTTCTCCTGCGCGACGGCAAGGTGCTGATCGCTGGTGGATTGGGGCCGGGCTGGACCTTTCTCTCAAGCGCCGAGCTCTACGATCCCGCGACAGGCCGCTTCTCGCCGACGGGACGCATGAGCGCGGCGCGAGAGAGCCACGTCGCAGTCCGTCTTCAGGATGGGCGCGTGCTGGTCGTCGGCGGTCACAACGGCCGCAGGGGAAGCCTGACACTGCTTGCGTCGGCCGAGATCTACGATGTCGCGACCGGTGCATTCAGCCGCGCGGGGGACATGCTGGTGCGCCGCCACAAGCACGATGGTGTCCTGATGAGTAACGGCCACGTCCTGGTGACTGGCGGCACGGATGAACGGGACGAGCAAGGCCAGTACCGCTCGTCGGAACTCTTCAATCCGAAGACGGCACAGTTCGAGGCAGGTCCCTCGATGAGGCTCAGCCGGTACAAGCATGCGGGCACCAGCCTGCTGCTGCCGAGTGGCCTCGTCCTTGTTGCGGGAGGCGCGCCGCAGGCGGAGCTGTTCGACCCAGGCAACCGCACGTTCACCCTTGTTCCGGGGGAACCTCGCATGGCGGGTCAGTTCTCCGCTGCCGCATTGCTGAAGACTGGTGGCGCGTTGATCACCGGGGGATACGGAAACGGCGGGGGGCCGCGGTCATCGTCGTGGCTGTATCGGCCGTGAAAGCCGGGCGTTCGACCATCGCCGATCAACGGCCGGTTGCAGTGTGCGGCGTTGCGGTCAGCGTCCCGAGCTCCCACCCAGCGTAACCAGCAACTCCTCCAGCTGATCGAACGTCTCGATCATGGCCTCGGCCGCTCCCGTGCCGGCCGCGTCGAGCGATTCCTTCGACGGATGGCGCTCACGCAGGACCACCAGCGTCTGGCCGCCCTGCTCCTCGAACGTCACCGTGGTGACCGGCGCAGGCTCGCCACCTTCCTCGTTGGTCCACGCGAGGCGCGCAGGCGGCTGCACCTCGACGTACGTCCCGAAGAACGCCATGGGCTCGGGGCCGCCAACGTCGAATGCCAGTCGGTATTTGCCGCTGAGGCGCACATCCATCTCGCATGACACCAGCGTCATGCCCATCGACTTGGGCACCCACCACCGCTGGAACAGCTCGGCTTTGGCGAACGCCTCGAACACGATGCGCGCCGGGCCGTTGACGGTTCGCGTGACCATCACCTCGCGGTCCGACGTGCGCACCACCGTGGTGCGGTGCTTCACGGGACCGATGCTACCTTCGCCGCTCGCGTTCATCGCGCTTCTCCTGTCGTGTGAGCTCCTCGACCACCCGGTCCAACGCGTCGAAACGTGCGTCCCAGCGCCGGCGGTACCGCTCGAGCCACGCCATCTCTTCCGCCAATCGACGCGGACCCAACTGGCACGTGCGCACGCGCCCGATCTTCCTGGTCGTGACCAGCCCCGCCTGCTCCAGCACGCCGACGTGCTTCTTCATGCCCGTGAGCGTCATGTTGAACCGCTCGGCGAGCTCCGTGATCGAGGCGTCGGAACGCGCGAGCTGCTCCACCACGCCACGTCGCGTGGCGTCCGAGAGGGCAGCAAACGAGGCGTCGAGTCGGGTCGGTGCATACTGAACCATATGGTTCAGTATCTAGTGCACGCGGTCGCGGCGGGCAAGGGGTGATCGACACGCGCCACGCGATCCGATGGTTGCGCGGCGCTCCGCCACGCGACTTTATTGAGGCGCTCGATGCCGCATCCGGGTCTCACACGGCGACTTCACACACGGAGAGCGACCGATGTCGAAGGTCACGCCATTCCTGATGTTCAACGACCAGCTCGAGGCGGCCATCGCGTTCTACACCGCGACGTTCCCGGACTCGCGTGTCTCGAACGTGGCCCGCACGGGCGAGGACGGCCCCGTCATGTCCGCCGAGTTCGTCATCGGTGGTCAGCGCTTCATGGGCTACAATGGCGGCCCGTACTTCAGCTTCTCCCAAGGGTTCTCGCTGTTCGTCGACTGCGACGGTCAGGAGGAGGTTGATGCGTACTGGCACGCGCTCGTCAACGCCGGCGCAACCCCGTCGCAGTGCGGCTGGATCACCGACCAGTTCGGCGTCACATGGCAGATTGTTCCGCGACGGTTCATGGAACTCATCCGCGATCCGAACGCCAACAAGGTGCAGGCGGTGATGGCGGCCATGATGACGATGGTGAAGCTCGACGTCGCTGCCCTGGAGAACGCCTACCGTCAGGCATGATGTTGCGCGACGGCGAGATGCGGTTGGTCGCCCGTCAGCGCCAGGCCCTGGTCGGGTCTCCCGGCATGTCCGGTCGACCTCACGGCCGCGCCACAGGCGCCGCCCTTTTGGTGAACAATGACTGCCAATTGGTGATGACGCTCAGCTGCGACGTCCTCGGTGGGGCCGGCGGGCCCAGCGTGGTCAGCAACTTCCCGTCCGGCAGACGCGCGAAGTTGACCTCCGCGTCCTCCGCGAGACGAACACCCGGAACGACCTCGCGCTTGCTCACCGCCGGTTCCGGTCGCTCAACGATCGTGGCGACATGCAGGTCGGTGCCGCCGCGATAGAACAGGCGCGATCCGTCCGGTGACCAGCGCGGAGACCGTCCTCCGCCCACGGACACGGGCACGCGCGGCCCGGGGCCGGGTACGGCGGTGATGTAGACCTCGACCTCGCCCGACTGATCGGACTGGTAGGCGACGAGTCGTCCATTCGGAGAGAGCTGGGGGCTCGTCTCGTTGGAGGGCGCGACGATCAGCGGTCGCCACGTGGCCGACGCCGCACTCTCCGCGGGAACGATGAACAGGTCGCGCTGGGCGTAATTGCGGATCACCGACCAACCACCCCGCGGTCCCTCGGCGAACTCCGCGATACTCGGCTTCTGCACGACGACGGAGTCCGCACCGCTGCCATCCCATGGAAGCGAATGCACCACGCTCTCGCCCGGGTTACCGGTGACGTACAAGATGCGCTTGCCATCTCGCGACCAGGACGGTCGATAGCTGGCGTTCCCCCGGGTGAGCGGGGTGAATGCACCACTCGCAAGGTCGAGGAGCCAGAGATCGCCGTTGTTGAAGGCGGTGGCGCCGACGCGCAGCACCGCCCGACTTCCGTCGGGTGACACCACCGGCTGGTCGTATCGCCTCCCGTCGCTGCGCAGCACGCGAGACGCACCTCCCACCCCGGCCAGGACCACCTGCGTCGCCGGCAGGGGGGCGCTGCGCTGGCGTCGATACACGAGCGTCCCTTCCTGCGACGCCACGGCGAAGTCCGCCGCATTCACCGCCGGCGAGACCGCATCCTGCGCGAGTGACACCGCCTGATCCATGTTCGGGAGACCGTTCGCGTCGGCGGGCGCAACCCGGATCTCGCCTGCCCCGCGTGCCATGACAAAGAACCCCGGCTCGACATGGCGAACGAGCGCTGCCTCGATACTGGTCGGCCGCAGCTCACCGGAGCGCAGATCCACCTCGGCAAGGACTCCTAGGCGCATCCCTTCCCGCAGCGCGACGATCGCCCGGCGCGATCCCGGCAGCACCGCCAGACTTCCGAATCGCGTTTCGGCCGCGCTGTCGAGTTTCGCCACCAGCTGTGGAGTCCCTTTTTCCCCTCGCAACACAAACAGCTGCCATCCTTGCCGCGAGAAATAGAGGGACCCGTCGTCCCCCGCAGCGATGTTCGCGCTGACGCTGTCGGCCAGCTTCCGTGCCGAGCCACCGCTGACCGCGACACTGTTGAGCGACCCTCCCAGGTCGAGGAAGAACAGGGTGCGGCCATCCTGCGAGAAGACCGGACGCGAGGCGCCCTCGGTTCCCGGCAATTCGCGCGCTTCGGATTCGTCCAGCTGCCGCACGTAGAGCTTGTTTCGCAATCGGTGGCTGCCCACGAAGGCGATGGTGCGGCCATCAGGCGATACGGCCACCGAACTCGTCCCGCCAATGCTGCTGCCATTCACGACGACGGAGTCGGGCGGGTCGATGGTGAAGCGGCGCATGGGCGCCGCCGGCTGTGTGCGCGTCGCGAACCACACCGCGGCGCCGAGCCCGGCCAGCGCGAGGCCCCACCCCGCTCCCTCTCGCCAGCTCAGGCGCGCACGCACCGCGCCTGCCGCCGTTCGCACCACCGTTGCCGGACGTGTGACCGCCCGCGATCCATCGAGCGCGGCCGCAAACTCCGCCGCACTGGCGAAGCGATCAGCCGGTACCTTCGCGAGTCCCTTCGCGATGGCGAATTCGACATGCAGCGGCGCCGACTTCCGCACCGACGACAGGGGGGCCGCTTCGGCGGTGAGCAGCTTGGCCATGATCGCCTGCGCATTGGGCCCCGTATGCGGGGGCTCGCCGGCCATCATCTCGTAGGTCATGGCTGCGAGCGAGTAGATGTCGCTGCGCGCGTCGATCGTGCGATCGCCCGTGGCCTGCTCGGGGCTCATGTACTGCGGCGTGCCAAGGGAGAGGCCCGTCTGGGTGACGCGCGCGCCGCCCGCATTCGACACGGCCAGGGCGATGCCAAAGTCCGCGACCACCGGCTGCCCCGACTGGATCAGGATGTTCTCCGGCTTCAAGTCGCGGTGAATCACCCCGCGTTCGTGCGCGTAGGCGAGCGCGCTGGCAATGGCGCTCCCGATGCGCACCGCCTCCTCCACGGGGAGCTGCTGTTCGCGCTCGAGCCGCGTGCGCAGCGTCTCGCCTTCCACGAACGGCATCACGTAGAAGAGCAGCCCACCCGCTTCGCCCGAGTCGAAGAGCGGCAGCAGGTTGGGGTGCTGCAGGTTGGCGGTGACCTTGATCTCGGAGAGGAATCGCTCGACGCCCAGGACGGCGCCGAGTTCGGGCTTGAGGACCTTGAGCGCGACCTTGCGGTCGTGCTTGAGGTCGCGGGCGAGGTAGACGGTGGCCATCCCGCCCTCGCCGATCTTCCGCTCGATGGTGTAGCGGCCCGCGAGGGCGGTCTGGAGCTGTTCAGTGGTTGCCATGCGCCACGTGCGGGGAGACGTGGAACGTTCGGGGCGCGTGCCGATGCGGGTGGTGCGGCACGCGCCCCGTCGCTCCCTACTTCGCTGTCTTGAGCTTGCGGCTGTTCACCGTGTACAGGAACGCCGTGTACTGCATCTCCTCCCACGTCTGGTCGCCCCACTTCACGTTGATCGTGGGGTCAGGATTGCTCTTGTTCGTGGCAGAGTTGTCGTACCACGCCATCGACTTGAGCTTCGCGTTGGCCGGCACGTCGAGCGGGTTCGCGAAGAAGTAGTACGTCTGCCAGTTGAAGTCGTAGCGCGGCACGTCGAGGACGACCTCCGAGCTGCCGTCCGGCTTCTCGAGCGTGTACTTCCACCCGGTGCCGCGCAGGTGCGTGTGCGGCAGGATCCCCCAGATCTTGATCGCCTCGGTGGGCTCGAGTTCCGAGGGAACGGCAATGTCCTTCTGCCCGGCGGGGAGCGTGAACGCCCCGTTGATGAACGCGGACATGCGCATCTCGTCGTCGGGCACCCCCGCTGCAAAGCGGAAGCCGACGCTGGTGCGGTCGTGCATGGCGTGCCCCTTGGCCGTGTAGTGCATCTGGAAGGTGAGCACCGTGCCGGCGCGGAGCCGCAGCGCGGTCCCGGCGGGGAACACCATCATGTTGGTGCCCGGCGCCGTGCCGCCAATGAGCGTGCCCAGACGGCGCGGCGGCGGATGCAGCGTATCGAGACGCGGCGGGTCCTCAGGCGAATCGAACTGCTCCTTGCGCACGAAGAGCGGCTTCGCGGCCGGGGCGCCCGGCGGGGGAGCCGCTGGACGCGGTGCCCCTGCCACGACCGGCGCCGGCGGCACCTTCGCGTACACGAGCACGTGATGCACCACCTCGCGGGCGCCCGGCTTGAACTCGATCGCCTGGATCCACTTGTCCTCGGTAAAGCCGGTGGGAATCTCGAAGTACTGGTACTCCACCGTGCCGCTCGCGGGCACCATGAAGTCCTCGGGCATCGCCACGATCGCATCCGGCCTGCCCATCTCCCATCCGGTGGGGAACTCCGGCTTGGGCGGCATGGCGCGCATGTCGCCCTTTCTGGCCCCCGAGGCGATCCACCGCAGCAGCGTCGCCTTGTCGAGGTCGGGGAGCCGTCGGTCATTGCTGAACTTCCCGCGCGGTCCCTCGGCGTGCCACGGCGGCATCACGCCGTCGCGGACCGCATCCTCGATGTCGCCCACCCGCTTCTTCACGCTGTCATACTCCACGAGCGAGAAGGGGCCGAGTCCGCCGGGATGATGGCAGGAGGCGCAGTTCTTGTAGATGATGGGCGCGACGTCGGCCGTGAACGTGGGCTCGGTGTCCTGGGCGACGAGCGGAGGGTTGTGCCGCGCAGCGGCGACTCCCGCGAACGCGAGCCCCGCAAGCGCGAGCAGCTGCGCCAGCCGGGTGCGTCCGTTGCGTGCGCGTGGCCTGTCACGCCGTCGGTCGGTTGGTCGCATCGTCGAGGTCTCCCAAGCGTGTGGGCGGCATGTGTCAGGGCCGCGATCAGGTCACTTCAGCATGAGAACGGTAGGTGAATCGCAGTGTGACGGCAAGCGGAGAGGCCACCCCAACGCCGCCGTGGGCGCTCCTCGGGTTGGGGTAACCGACGTGTGACCACCCAGGTCGTGCTGCGCGGCGGATGCGTGACGCACAAGGCAATCGCCTGTGAGCTGGACGGCCTGCCGAGGATGGCGCCGCACGGCTACCATCTTGGTGTGGACGGTCCCGCCGCTCACGTCGAACTCGTCGTGTCGCACTCGAACATCAGCTCTGCTCGCTTGGCTTGGTCAGCGCCAGCGGCTAGCCTCCGACTCAAGGTGAATTGCACATGTTCTGGGCCAGTTTCTGGGGAGCGGTCCTCTTCTGGGGAAGTGCGCTCGCGGGGGGCCTCTACTGGACGCGACGCTACGTTCGTGCCGTCGAAGCGGGCGCGAAGGAGCGTCTGTTGATTGCGGAACTCGAAGCGCGCGTGCGCGCGCTCGAAGGGCGCACCGACGCACCCGCGCTGACCGAGGGCGCGGCTCCGCTTCGCGAACTCGCACCCCCCACCGACGTGCGGTTGCCGCGTTCGGACGGCAGGTGAGCGTCGGTTGGCTTTCGGTGCCACGGCCGAACTGCTGCAGGGCGACCATCATCACAGGAGTGCGCGCGTGTCCCGGATCGATCTGGTAACGTTGGTGGTCAGGGAGTACGACCCCGCGATCGCCTTCTTCGTGAACGTGCTGCAGTTTGCGCTGGTCGAGGACACCCCATCGCTGAGCAACGACGGTCGTCCGAAACGATGGGTGGTGGTGCGCCCTCGCGACGGCGGAACGGGACTTCTGCTCGCGCGCGCGGACGGCAGCCATCAAGCGGCTGTCGTTGGCAACCAGTGTGGTGGCCGAGTGGGCTTCTTTCTGCGTGTCGATGATTTCCACGCGATGCATGGCCGCATGCTCGCCGCCGGCGTGTCGTTCGTGTCGGAACCGCGTGTCGAACCCTACGGCCACGTGGCGGTCTTTCTTGACCTCGAGGGGAATCGCTGGGACCTGCTCGGCGCTCCCGACGGCGCCTGACAGGCGCGTGCGGCAAGTGGGGGCTCCACACCACGCCGCCGAATCGCACAACACGAGGTCGCTCCATCGTGCTTCGCCCATGATCGTGTTCACGCCCGCACCACACGCGACGGACTGGCCCACCCGCTTTCCGAGCCCGTTCGATCGGAGCGCGGTGCACCCGCTGGCGCGCCGCGCCGCGCTGGAGCTCGTCGACTCGGTGGAGGCGCACGACGCGCGCGCGTGGCGTCTGCATGAGCCGGGGAACGGCAAGATGTTCGGGGTGCTGGTGGTCGCGGACCGCGACGGGTCGATCGGCTATCTGCGCGGCTTCTCGGGCATGGTGAATGGACAATGGGACATCGACGGCTGGGTTCCTCCGACCTTTGATCCCGCGGTGCGCGACCTGGTGTGGGTGCCTGGGGCGGCCGAGATGCACGACTTCGCGGCACACCGCGCCGCGCTGCTGGCCACCATCGCCGATCACGAGCGTGCGGCTGATGCAGATCGTGCTGCCGCGACGCTCCGCAACATCGACGAGGCGCGATCGGACCGCTCACGCGCGCTGATGCGCCAGATCCAGGAGAGCTACCAGTTCATGAACGCGCGCGGGGAGGTGCGATCGTTGCGTTCGCTCTTCGCGCCGGTGGAACCACCGGGCGGCTCGGGGGACTGCGCCGCGCCGAAGCTGCTCGCACACGCCTACCGGCTCGGGCTGCGACCACTCGCGCTGGCGGAGCTCTGGTGGGGCGCACCTTCGCCGACGGGTGACCGCCACCCCGGCGTGTTCTACGCGGCCTGTCGCGGCAAGTGCCTGCCGATTCTCACGCACATGCTCGACGGGCTGCCGGTCGATCCGCCGCCGCTCTACGGCTCGGCCGCCATCGACCCGTCAGAGCCCGGCGTGGTGTACGAAGACGACCAGTTGCTCGTGGTGGACAAGCCGAGCGGTCTGCTCACGGTTCCGGGTCGCAGTGCGTTGCTTCAGGATTCGGTGGTGACGCGACTTCGGGCGCGCTACCCCGACGCCACGGGTCCCCTGGTGGTGCATCGCCTCGACCTCGACACGTCGGGGCTGCTGTTGGTGGCGAAGGATCGCGTGACCGCATCGGCGCTGCAGCGGATGTTCTCGTTGCGGCTGATCGACAAGCAGTATGTCGCCTGGGTGGACGGCGACGTGGCGGCGGAGCACGGGCGCATCACGTTGCCGCTGCGTCTGGACGTCGACGACCGACCGCGGCACATCCACGATCCCGTGCACGGCAAGCCGACCGAGACGGAGTGGACCGTGGTCGCGCGCGTGAACGGGCGCAGCCGGGTGCGGTTCACGCCGCGCACGGGTCGCACGCACCAACTGCGCGTGCATGCGGCGCACCCGGAGGGGCTCGATGCGCCCATCGTGGGCGACCGGCTGTATGGTCGGACGCCACCGCTCGAGGGTGAGCGGCTGCAGTTGCACGCCGAACGGCTGGCGTTCGTGCATCCGGGGAGCGGCAGCGCGCTCGTTGTGGAGCGACTGGCGCCGTTCTGAGGGACGCCCCCTGCTACGGCATCAGTCGCGCCCACTGCGCCGTGTCCGTGTACTGCTGGAACGACACGATCCGGTCGCCACGGAAGTGGTAGGCATGGCAGTACGGTGCATCGAGCGCGGCGCCGTTCTGCTTCATCGTGCCGCGATAGCGGCCGAACACGATGACGTCGTCACCGCCGTCGATGAAGCGATCGGGCACGGCGGAAAAACCGTCAATGGCAGCGAGCAACCGACCAAACACCCCTTCGCCTATCGCTTGTGGGCCAACGTATGGATTGCGGTCGGCAAGCGGATTGCCCTCGGCCTCGTGCCACTGGATGTCGGGCGCCATGGCACCGAACAGCACCGAGGGATCGTTGTTCCCGAAGGCGGCATACGCCGCCTGCATGGTCTGTACGTTCGACATCAGCTGCTCCTGCGCAGAAAAGGACGTCCATCGAGAGCGCGCATACGTAACGCCGAATCGCGTGCTCGACAAGGGTGGCGTGCGCGGGGGAACGACGCGGCGGGCCCGCGCTCGCGTGAGCGCGGGTCGCTTCGCACCTTTGTGCATCCTCTCATCACACGACAGCATCACCCATGACAACTCCCGCACTCGGCGACACCACGGGCTGGCGTTCCTTCACGGCTGGTGTCGTCGCGCTGCTCGGTACGCGCGACCCGCTCGACGTGCTCGCCGAACTGGCGCCGACGGTGCGCGAGCTGATCGCCGGGAGCTCAGATGCCCGGCTTCGCGCTCCGGAAGCGCCAGGTAAGTGGTCGGTCGCTGCGGTCATTGATCATCTCGTGGATGTCGAGCTGGTGTTCGGATATCGGCTGCGCCAAGTGCTGACCCACGACCGGCCCGTGTTGCCGAGCTTCGACCAGGATGGTTGGGCGGCACGCGGCGCGTACGGCACCGGCGACATCGCATCGTCGCTGCTCACGCTCGAGTTGTTGCGCGCACGGCATCTCGCGCTCTGGCGTTCGCTCAGCCCGGCTGACTGGTCGCGCATCGGCATCCATGGCGACCGTGGCCCCGAGTCGCTGGCAGAACTGGTGCGCATCAACGCAGGACACGACCTCTCGCATCGTCAACAGATCGCCAGGATCCTCGCGACCGGAACGCCAGGCTCGACGTCGGGCGCGTAGCGCCGATTGGCGCCGATGCCCGGATACGTGTATCGTGGTCGGGGGCGGTCGTGTGCGCATCGACGCGTCAGCCGTCGCTGTCGTGTGAGCCGGAGCCGCTGCGAGCGACGCCCTTTCCGGTGGAGGTCCGATGATCAAGCGCGCCTTTGCCTTCGGTGTCGTTGCCATGCCCATCATCTTCGGCGCCTTGCGCCTGCTGACGACGGGTACCGATGCGCGCTATCTCTGGACCGCGCTGGCGTCGTCGCTCGGTGCTGCCGTCATCCTCTGGCGACCGCGGGCCTCCCGCGCACCGCGTGCGCTCCACGTCGCGATCGCCTGGCTGGTCGCGGCCGTGTGTGCCACGCTCACGGCGTTCGCGCTCGGCGCCACGTCGAGTGGCGCGATTGCGGCGGTGGCCGGAAGTTTTGGCGCGTGCAGCGCCGCCGGGATGACACTCGTGCGCCGCGCGCGAGGAACGGCGTAGGCAGCGGGCGACGCGTTGGTGCCGCCTCTCGTGAGCCGTCCGCACGGCGATTGCTCGATGCACGCTCGATCGACGGCCGGCCGCCCCCTCGTGCAGCGAGCATCGCCTTGCGGCGCATCACGGTGTGATGCATGATGCATGCATGATTCCTGCATCGCACCACGGTCAGTTCGTCGGACCGAACCGTCTCTGGTTCATGCCGGGCACACCTGCCCACGTGTCCGACGGAACGCTCGTGATCGCCGCCGACCGTGTGGCGGTGCGTTGGGCACACGACGGGGCACCGCACGAGGGAACACTCCTGCTTCGCGGCCCCGCCAAGTCATGCCGAGGGGATTTCACCGACACCTTCCACGCGGCGAGTGGGCTGGTCCTGCACGGCCGCGCCGACGGGAGCACGCTCGCCCTGTATGCCACGTACCCCGCCGGCGACGGATCACCGGATTGGGGCTGGCGCATCGTGCTCGACTGGTGCGACCCGGATCACTTCAGCTTTCGCATGTTCAACGTGCTTCCCGATGGCACGGAAGCGCTTGCCGTCGACCTGTGCGGAGCCCGGGCGACCTGACGCGCTGGCGACAGCTCACCCGCGTTCGACTGCTTCACGCGGAGTCGCGGTGCCGGCGCTCACGCGTCTCGGCGTTCTGCGGCGCGCGCTTTCAGTAGATGCCCGTCGCCGTGGATGTCAGGACACCTGCCGTCGCGGCGAGCACGTAGCGCAGTGCCGCGGGACCGCTCCACGTCCCCAGATGAAAGGTCTGACCCGGAGCAACGCGCTGCGCATCTACGCTCGTGAGCGTCAGCGGCGTTGCCGCGACGCAGACTCGAGCGCTTGCCGTCGTGACCTTCAGGAAGTAGGCGCCAGCCCCGGGCCCGAACACGACCGCCGACTGATCGGGCATCACCCCAACGCCAGACTGTTCATCCACGCCGATGGCCAACGGCAGCGTCGTCGCCACGCCGTCCTGCTGGAGGCGCGCCAGAAATGCCATCAACCGCCCCATGCGATCACGCGTCCGGAAATGCGAGTCGGTCAGCACGTTGCGCAGCAAGGGAACGTTGAACAGCGCGGTCGTCAGCGTGACCGAGGAATCGTACGGGTTGGCCAGCGCAACAGCTGATCTGGTCGAGAGGTTGTAGGCCGCGTACACATGCTCGCCGAGCACCGCGAGGCCAGCGCTCGTTCCACCCACGGGATAGCCGGCAGCGATCCGCGCATTGACCGCCGAGACCAGCGTCGTTCCCCTCCAGAAATTGACGTACTTCGACTGATCACCACCCGCCAGAAACACCACCTCGGCCCGCTCGATCGCGCGCCGCACGTACGCACTGTTGGCGCCCTCGACGGACGTGATGACGAGGCTGGTGACCGAGTTCGCACCGAGGCCAAGCAAGTAGCTGTTGTAGCCATCGCTGCCGCTCGCGCGGAGGACGACCACGTCGCCGTACTGATTGGTTCCGCGCGCACCGCCGCGCGCCAACAGCCAGGTCATCCCGGCGTCGATGTCGGTACCACCACCGCCGAGGTAGACACCGCCGCTTGGCGTCGTGGAGGCATCGACCGTGTTGCCGGCGAACCAGGCTGCGACGCCGGGAGCGGGGGCGACCGGAGAAGGAGCTGTGAGGCCACTCTCCGTGCGTGCGTTCGTACACCCGACCGCGAGCCAGACAGATGCGACCGCGGAGAGGAGGTGACGCAGCAGGCGGTGTGCTCGCATGATCAGTCGGTCAGGGACGCAAACCGTCGAGGGTGACGCGGGAAGATACTGGGACGTGCTGTGGCCGGCGGGGGGTGTTGATGACCCATGGCGTAACGCGGCGCGGCGTTGCGATCTTATCGCGCGAGCATTCCAGTGCGACACGGCACCTTTTCCACGACCATGCGAGAACTGCCATGAGCCTCCCCGCGCGCATGCGCACGCATCTCCTGTGGATCGACAGCAGGGCGGGATTGACCGTCGGCGTTTTTGTGCTGGTGCTGTCCCCGTGGCTCACCGAGCTCTACCGCCTCCCGCGATGGCTGGTCATGACGACGGGAATCGCCAACCTGGCCTACGGCGCGTACTCCGGCATGCTCGTGCGTCGGGAGCGCCGACCGTATGCGCTGCTCGTCCTGCTTGTGAGCGCCAACGCGGCATGGGCCGTGCTCTGCATGCTCGCGGCGCTTCGCTTTGCGCACACGGCGTCCTGGCTCGGGCTCGCGCATCTGGTTGGCGAAGGGCTGTTCGTCGGCGGGCTCGCCGCGCTCGAGTGGCACGAGCGCGATCGACTCCGGGTCGCGCCGTAACCCGAGCGACACCGCGCAGGCGCGCCTTCGACAGTCACCGTATGGGCGACAATGACAATGCCCCGCCGAGCGATGCGATGCTCGGCGGGGCTCGTCGTTTCGATGAGCGACTACGCCTTGCGGCGGCGCGCCACGATGCCGACGCCGAGCAAGCCCGTCGCGAGAAGGGCGAGCGAGGCGGGCTCGGGAACGGCGTTCTCCGTGAAGGTCAGATCGTCGTAGACCGCACCATCACCCGGATTGTTCAAGATCTGCGACCACTCCAGACGAAGAATGCCGCTGCCGAAAACTGAAAGCGTGACGTTGTTGCCCACGCCCGCGCTCGGACCGTAGATCGAGGATGAGCCGACCACGTTGCCGCCCAGGTATGCATCGAACGCCGTGATCACGAAGCCGTTGGCTCCGATGTCCTTTCCGAGCAGCGACACGTCACTCACGGCCGAGTTGAAGAGCGCGATCATCGGCTGCGAAGGCTGGTTCTGGAACGGAACGCGTGAACAGACAGAACATCCGACATCAGTTCCGAACACATTCGTGTACTGGACGTTCTGAAAGGTCACGCCAAGGGCAATGAAGGCATTGCCGACGCTGCTACCCGTGGTGCCCCCATTGAAGTTGACGGTGACCTGCGCGCCAACCGGCGCCGTGGCGACCATGGTCGCGAGGCCGACTGCAGCCAGAGCCTTGCTAAGTCTCATGTAATCTCCGCATAGAGGATGACTCGCCGTCGACCGAGTGTCGAGCGACGAAGGGCATGCCAGCGCGTCGTGCAGTTGACGGGCATCAGAGCCCGCCGAGGACGACCGAACTGAACGGACGATGTACGGCCCGATGAGTACATTGAAGTGGCTCCGGTCTTCTGAACAGCCGGCTATGTAGACAGCAGGGCTCCCCGGGCGTTACATCGCCCTATCCCCAAGGAGCACCCCATGTCCCGTCGTCCCCGTCGCAATCACGCCCCCGCCTTCAAGGCCAAGGTCGC
>JANMLN010000146.1:0-24752 GCA_031372565.1 Gemmatimonadota bacterium | reverse complement strand
CGGCCGCCACGCGCGCGAACGCCATGGCCACGGTGTACGGCTCCTCGCCGCTCGAGCAGCCGGCGCTCCACGCGCGCACCGGTCCGCGGACGTGATCGAGCAACCGGGGCAGCGCCTCGCGTTCGAGCGCCGTCCACGCGTCCGCGTTGCGCCGCAGCGTCGTGACATTGATGGTGAGCGCGTCGAGCAGTCGCTCGTACTCGACCGGATCGGCGTCGAGGAGCCGGGCATACGCCGCGTAGTCGTGCACGGCGCGCGCGCGCATCCGCACGGCCACGCGGCGCATGAGGCAGCTCGGCTTGTACGACGCGCAGGCAAACCCCTTCTCGCGGGCGATCTTGCCCGTGAGCGCCTCGAAGCCGGCATCCGGACGCACGGGGGTCTTCATCGTCATCCGCCGCGGCGCACGGCGTCGAGGTTGGCGCGCACGATCGCGTTCGCCGGATCGAGTTCCAGGGCGCGTTCCCAGTGGCGCACCGCCTCGGCCGTCTCCTGACGCCGAAAGCGGATGTTGCCCAGCTTCATGTGGACGTCGGCGCCGAGCTCGGGGGCGAGCTTCACCGCGCGCTGGAAGCTCTCGAGCGCCTCGTCGTAATGTGCCGCACGATACTGCAGGTCCCCGACGTTCTTGTGCAGCTGCGGGAGCGACGCATCCTCCACCACCCCGCGCTCCGCGGCCTTCATGGCGTCCTCGACCTGTCCCCGGCGCTCGAGGATGGCCGCGAGGTTGTTGTGCAGCGCGGCCGCATGCGGATGGATCCCCGTGCCCTCGGTGAGCAGCGTGATGCCGCGCGGCAGGTCGCCCGCGAGGGCGGCAGCGAGGGCCGCGTAGTGGAACCAGGCCGGTGGCGGCGGCTTCCGCCCCCAGAGCGATCGGGCCGCCGACAGCGTCGCATCGGCACTGCTGGCGTCACCTTCGCGCAGCGCGATCACGCCGGCCGTGGTCTGGACGACCGGATCCTGCGCGCCGCCGCGACGGATCGCCTCATCGAGGGCAACCCGCGCCTCCATCGAGCGTCCCAGTCGTTCGAGCGCCGAGGCGAGGTTGTGGAAGACCGCCACCTTGTTGCCGCCCGGAACCGCGGCAATCTCCTGCAGGATCGAGACGACGTGTTCCCACTCGCCGCGTCGCGCGTGCGCGAGCGCGACGAAGAAGCGCGCACCGACGTCGCCCTCGCGCAGGTCGAGCACCCGACGGAACTCGCGCAGCGCCTCGTCGAGCATGCCCGTCTTGTAGAACGCGACACCCAGGTTGCGATGCTCCTCGACGCGCGCCTCGGAGACCGCATCGGTCGTCGTGCGGCTCTTGCCGACGCGATGCAGGAAGCCGGCGGTGATGAGGCCGTACACGGCCTTGCCGACATCGAACTCGATCAGGCCGGAATCCTCGATGAGCATCGTCACGTCGCGGCGGCCGTCGATCAGCTCGAGGAGCTTCGTCTGCTCGTCGGTGAGGCGCACGGCGCTCTCGCGCAGCTTCTGGCGGTCCACGTCGAAGACCAGATCGAAACTCGGCAGCTTCTTCTCGATGAGCGACCACTCGTCGACGCGCCGCGCCCCTTCGAGCAGCAGCGACTCCGGGTTGATCAGCACCGTGAAGTCCTGCTGCTCGGGCAGGACGTCGGGCTCGAACGAGAAGGTCCCCTGCGTCCACGTGAAGAGGAAGTAGACCGCCTCCTCGATCTGCGTGCGGATGTGCGCGTGCAGCTGGTCCCGCGAGAGCAGCCCCATGTCGACGAGAATCTCGCCGAGGCGCTTGTCGCGCTCGCGCGCCTGCTGCGCCACCGCCTGGTCGAGCTGCGCCTGCTGGATCGCGCCCCCCTTCACCAGCAGGTCGCCCAGCCGGTCGCGGCGGTTCACGATGGACGCGTACGAGATGCGCCCCTTGTCGAAGTAGATGTAGCCGAAGTTCGAGCGATGCGTGACCGACAGGCAACCGGTCTTCTTCCCCAGCGTGAGCAGCTGGAGCACGTCCGGCAGCGACGCTTCGCGGAGGGAGCCCTTGATGGCCATCTCAGCGCAGCTCCTCGATCAGCCGTCCGGTCAGGTCCGGCCAATCCCAGACGACCTTCTCCTCGTTGAGCAGGAAGGCATCGATGCCGCCCGACGGGCGCGGCACGGCGATCGAGGTACGACGGGGCGGCTCGAGCGTTTCCATCGCGAAGCCCACCGTCAGCGCCAGGCCGACGTGCCCCGCCGCATCGCGCAACCGGCGCGCGGTCCCGAGCACTTCGCGCGACGAGGCCGCCGGCCGCTCACCGAGATACCGCAGCAGTTCGGCGTCGGCCGGGACCTCCTGCGCCCGGAACCACCGCGCGAACAACGCCTCGCGCAGCGCGCGCTCCGGGGGCTGAATGCTGACCACGAGCCCGCCCTCGAAGCGCGACCGCAGGCGCTCCTCGAGTCCGCCAAGCTCGCGCGGCGCGACGCCGCTCGTGAGCACGATCTGCCGTCCCAGCCCGTGCAACTCGTTGAACAAGTGGAAGAACTCCTCCTGCGTGCGTTCCTTGCCGCCGAGGGCGTGGATGTCATCGAGCAGGAGCGCGTCCACCGCGCGGTAGCGCGCGCGCCACCGGTGCACCGTGCCTTCCTGCAGCGCACTGATGAGTTCCTCGCCGAACGTGGCCGCGTTGACGCAGGCCACGCGACGCGCGCCGCTCGCGAGCAGCGCATTGCCGATCGCGTGCAGCAGGTGCGTCTTGCCGGTACCGGTCGGTCCGTGAATCACGAGCGGACTGTAGCGTGCACCGGGCTCGGCCACCACGGCATCGGCGGCACGCACCGCCAGCTGGTTCGAGCCGGCCACCTCGAAGCTCGCGCGCACCATCGCCGGATCGGGCGCTGGTGGTGGCGTGTCACCCGCGAGCGCACGATCGAGCAGCGCTTCGGCATCGGCCACGCGCTCGGGATCGCGGAAGACCTCGTGCCCGGCCAGCAGCGGGTCGGCGGACCCGGCCTGCCGCTCGAGCAGCCGCAAGTGGTCGACCGCCGCGGCGAACGTATCGAGCAGCCCCTGAACATCGGGCGAGGCGCTCAACTGCATGGCGCGTTCCAGCACACCGGTGCGAAAGCCCTCACCCCGCCAGTAGGCGATCGCCTCCGCGAGGCGCGTCTTCCACGGATCAACGCTCGCCGCGACCGCGCTGGCGATGTCCGACAGGAACGATGCGTACTCGCTGGCCTCGGCGGACTCGGCGGGCGCCGGCGGCGCGCCACGGCCACCGACGAGTCCCCACACCTCGCGCGACGCGACCGCGCGCCCCTCCAATTGCTGCTCGGCCATCACCCGATTGAGGGCGCCATGCAGCTCGCGCACGTTGGGCAACTCGAGCCGTGCGAGCGTTTCGAGCACATCACCCGGCAGCTGCACGCTGCGCTCGGTGCACGCCGAGCGCAGAATCGCGAGACGCGTTTCGTAATCCGGCGCGCCGATATCCACGATCAGGCCCCCCGCCAGTCGCGAGAGGAGGCGCTCGTCGACGTCGGCGATCTCCTGCGGCGGGCGGTCGCTCGTGAGCACGATCTGCTTGCCGGTCCCCTGCAGCGTGTTGAACAATCGCAACAGCTCGCTCTGCAACTCGCGGCGACCGGTCAGGAACTGCACGTCATCGACGAGCAACACGTCGACCGCAACCCAACGGCGGCGGAAGGCCTCCATCTCGCCGCCGGAGACGGCCGCGTGGAACTGTTCGACGAAGTCGTCGAAGGACACGTACTCGACGTCCAGATCCGGCGCGAGCTGTCGCGCGTGCGTGCCGACGGCGGCCAGCAGGTGCGTCTTCCCGAGCCCGCTCGGCCCGTAGATGAAGAGCGGGTTGTACACCGTGCCCGGCCCCTCCGCCACCGCGCGCGCGGCGGCCATGGCGAGCCGATTGGCCGCGCCGACGATGTACGTGTCGAACCGGTAGCGCGAACCCGTGGTCACTTCGCGGCCTGATGGGCAGAGAGCTTCTTCAACACGAGCTCGGAGATTCCCCGCAAGGTCTCGAAGACACCGGGACCATGCAATGCGTCGGCCTGGAAATCTGGCACGCCGCGGAAGTTGAGGGCCTCCTGCAGCTCATCGACCCCGGTGAGCATCTCGGGCGGCAGGTCGCGCTTGTTGTACTGGATCACGAGCGGCACATGCCGGGCATCCATGCCGTGCTCCGCCAGATTCAGGTGCAAGTCCTGCAGGCTCTCGACATTCTCGGCCAACTGGCGCGCCTGGCTGTCGGCCACGAAGACCACGCCGTCGGCCCCCTGCAGCACCAGCTTGCGCGTCGTCTGGTAGTAGACCTGCCCCGGCACCGTGTACAGCTGGAACCGCGTGGTGAAGCCCGAGATGTTGCCGAGATCCAGCGGGAGGAAGTCGAAGAAGAGGGTCCGATCGGTTTGCGTGGCCAACGAGACCATGTTGCCTTTGCGCTCGGGCGGCACCTGCGCATAGATGTACTGCAAGTTGGTCGTCTTTCCGGAGCGACCAGCCCCGTAGTAGACGATCTTGCACGTGATCTCGCGCGTAGCATAGTTGACGATGGACACGCTGGGGCTCCGTCAGGTTCGGCCGAAGAGGGCCGCAAGGTTGCGGTTGAGTTCCCCCTCGAAGTGCTCGTTGAGCGGGGTCGAGGGTCCCTCTGCGTCCGGCGCCGCCGCCGAGAGCCGATGGCGGAACTCGCCGAAGTACAACTGCACGATCCCGAGCGAGGCGCGCTCGTCGAACACGCAGAACAGCAGGAATGCGCCGCGCCGGGTGTCGACCAGTGCGAGAAAGGTCTGCTTGGACTTCCCGGCATAGTGCAGCGCGCCGAACGGCTTCCCGTCGAGCATGCGCCCGAGTTCCGCTGCCGTCGCGTTGATGCCCGCGGCGAGGGCGCACGCCGTCATCACGTCCATGCGCCGTTCGAAGCCCGCCTGCCCGAGCACCTGTCCGCTGGCATGCAGCAGCAGGGCCAGATCGACCCGTGCGTCCTCCACGAACTGACGGAGGGGCGCTTCGGCCCATGCTTCGGTGACGGCAACAGTGGTCATCCCAATGCCCCACCCTGGAGTCCCTTGAGCATCTCCATGCGCACGAGGCCGATGTTCGAGCCCAGTTCGGTCACGGCCACCAGGACCAGGTCGTTCTTGCCGACCGCGCAGATGCGCCCCTGCTCCGCCTCCAGCTGGAGCACGGTCGTCTCGCCATAGCCCGCGGCCTGCGCGGCGAGGCGCGCCCGCCGATACAGCGACGCCGAGAGTGCCGCGACGACCTCCCCACGCATGCCGATGGAGACTTGGGCGTCGACGATGAGACCGTCCGCCTCCGAGACGACCATGGCCGCGGTCACACCGCGCTGTCGCACGAGCGCGCCCAGCAGATCGGCGAAGGGCGAGTTCTTCATGCGCTCCCCGCCAGGAAGGTGGTGGCGCGCTGCAGGGAACGCTCGAGCATGCGGCGCACGAACCCGACCGGCGTCGCCTTTCCCGCGCTCACGAGCATGAGCGAGCGTTCGGGGCCGGGCGACATCGCCACCGTCGCCTGCGAGGTCTCGAACACGATCGAGGTCCATCCACCCAGGCCGAGGTGGCGCATGGCCCGCTCGGCCTCGTCGCTGACGCCGCCCAGTTGGGCGCCGACCTCTTGCCCCACATCGCGCCCGTCCACCTCGTGCCCCCCGGCGAGCACGAGTCCATGTTCGTCAAGCAGCAGCGCCATCCCCTGCTCCGCACCCAGGATGTCGTGGAAGAGCGACCGCGCATCGTGCGCTGCCGCGGGCGGCCCCGATGGCGACGCGGCAGCGGCAACGGTCGACGCGGCTGGCTCCGAGTCGGCGAGCTGCTGGCGGACGTAGGCCAGCGCGCCGAGGTTCCGCTGGTCGGCGGGATCGACCTCCGCCGCCTGCGACAGCCACGTCTCGGCTTCGGCCATGCGTCCCTGATGAAAGCAGACGAAGCCGAGCCCCTTGAGGGCACCCGGATGGCCGGGACTCAGCCGAAGCACCATGCCCCACTCGTCGAAGGCCTTCTCGAAGACCCCCGTGTCGGCGTAGATGCGCGCGAGGACGTCGTGTCCGGTGCCGAGATGCGGATGACGCTCGAGCCCCCGAACGGCCACCTTCTCGGCGACCTCGAGATCACCACGCTTGCGCAACGTTTCGGCGAGCTCCAGGAAGGCAAGACTGGCCGGGTCGCGCGCCAACTCTTCGCTCAGACGAGCGATGTCATCCGACATGCGCGAACTCCTCGATCAGGACGTTGAGCTGGCGGGCCGCGTCAAGCGCGGCGCGTACGCGAGCCGCGTGCGGCGACGTTGGCGACTCGCTCAGGTAGCGAGACCACCGATCCATCGCCTCGTAGATCTGGCCGTTTCGCGCGGCCGCGAAGGCCAGATGGACCGACACGTCGGGATTGGACGGATCAGACTGGGCAGCGCGGCGCAGCTCGTCCACGGCCTCGGCGGCGCGACCAAGCCGCGCGAGGGCACGCGCCACGGCGATGCGCCCCTCGGTGCTCGAGGGATCGGCGTTCACGGCGTGCCGGGCGGACACGAGCGCGACCTCGGGCTGGCCCGCGTCGAGCGCGGCCTGCGCCGCCGCCACGTGCGGGGCGACGTCGTCGACGGGGAGCATCGCGCGCACGCTCACGCGCGTCGGCATGCGCAACGAGATGACCCCCGTGGTCACGAGGCCATAGGCGATGCGCGCCACGTCGAACTCGCTGCGCACGAGGTTGCTCGCGATGGCCTTGAGGTCGGCGGTCCCGTCGATCATCGTCAGCATCTCCCACTCCGTGGGCAGCAGGTCGAGATGCGCCGCGTGCGCGTCACTGACCTCCTCCAGTACGGGAATGACGGCCAGATGCGGCACCTTGTCGGCAATGCGTGACCACTCGTCGATGCGACGCGCGCCCTCCATGAGCAGCGATTCGGTCCCGACGCGCACCGTGGCCGCGGCTGGAATCTCGCTGACGTCGCGCTCGATGAACGAGAAGAACCCCTCGCGCCAGGACATCAGCTCGAAGACGACTTCCTCGACCTGCAACTTGACCTGCCGCTCCAGCTCGCGCGGCGAGATGACGCCGAGTTCGACGAGAATCTCGCCGAAGCGCCGGCCATCGGAGCGCGTCTTCTGGATGAGCAAGGCCCGATCAAGATCGGCTTCCGTGACCTTGCCCGACTTGACGAGCATGAGGCCAAGCGGATGCGGGTTGGACTTGATCGTGGCATAGATGACCTTGCCGCCGTCGAACCAGACCGTGCCTTCGTTGTCGCGCAGTTCCGACGTCACCGTGAGCGTGCCGGTCTTGCGGCTCAGGTCGAGCAGCTGGAAGACATCATGGATGCCGAGTTCGCGGAGCGGGCCCTCGATCGCCATCTAGCGGGCCTCCATCGGCTCGGGCAGGGCAGCGGACGCGGCGGGCGTGACGTGCAGGATGTGCGACAGCTCGGCGGCCGTTCGGGCCTCGTGTCGCGCCTTGCGCGCCCAGAGGCTCGCGGGTTCCAGCTCGTCGACCCGGTGCCAAGCCATGATCGCGTCGCGCCAACGACTCTGTCGCGCGAGGAGCAACCCCGTGTAGTAGAGCGCCCCGACATGCGCGGGATCGAAGCGCAGGATCCGCGCGAACGCCGTGGCGGCGTCGCGCACGCGCGCCGCATCGAGCAGCGACTCGCCGAGCACGAGCAGCGCCTCGAACTGGTACGGGTTGGCGCTCAACAGCGGAATGAGCAGCGAGAGCGCCTCGTCCGGGCGCGCGGTGGCGCGCAGCACGCGGGCCAACTCGAGCTTGGGCTCCGCCCACGTCGGCACGGCATCGATGGCGGCGTGCAACTCCGTCTCCGCGCCGGCCGCGTCCCCCTGCGCCACGAGCATGCGGGCCAACTCGAGCCGCACGACGCCGAAGGCCGGGTCGATGTCCAGCGCGCGACGGTACGCCGCCATCGCCGCAGGCGCATCGCCGAGCGACCGCAAGGCATCACCCGTGCGCTTGTGCAGGTCGGCGCGCTGCGGGGCGAGCGCGCCGGCACTGGCGAGCGCCTCGAGGGCCGCCGCGCCGTCGCCGTCCGCCATGCGCGCATCGGCCACGAGCACGAGCGTGTCGAGATCGTGCCCGCCCTGGTCGAGCAGCGCATCGGCGGCGGCGCGCGCGAGCCCACCGCGTCCGAGCTGCAGCAGCGCCCGTACCCGCCCCACCTGCGCGCGCCACGCGTCGGGCGCGAGCGCGAGCGCCTCGGTGAAGCGCTCGAGCGCCTCGCCGTGCAGGCCACGCGCGGCGTAGACGTCGCCGACCACGGCGAGGCCCTCCACCTTGTCGGCGCCGCGTGCCATGGCGGCCGTCGCCTCGGCGCTCGCCCGTTCGTACTGTCGCATGGCGAGAAACTCCTCGGCCGATGCGTACGGCCGCGCCGCCGATGCGACCGGTGCCACGGGCACGGCGGCGGGGGCGGCGAGCGTGGTGAACACGGAGTCGAGCAGCCCGGGATCGAACGAGAATTCCTGCACGGGGGCGGACGAACGCCGCTCACCGCCCAGGTCCGGCACCACGGAGAAGTCCGGATCCTCGTGCATCAGGTCGATGGCGAGCTCGAACTTCTGCGCGACGTAGTACGGGTCGAGTTCGAGGGCCCGCTTGGTTTCGCGGAGCGCCCCCTCGAAGTCGCCGAGGTTCGAGAGCGTGAAGCTCACGTTGTAGTGCGCTTCCGCGTAGTCGGGACGCGCCTGGATCGCGCGTGCGAACGATGCGCGCGCCTCCTCGAACCGCTTGAGTTCGGCGAGGACAAGGCCGATGCCGTTCCATGCCACCGGATGCTCGGGCTCGCTGCCCAGCACATGCCGGTACGCCTCCAGCGCGAGCTGCAGCCGCTTGTTCTTGTAGAGGAGCAACGCGAGGTTGAGCCGCGCCTTGACGAACGTGGCCTCGATATCGAGGGCGCGCCGGAACGCGTCGATCGAGTCTTCGCTCTGACCGCCGTGATAGAGCGCCACGCCGAGGTTGTTCCACGCGAGCGGGTAGCGGGCGTCGGCCTCGATGGCCTTGCGATAGCTCGTGGCCGCGTCATCGAAGCGGCCATCCTGGTGCAACGCCACGCCGCGCTCATTCCACAGCTTGGGCGATCCGGGCTGGTAGCGCAGCGCCTCGTCGTACATGGCCACGGCCTGCTGCACGTCGCGCGTGAGCAGATAGACCTCCGCCATCGCCTGCCGCACGAGGTCGCGGTCCTCGGCCCGCTCGAGCGCGATGCGGTACTCGCGCAGCGCGTCCTGGTAGTAGCCCTTCTGGCGGAAGGCGACACCCAGGTTGTAGTGCGCGAGCTGCCCCTCCTCGGACACGGCCATCATCTGCTGTGAGCGGCGCTCCGTGCCCCCGGGCACGAGCTGCTCGTACGTCTGCGCGTTGTTGCGGTCGATCGAGAGGTTGGCGTGCGCCCGCCCGAGCGACGGGTTGATCTGCATGGCGCGCTTGGTCGCGGCGCGCGCGTCCTCGTGCCGACCCATGTCGCCGAGCACGAAGGCGGTCAGGTAGTGGGCGTCGGCATTCTCGGGGTTGAGATCGACCGCCGTCTCGAGCGCCTTGAGCGCATCGTCATTGAGGCCCTTGTTGTAGAGCACCTCGCCACGGTAAAAGTGCACCAGTGACGACGCCGGGTCGAGGACGACCGCGCGATCGAACCAGCGCAACGCGTCATCGAGGTCACCGATGGCCTTCTCGGCGAGTCCCGTCTGCACGAGCGCCCCGAGATCCGCCGGATGATGGCGGAGCAGCTCCGTGAACTCGGCGAGCGCGGCGGCGTGCTCGTTGAGGAGCGCATAGGTCCGCCCCAGTTCCCAGCGTGCGGCGCGGTCCGCGGGCCGGTCGCGCAGCGTCTCCCGCAACTCGCCGACCCGCCGATCGTAGTACCCGGTCTGGAAGTACGCGATCTCGAGATTGCGCTGCGCGACCTGCATCTTCGAGTCGAGCTCGAGCGCGCTCATGAAGGCCTGCACCGCCTCCTCGTGCAGCCCCTTGTTGTAGTACAGCACGCCGAGGTTGTTGTGCGCCCCCGCATCCGACGGATCGATCCGCCGGGCGAACGACCGCAGGACATCGCGGTCGCGCTCCGAAGTGAGGGTGCCGGTGGTCACGGTGGGCGGTACGCCTCAGGCCACGCGCACGGCGCGCAGGATCGCCTGCAGCGACGCCGAGTCGGGGAGCAGCAGGAAGAAGCCGCGCAGGTGCTCGTCGTAGTCCTTCATGTAGAACGAACTCTCCACGCAGAACACGAGGTCGTAGTCGTTGCCGAACTGCAGGTAGGTGCTCGTGAGGACGGCCGCCGAGAAATCGATGGCGAGGGACGGCGGCGACGGCAGCAGCATCATCCCCATGAAATCGGAAAGTGCGTTCATGTAGGCGCCGCTGAGGATGTTCGACGCCTCCTTGATCACCGACTGCTCCAACTCGCCGAGCTCGGTCGAGGATCCCTTCGGCCGCCGCAGCATCAGCTCGGACAACCGGAGCGCCGTGGGCTTCGGAAAGACCAGGAGCGTGCGACCGGTCAGATCGCCAAGCATCTGCATGAGCACGGCGGCCACCGGTTCCTCGGGCGCTGCCAGCTGTGGCGGGAGCTCTTCGAGCGGCGCGATGTTGATCCGCGGGACGCTGATCATGATCGTCGCGTTGGTCATCTGCGAGAGCGCCGTCGCCGCATGACCGGCGCCGATATTCGCGACTTCGCGCAGCGCATCGATCTGCTGCGGATTCAGGGTCCGGAGGTCGTCCATGCTGCCACCGTCAGAGAAGGGAGTTCACGTCAAGGATCAGCGCAGGCGCACCATCGCCGAGAATCGTGGCCCCGCTGAACAGCGCGAGGCCGTCCGTGACGGCATCAAAGGGCTTGACCACGATATCCTGCTGTCCGAGCAGCCGGTCCACGAGGACGCCGGTCCGCCGGTCCGCCATTTCGAGCACGATCACGTGGGCAACGCGTTCGCGCAGGCACGGCAGGCGCACCAGTTCGCGCAGGTGCACGAGCGGGAGCACGTCGTCGCGGAGCGACAGCACTTCCCGCCCCTTCACCGTCTCGCGCACCTCGCCCGAGAGTTCGAGCGTCTCGCTGACGTGCGTCATGGGGACGGCGTAGGTCTCGGTGCCCACGCGCGCGAGCACCGCGCGAATGATCGCCAGCGTGGCCGGCAGCCGCGCCGTGACCGTCGTGCCACGCCCCTCCTCCGAGCGCAGTTCCAACGTGCCACCGAGCTGTCGCACCCGCGTCGCCACCGCGTCGATACCGACCCCGCGGCCGGACAGGTCGGTGACCGCGTCGTTGGTCGAGAATCCGGGCCTCGCGATCATGCGGAAGAGCTCCTCGTCGCTCAACTCTTCCACCGCGGCGTCCACGAACCCGAGCCGCTGCGCCTTGGCGAGCACGCGGGCGCGATCGATCCCGCGCCCGTCATCGCTCACCCGGATGAGCACGCTCGATCGATCGCGCAGCGCCGCGAGGCGCAGTCGTCCCGCCGGCGGTTTGCCCGCCGAGCGACGCTCGGCCGGCGTCTCCAGACCGTGGTCGACGGCATTGCGCAGCAGGTGCACCATCGGCTCGCCGATCTCGTCGAGCATCGAGCGGTCAAGCTCGATGTCCTTGCCCTCGATCACGAACTCCACATCCTTGCCCAGTGAACGCGCCGCGTCGCGTACCAGCCGCGGGAAGCGGTCGAAGACCTGCCAGACCGGAACGAGTCGGCTCGTCATGATCTCGTCCTGCAGGTCGCTCACCAGCCGGGACGCGTGCGACAAGGCATCGTCGAGCACCGCGTCCCGACGCTCGGCGGCGATGGCCTGCAGTCGGCCGCGTGCGATCACCAGTTCGCCGATCAGGTTGGTCAGCGCATCCAGCCGACGCAGGTCGATGCGGATGTGGCGCTGCGCGCGCGGCGCGCTCCCCGCCGTCGCGTCGGCGACCGCGAACTCCGCCGTGACCGCGCCGCTCACGCGGTGGACCGGCTGTGACCCGCGCGGGACCGCCGCGTCGTCGCTGCCTGCTGGCCGAGCGGGCGGGGTCACGTCCACGTCCTCCACGTGACCGCCCGATCGCGCCGCCGCGATCAGCACTTCGGGCGCCGCACCGGTGTCGAGCACGACCGTGAACACGCGCTCGAACTGCTCGCTCTGCAGGGCGCCTTCGGGCGGCTCCGTGGCGATCAACCGGCCGAGCGCGGCCAGCTTCTGCGCGACCATCCAGGCCCGCACGCCCTTGAGCGGTGTCTCCGGCTCCAGCGTCACCTGCACGCGCGTGCCGACCGGCGCCCCACGCACACTGGCCATCGCACGAGGCGGTGTGGCCCGCGCCGCACGGGTCATCGTGCGCATGCGCTCGAGGACCTCGCGCGAATCCGGCAGCACCAGTCCCCCGGTCGTGGCCTCGATCGTCCGCTCGAGCAGGTCGGCCGATGCGAACAGCAGGTCCGCCACCGTTGCGTCGGTGCGGATGGCGCCACGTCGGACGCCCTCCAGCATCGACTCCGCCTCATGCGCGATCTCGGTGACCGCCTGATACCCCATCGTCGCCGCCATCCCCTTGATCGTGTGCATCGCGCGGAACAGCTCGGCCACCGGGGCCTCGGCACCGGGGCTGCGTTCGAGCTCAAGCAGCGACGTGTTGATCGCCGAGAGATGTTCCTGGCTCTCCGTCAGGAACAGGGCGGCGTAGCGGGAGGGATCCACCAGAGCTCGGTCGCGGAAAGGGGAGCGCCGGCCGCAGCCGACGCACGTCACGCTGACGGACAGGCCGAGCGCCCCGTCGCGGGACACCCAGCGCGCCCGTGTCGCTAGCCGAGGACCCGCTGCACCGCCTCGAGCACGCGGCTGGGCTGGAACGGCTTGACCACGAAATCCTTGGCGCCGGCTTGAATGGCCTCGACGACGAGCGCCTGCTGTCCCATCGCGCTGCACATCAGCACCTTCGCGTTCGGATCGAACTTGGTGATCTCACGAACGGCGTCGATCCCGCCCATGTCCGGCATCACGATGTCCATCGTGACCAGGTCCGGCCGCAATTGCTTGTACTTCTCGACTGCCTGGATCCCCGTCTCTGCCTCACCCACGATCTCGAATCCTGCCTGCTGCAGGATGTCGCCGACCATGGTGCGCATGAAGATCGCATCGTCGCAGACCAGCACCGTATGGCTCAAGACTCCCCCTCTCCCGAAGACATGACCTGCCGCAGAACTGCTCCCACATCAAGGAGGATGGCGAGCCCCTCCGTCGTGTCCGCCATGCCGCCCACCACCGACGCCGGCAACCCGGCAATCGCCGGTGTGCCAATGCTCACAGACCGCGGCCTGACCCCCTGCACGTCGCGCATGGCATCCACCGCAAGCCCGACGGCACGCGTCCCGAAATCCACCACGATGATTGACCCCTCGGCCGCATCGGCGCGGTCACCACCGAACCGACGGACCAGATCCACCACCGTCACCACCATCCCGCGCAAGTTGATGAGCCCCAGCACGTACTCAGGCGCTCCCGGCAACCGGGTCGCCTGACGGATCGGGATGATCTCCCGAACCACACTGATGTCGCAACCAAACAAACGGCCCCCTGCCGAGAACAACAGGCAGCGGATCGCGGCGGTTGCCGGGGTCTCCAGCTCAGTCGGCGTCGTGATAGAAGTGAAAATACTCCAGCGTCAGGGGTGCGGCAAACGAATCCGACGATTCGGCCAGCGCCATGAGCGACGCCGTGAGGTCGCTCGGCAAGGGCGACCGCACGTCGACGACCGCCCCGGTGACCGGATGCGGAAACCGGAGCCAGGCGGCGTGCAGCCAGTGCCGTCGAGCCGGAAGCGCCGCCAACCGCCGTCCGCCCCCCCCGCCGTAGGTATCGTCCCCGAGCACGGGATGCCCCACACTGGCCAGATGTACCCGGATCTGGTGGGTGCGCCCCGTATGCAGCTTCGCCTGCAACAGGTCGGCCGACGGAAACCGGGCGAGCCGCCGGAAGTCGGTCTTGGCGGTCCGGCCGTTCGCCACGATCGCCATCTTCTGCCGATCGCGAGGGTCCCGCCCCACCGGCTTGTCGACGGTCAGCCGGTCCCCCTCCAGGTGCCCCCAGCAGGCCGCCGCGTACCGCCGTTCGATCCGACGCGACGCGAGCGCGGCCGACAGCACCCGGTGTGCGCGCTCGGTACGCGCGACCAACAACAGGCCCGACGTATCCTTGTCCAGCCGATGCACGAGCCCCGCCCGCTCGGGATCGCCGGTCGGGCTGAGCGCGCCGCCTCGCCCCTTGAGCGCGTTGACCAGCGTCCCCGTCCAATGGCCGGGGGCTGGGTGCACCACCATGCCCGCAGGCTTGTCGACGACGAGGACCTCGTCATCCTCCCAGACGACCGTCAGCGGAATGTCCTCCGCCACGACTTCGCGTCCCTCTGGCGCCGGCACATCGGCGCTCAGACGGTCGCCGGCGTTGACCTGGTAGCTCGCGCGCTCACGCGCACCGTTCACGCGCACCCGGTCCGTGGCCACGAGGGTGGCGGCGCGCGTCCGGGAGACATCCAGCCAACTGGCGATGGCGAGGTCGAGGCGCTGGCCCGCCAACTCGTCCGCCAGCCGCTCGTGGCGCCCCGGCGCGGGCCCGCCCGCCGCCGGGGCCTGGCTCACGAGGTCCCCGGGCCGACCGAACCCGACGGCGCGTCGGCGGGCATCGCCGTCGACGCCGGCTCGGGCATCGGCCAGAGCAGCAGCACGGCCCCGATCGTGATGGCTGAATCGGCCACGTTGAATGTCCAGAACCGCGTCATCCCGACGCCGACGTCGATGAAGTCCACCACGCCGCGTTCCCACCGGATCCGGTCGATCAGGTTGCCCACGGCACCGCCCGCCACCAGGCCCATGGCCGACACCATGCGGAGCGCGGGACCGTGCATGCGCCCCGCCGAGACCAGCAGCACGGCGACCATCCCGATCGCGAACGCCGAAAACACGAGCCGCGACCACGGCCCGACGTGCATGCCGAACGCGGCGCCGCGATTGAAGGCCAGCGTGAAGCGCAGCCAGTCGCCCACCACCTCCATCGGCATGCCGGTGGGTGGCAGGAAGGCGAGGGCGAGTTGCTTGGTGAGCACGTCTGCGGCGACCACCACGGCAGCGATGATCAGGAGTTGGGTCCGTAACGGGTGCATGGCGGACTCAGCGAGGCTCGACGTCGACCGTGGCCAACGCATCGATCGCGGTGCCTGGGACGCTCGCCGGCGCATCGTCCCGTTCTTCCTCGGCCCACAGGACCCAGGCGAGCAAGAGCGCACCCGATGTCACGGCGATGTCGGCGACGTTGAACGTCGGCCAACGCAGGTCGCCCACGCCCACGTCGATGAAGTCGACGACGCCGAGCGCCGAACGCAGGCGATCGAGGAGGTTCCCCACGGCGCCGCCGGCAACGAGCGCGACCGCCGTGAGTCGCGGGCGATCACCCGGTGCCGTTCCCTGATAGACACGCCAGAGAATCGCCAAGGCCACGAGGGTCAGGACGGTGAAGATGACGCGAGAGTACGGCCCCGCGTGCAGCCCGAACGCGGCACCGGGGTTGTACACGAGGCGCCACCGGATCCAGTCGCCGACGACCGCACGCTCGGCGTGAACGGCACCCAGCCCGGCCACCGCGACCGCCTTGCTTGCCGCATCCGCCGACACGACCGCCGTCAGCGTACCCCAGAAGAGGGCGCGCTCACCCCTTCTTCTGCTTGTCATCCTCTTCCTTCTGCTTGCAATTGATGCAGTACCGCGCGTGCGGCAGGGCATCGAGGCGATCGTACGCAATCATCTGGCCGCACCCGTGGCAAATGCCGAAGGTGTCCGGGCTGCGGTACAGCCGGCGTAGCGCCTGATCGATGTGCCAGAGGAACCGCCCCTCCTGGCTCGCGAAGAGGAACGCCTTCTCGCGCTCCATCGCATCGGTGCCCTGATCGGCCATGTGGAACGAGTACGCGCTCTGCTCGCGGCCTCCACCCTCGAACGTCTCCTCGTGGTGACCGAGCTCCTTCAGGACTCGCTTGCGCTCCTCCATCAGCCGCTTCTCGAAGTGCTGCAGCTGCTTCTTGAGCATCGGCTTGACCTTGACGGCCGGCGCGGCGGCCGAGGGCTTGGCCGCTGATGCCGCCTTCGTGCTGGCGGGCGTCGACTTCGAGCTGGAAGCCATGTTCACGCATCCTTCGCAAGGGCAACTCGCACCGTGACCCCATCGAGGTCCAGCGTCCGGGCTGCCGGGTGGTACTCCGGGAAACTTCCAATCTTAAACGAGCGTGCGAGGACCGCATCGGCAATCGTGGCCTGATGCGCCCGCGCCGCCTCCTCGATCTCCTCCGGTCCGGCAAGGAGCAGCGCCACACGATCTGACACCGCCAGCCCCATTTCCTTCCGCAGGCGCTGCAAACGGCTGACCAGTTCGCGCGCGATGCCCTCGAGCCGGAGCTCGGGGGTGACCGTCGGGTCAATCGCCACGAATCGCCCGGCGTCCTCGGCGACCACGACATCACCGCTTGCGCGCCGCACGATGCTCAGGTCCTCGCTCGCGAGCGCATGCGTGACGCCGCCGGCGGAGATGGCCAGCGGCTCACCGTGCTCAAAGGCACGCAAGTGCTCGCTCGACAGCTGCGCGATCGCGGCCGCCGCGTCCGGCATCGCCTTGCCGAACTTCTTGCCCAGCGTCCGGAAGTTGGCCTTGGCCTCGAGCGTGACAAACGATTCCGCACTCGTGACAAACCGGACCGTCTTGACGTTGAGCTCGGCGGCGAGGAGCGGCACGAGCGCGTCGAGCTCCGGGCTCTTGAGGCCACCGGTCACGCAGATGAGCGTGCGCAGGGGCTGGCGCACGTTGAGCTTCGCCGTCTCGCGCGCCGCCCGACCGAGCGTCGCCAGGATGCGGATCTCGGCCATCGACGCTTCGAGCAGCGGATCGTGCACCGCCCGGTCCACCGCGCCACCGTACGCCGCGAGATGCACGCTCGTGCCCGTGAGCTGCCGATGCATCCAGTCGGTGACAAACGGGGCGAGCGGCGCGAGCAACCGGCAGCAGGTCGTGAGCACCGCATGCAGCGTGGCGAAGGCCGCGCGATGATCCGCGCCATCGACCTCGTAGAACCGGTCGCGCGCCAACCGCACGTACCAGCGCGAGAGGTCCTCGTCGACGAACTGCACCACCACGCGCGCAGCCGCCGTTGCATCGAACCGGTCGAGCGCGGCGTTTGCCTCGTCGGCGACGCTCACCGTCCGCGACAGGATCCAGCGGTCCAGCAACGGACGATCGGCCGGCGCCGGATCGGCGGCCGACGGTTCCCATCCGAAATTCGCGTACTGCGCGAAGATCCCGTCGTACACGTTCTTGAGCGTGAGCAGGAAGCGCCCGGCGGTCTCGCGGATCTGCGCTTCATCGAACCGGCGCGGCAGCCAGACCTGGCTCGCGAGCAGCAGGAAGAGGCGCGTGGCGTCGGCACCGTGGCGGCCCATGACGGCCATCGGGTCCACCACGTTCCCCTTGCTCTTGGCCATCTTCTGCCCCTCGGCGTCGAGCAGCAGGTCGTTCACGACCACGGCCTTGTACGGGGCGACGGCGCCGGGTGCATTGTTGGGCAGCGCATCTCCCAGCCCCGTCGCGATCGCCAGCAGCGAGTAGAACCAGCCGCGCGTCTGGTCCACCCCTTCGGCGATGAAGTCTGCCGGGAAGGCGCGCGCGACTTCCTCCCGATTCTCGAACGGGTAGTGCCACTGCGCAAAGGGCATCGAGCCCGAGTCGAACCAGGCGTCGATGACCTCCGGGACGCGGCGCATCGTGCCCCGTCCCGACGCGGCCGGCCACGTGTACGCATCGACGAACGGCTTGTGCGGATCGAAATCGGCGCCAAGCGTCGTCCCCGACCGCTCCGCCAATTCGGCGAACGAGCCGATCACCTCGATCTCGTCGGGATCTTCGTCGTTGACCCAGACCGGCAGTGGCGATCCCCAGAAGCGGTCGCGCGACACGGCCCAATCGACGTTGTTCTCGAGCCACTCGCCAAAGCGCCCCGCGCCGACCTCGGGCGGGTTCCAGTTGATGGCGCCGTTCCGGCGCAGCATCTCGTCCTTGAACGCGGTGGTGCGCACGAACCACGACGTGCGCGCGTAGTACAGCAGCGGCGTGCCGCAGCGCCAGCAGTGCGGATAACTGTGCACGAACTTCTGCGACTTCCAGAGCACGTCGCGCTGTTCGAGCTCGGCGATGATGTCGAGGTCGGCGTCCTTCACGAACCGTCCGCCCACGACCGGCATGCCGGCCGGAAACTGTCCGCGCGCATCCACCGGCTGGAGGAACGCCAGCCCGTGGCGCTGCCCGGCGGCGTAGTCATCCGCACCAAACGCCGGCGCCATGTGCACGACGCCCGATCCGTCGTCCGCCGACACGAACGACTCGCCCACGATCACTTCGTGGCGGCCCTCCGCCGGCATCGGCTCCCAGTCGAGCGGCCGCGTGTAGCGCAGACCGACGAGCGCCGCACCGGGACGGGTGGCCACCACGTCCCACCGATCGGCCCAGTCGGCGCCCAGCACGCCGGCGCAGCGCGCCTCGGCCAGCAGGATCGTCCACTCGGCGCCGGTCTTCTTGCGCAGCTCCACGTAGCTGAGCTCGGGGTTCACCGCGAGCGCGACATTCGACACGAGCGTCCACGGCGTCGTGGTCCACACGATGATGCGGCGGCGCCCGGCGCGCGGCGCCACCTTCGCGTCCGGGTCGGCGTGCGCCGCATTGCGACCGGGGCCGTCGAGGGTGGCCGTCACGGCAGGCCCCGCGGTGTCGTCGACCAGGTCGAGCGCCACGTACACGCTCGGATCCTCCACGTCCTTGTAGCCGAGGGCGACTTCGTGGCTGGAGAGCGCAGTGCCGCAGCGCGCGCAATACGGCAGGATCTTGTGACCGCGGAACAGGAGGTCCTTGCTGTGGAGCGTCTTGAGCGCCCACCACACCGACTCCACGTACGCGTTCTCGAACGTGACGTAGGGCCGCTCGTAGTCGAGCCAGTACCCCATGCGCGCCGAGAGTGTTTCCCAGTCACCGCGGTAGGTGAAGACGCTCTCGCGGCACAGCCGGTTGAACTCGGCCACGCCGATCTTCTCGATCTCCGGCTTGCCCGAGATGCCGAGGCGCTTTTCCACTTCGATCTCGACGGGGAGACCGTGGGTGTCCCATCCCGCCTTGCGATCGACGCGATACCCCTGCATCGCGCGGTGGCGACAGAAGAGGTCCTTGATCGTGCGCGCGAACACGTGGTGAATGCCCGGGCGACCGTTGGCCGTGGGCGGGCCCTCGAAGAAGGTCCAGCGGGGGGCGTCGGCGCGAGCCGCGAGCGACCGCTCGAGGAGCCGCTCCGCATCCCACAGGTTCAGCATCTCGCGCTCGAGGTCATCGGCGCCGCGATCGGCGCTCAGGCGATGGTAGCGATCCTTCGGTGGGGTCGACCCGGTCACAGGCGCTCCAGCACGCCCTGCACGAGCGCGGTGAGTTGAGGTTCACTGCGGGCTGCCACCGCGAGGATCTTGTCGAGTGTCGCGGGCTCCAGCGCGTCGGGCAGGCACTGGTCGGTGATGAGCGAGATGCCGAGCACCTGCATGCCGCCGTGAATGGCGACGATCACCTCGGGCACGGTGCTCATGCCCACGACATCGGCGCCTAGCATGCGCAGCATGCGGTACTCGGCGCGCGTCTCGAGATTCGGGCCGGGCACGGCCACGTACACCCCTTCGCGGAGCACGATGCCGCGCGCCAACGCGACGGCACGCGCGTGCGCGCGCAGGTCCGCGTCGTAGCATGCCGACAGGTCGGGGAAACGCGGGCCGAGCGCGTCATCGTTGGGGCCGATGAGCGGACTGTCGCCCAACAAGTTGATGTGATCGGCGATCAGCATCAGGTCACCGGGGGCCCACAGCGGATGCATGCCGCCACAGGCGTTCGACACGATCAGGCGCGGCGCACCGAGCGCACGGAGCACACGAACCGGGAGGGTGACCTGCTGGAGCGAGTACCCCTCATAGCGGTGAAAGCGCCCCTGCATCGCGACCACGCGCTTGCCACCGAGCGTGCCGGCCAGCAGCCGACCGGCATGCGACTCGACGGTCGACAGCGGAAAGCCCGGGATGTCGCCGTACGGGATCTCGACGTCGACGGCGATCTCGCGCGCCAGCGCGCCGAGGCCCGTGCCCAGGATCAGCGCGGCGTCGGGCGCGTGCGGCCAGCGCGACGTGATCGCGCAGGCCGCGGCGTCGATGCGGGATCGGAGTTCGCTCGTGGCGTCGAGGACCGCGGCCTCCTGCGATGTCGTCACTACTCGCGCACCATCGTATCGAGCCACGATCCGCTCTTGCGCTCGCTGCCGGCGCCGTTGCCGCCCGCTCCCTCGGCCGACGCCCGCGCGGCCTCGGTGCCCGGCGGCGCGGCAGCCGTGAGTGCCTCGACTTCGGCGAGCTGCTTCTCCGCCATCGTCTTGAGCGAGAGCAGGTACGTGCGGCGCACGCGCTCGAGGTTGTCGATCTCGGCGGTGAGCTTGCGAATGTCGGTCTTGGCCTGCTCGAGCAGACGATCGCCTTCGGCGCGCGCCTCGCGCACGATGAGTTGCGACTCACGCTCGGCCTGCTCGCGGATCTCGGCGCGCAGCTGTTGCGCGCTCACGAGCGCGTCGTTGAGCGCCTTGTCGCGATCCTTGAACTGCTTGAGCTGGTCGGTGAGTCCCTTGGCCTTCGCGTCGAGTTCCTGGTTCGCCCGCGTGACGCGCTCGAGCTCGTCGGCCACCTGATCGCGGAACTGGTCGACCTTGGTCTTGTCATAGCCGCGCAGCGCCGAGGCGAACTCGAAGCGGCGGACGTCGAGCGGAGTCAGGTGAAAGGCTTCGTCGGTCATTGGGTCCTCGCGCCAAAGAGAATCGAGCCCAGGCGCACCATGGTTGCGCCTTCCTCGACCGCCAACTCGAAATCGCCGGACATGCCCATCGACAACGCCTGCGCCGGCAGCCCCGCCTCGCGCAGACGATCGCGGCACCGGCGCGCACCGCCGAAGGTCGCGCGCAGCGTCGCATCCGGTGCATCGAACGGGGCCATGGTCATCACCCCCTGCACGTCGAGGCCATCACGCTGGCGCAACGCGAGCGCGAGCGCGGGCACATCGGCCTCCGACACCCCGCCCTTGGTCGATTCGCCGCTCACGTTGACCTGCAGCAACACGGGGACCGGGCGCCCGCGCTGGACGCCGTACGTGTGCAGCGCCTCCGCAAGGCGCGGGCTATCCATGCCATGCACGAGGACGAAGGGATCCACGAACTTGACCTTGTTGCGCTGGAGGTGGCCGATCAGGTGCCAGCGCAACGGCGCCGGCACGAGCGGGATCTTGTCGAGCGCTTCCTGGACCTTGTTCTCGCCCACGTCGGCAAGGCCCACGGTGAATGCCGCCATCGGCGCGTCAGGCCCGAACGTCTTGGTCACCGCCACAATGGTGACCGATTGGTCGTGCCCGCCACGCGCAACAGCCGAGTCGATCCTGTGCCGGACGTCGGCGAGGATCGCAGGCAGGGTCGGAAATGGCATAACACTGGAAATTACCGGAGGTTACGCCCGTCTACAAGCGAGGTGGCGGTGGGTGGGACCTGCTTTGCTGTTGGGCAGACGGCAGAAGCAGGTCCTTCGCTGCGCTCAGGACGACACGGCAGAAGCAGGTCCTTCGCTACGCTCAGGACGACAACTGCATCGCTACGACCGCTTCGCCCGCTCGTACTGTTTGGGCCACGGCTCTGTCACGCCCAGCGCATGCGCCGCCGCGATCGGCCAGCGCGGGTTGCGCAGCAGCTCGCGCGCGAGGAACACGAGATCGGCGTCACCGTCGCGGATGATCGCTTCGGCCTGGGCCGCCTCGGTGATGAGACCGACCGCTGCAGTCGGCAGCCCGGCCTCCTGCCGCACGCGCCGCGCAAAGGGCACCTGATAGCCCGGCCCGACGGCGATACGCGCGCCGTGCGCCAGCCCGCCACTCGAGCAATCGATCACGTCCACGCCGTGCTCGCGCAGGGTACGCGCGAGCGTGACCGACTCCTCGATCGTCCACCCCCCGTCCACCCAGTCGGTGGCAGAGATGCGCACGATCAGCGGCAGGTCGTCCGGCCATGCCGACCGAATGGCGTCGACGACCTCGACCGTGAGTCGCATCCGGTTGTCGAGTGATCCGCCCCACCCGTCGGTGCGATGGTTGGAGAGCGGCGACAGGAATTCGTGCAGCAGATACCCGTGCGCCGCGTGCACTTCAATCACCTGGAATCCTGCCGCGCGCGCGCGCACGGTCGCTGCACGAAACGCCTCCACGACGGCGCCGATGCCCTCAAGCGTCAGTTCGTGCGGCGCGGGGTAGTTCTCGGCGAACCGGATGGGGCTGGGCGCCACGACGTCGTCCCACCCCCCATCGGCGAGCGCTTCCTCCCCTCCGCCCTCCCATGGTCGTCGGGTGCTCGCCTTGCGACCCGCGTGCGCCAACTGGAGGCCGGGGACCGCCCCCTGCGCGCGAACGAACTCCGCGATCCGCGCCAGCGTCGGCACGTGTGCATCCTTCCAGATCCCCAGGTCGTGCTGGCTGATGCGCCCGTTCGGCGTGACCGCGATCGCCTCGCTCAGGACCAGCCCCGCGCCGCCGACTGCGAGTCCACCGAGATGCACCAGATGCCAGTCCGAGGCAAAACCATCGACGCTCGAGTACTGGCACATGGGCGACACGCCGATGCGATTGCGCAGCGTCAGGCCGCGCACGGCGAAGGGAGAGAACAGGTGCGACATGGTGAGGTGACGGAGGCACGGGAAACGCGCCCGCAACCAGCGGCCGGGCGCTCAGCGTTCCAAGCTCGCCGAAGACGCGTCCGCACGACAGTCGTGCGTTCGCCCCGTGCGCGCTACTCCCCGCTGCGATCCTCCGCGCGCTCCGCGACGGGGAGGGCAAAACTCACGACGGTCCCCTTCCCCACCTCGCTCTCCACCCAGATCTGTCCGCCCATCGCGCCCACCAAGCCGCGGCAGATCGAGAGGCCGAGCCCCGCTCCCGAGCGATTGGTCCGCTTCGCCTGCCAGAACCGATCAAACACGAAGGGCAGGTGTTCGCGCGAGATACCGGAACCGGTGTCGTGCACGCTGAATGTGACCAGCGCGTCCGTCGCGCGCGCCTCGATCCAGACCTCGTTGTCCGGCGGCGTGAAGCGCAACGCGTTGCCGATGAGATTGGAGAAGACCTGCGTCACCCGATCAGGATCGGCGAGCACGCTCGGCAGGCCGTGCTCCACCCGACTGGCGACGCGAATGCCGCGCGCTTCGGCGAGCGGCCGCATGGTCTCGAGCGCACCGGCGACCAGCAGTGCGGCCGCCAACGGTTGCGGCACGATCGCGAGCCGTCCCGTTTCGATGCGGCTCACATCGAGCAGATCCTGGATCAGGGCATCCATCTGGACCGTGGCCTGCAGGATCACGGCCGCGTGCTCCGACACTTGCGGCGGCAACGCCTAGCTGCGCTCATCGGCCGATCGGAGAATGGCCGACGCCAGCATCCGCACCGCGTTGACCGGGTTGCGCAGGTCGTGCGACACCAGCCCCAGCAGATCATCGCGCGCGCGCACGGCACGCTGCATCTCGACGAGCAACCGCTCACTGGTCTGGGCAGCCGCGCGCTCGTTCGAGACATCGCGCAGAATCACCGCATACAGCGGCCCCGATTCGGTCGACACCATGCTGATCGACGCCTCGGCGGCGAACTCCGTGCCGTCCTTCCGGACCCCCGTGACGGGCGAGCGCTCCGCCATCCGACGCGATGGCGTCGGCGAATAGCCGAAGTTCCGGACATGCGCCCGATGAGCTTCGTGATACCGGTAGGGCATCAATCGGTCGAGCGTCTCGCCGATGATCTCGTGCTCCTCCCAGCCGAAGAGCTTCACCGCGCCGTAGTTGAAGAGCATGACGCGCTGCGCGTCGTCCACGAAAATGATCGCATCGGACGCGGCATTGACGACTTGCGCCAGAAGGGCATCGCTGGGGTGCGCCATCGACCTAAGTTGTTGGCCTGCCGCGTCTAACGGAAGCGGCGTCAGGGGTTGCCTGACCCTTCCGGTAGGGCTTTCTTCCGTGAAGTTCCGTCATCTCCCGACCGCGCGGTGCTCGGCCTGCTGGCACATTCGCCTCCAGTCCCGTCCATCTGCGCATCCCGAAGCGTTGTTATCTGGAGGAACCCCCATGTCTGGAGACCTGATTCGCGTGCTGCTGGCCGACGACCATGCGGTCGTCCGGGCCGGGCTGAAGGCCGTGTTGGGCACGGTCCGAGACATCGAGGTGGTCGGCGAGGCCCGCAATGGCAAGGAAGCCGTCGACCTCGCCGCACGGCTCACCCCCGATGTCATCGTCATGGATCTCTCCATGGATGAGATGGACGGCGCCGAGGCGACGCGGGTGATCATCGCTCGCGACCCGAAGGCGCGCGTGCTCATCCTCACGATGCACAGCGAGGAGGAAGCGTTGGTGCGGTTGCTCGAAGCCGGAGCGGCCGGCTACCTCGTCAAGAATGCGGCCGATCGCGATCTCGTCGACGCCGTCCGGACCGTGGCACGCGGCGAGTCCTATCTGCGTGCCGCCGCCGCGCGGGCGCTCGCCAAGGAGATCAAGCGGCGCGAGTCGCATGCGGCGGAGAAAGAGCAGTTCGAGAAGCTCTCCGAGCGCGAGCGGGCGATTCTCAAGCTGATCGCTGCGGGGTACAGCGCGCCCGAGATCGGCGGCCAGTTGTCGATC
>JANMLN010000130.1:0-3039 GCA_031372565.1 Gemmatimonadota bacterium | reverse complement strand
GGGGATGGGGGGGGCCCGGGGTTCCGCGCGCGGGGCCGTTTACGTTCTCGGGGGCAACCCCTGGGGTGTGGTCCCCCCCCGTTCTTGTTCAGGAAGCGCCGATTACGGCTTCTTCATGGCGGCGCCCTTCTTCTCCATCTTGTCGCCGGCCTTCTCCATCTTGTCGCCGGCCTTCTCCATCGCGGCGCCCTTCTTCTCCATCGCGGCGCCCTTCTTCTCCATCGCGGCGCCCTTCATTTCCATGCCGTCGTGCTTCATCTCGGCGCCCTTCTTCTCCATCTTGTCGCCGACCTTCTCCATCGCGGCGCCCTTCTTCTCCATCTTGTCGCCCTTCTTCTCCATCATCTCGCCCTTCTTCTCCATCTTCTTCTCACCCTGCGCCGGCGCGGCGGCCTGGGCATTGGCGGACACGGAGACGACACCAGCGAGCAACGCGACGGCGATAAGCTTCTTCATCGGAACAGACTCCTTGTGATGTGTAGCCGACGCGCGATGTGCGCCGGCGGGAACGAACAGCAGGCCCGGACAGGGTGGGCATTTGTACCCGTAAACTGCTCAAGCCGGAGCACTCCCGCACGTTACGGATTCCTTAATACGCGAACCGGAACTCCATCCGGACATCCGGCTAGTTGTCGAGCGCCTCGAGCCGACGCTGGGCGTAGCGCAACGGGAGCACGGTGGCGGAGATGCACAGCAGTGCCGCCCCTCCGAACCCGAGGACCATGCCCGCCGGGTCGGCGTCGCCCCCGAAGGACTGCGCCGACAGATAGGTGTACACCGGACGCGCCTCAAGGATCACCACGGCGCCGATCAGCGTCACGCTCGACATCATGAACAGGAGTCCGCCGAACGAGGTCGGGATCTGCGCCGCGTTCTCCGTCTCGAACTGCGGAAACAGCGTGCCGAACGCCACCGCCAGTCCCGCCAGGGCGAACGTCATCAGCGCGATCGTCACCACCGACACGGTGAACATGAACACGCTGACCTTGAGCAGGTAGTCGGTGACGCCGACAATCGCGAGCGCGAGGACGAGCAGTGGAAGGGTTCCCACCCAGAACTTCGCCCACAGCAGGTCGCGCATCGACATCGGACTCGACCGCAGGAGCCACATCGTCCGACCCTCGAGCGACACGCCGGGGAACAGGAAGCGCGCGGCGATCGAGGCCAGCACGAACCCGGCCAGCACCAGGTTGAGGAACGGGATCACGTTCACGAGGAAGAAGGTGACCCCGGCCTGCGACAGCGGCAGGAACTTGATGTTGAACACGTACACCACCACGAGCACGGCGAGCAGGATGAGCTGCGACCACTGCGTCGTGTCGCGGAAGAAGAGGCGCACCTCCTTGAGCACCAGCTCGCGCCGGCGCACGCCGAGAAAGCCGAGGGCGCCACGCACCGCACTCGAACGCCCGTCGCCCGTGATGATCCGCTGCGAGCTCTCCTGCGCCTTGCTGAAGCCGATGTCGTACAGCCACCGATGCAGCAACGCGCCGATCGTGACCGTGGCCGCCGCCGTCGTCCAGAGCAGGTAAAGGGGCAACGGGTCGTTGGGACCCGTGAGCCACGACATCACCGCCTTCTGCGCCCACTCGCTCGGCAGGAAGGGCGACGTCGGTGTCCGAAGCACCGAGATGAAGTCCACGAGCGAGCGGAACCCTTCCGGGCGCGCGAGCTGCTCCGGTCGCACCAGGCGGAAGAGCAGCACCACGCCACCCGCTGCGAACACCGCGATCAGGCTCAGGATGTCGCGCGTACGACGAGCCGGGAACACGTTCACGAGAATCAGCGTGAGCGCGCTGCCGACTGCGGCGGGGATCAGGATGAACGGCAGCATGATGGCCGTCGCCACGAGCGGCCACATCCAGCCGCCGTGGTACACCACGCCGAACGCGCTGAACAATGGAATCGACATGAGCAGCACCATCCAGCTCGATGCCACGACCGTCTCGATCAGCTTGGCGCCGTAGAGCCGCAGCCAGTCCACGGGCGCTGACACCAGCATGTCGAGGTCCTTCGCGAGAAAGAAGCTCGAGAGTGCGGTGATCACGTTCGAGAGCAGCAGGATGGAGAAGAAGCTCACCATCATGAGGCCGAGCAGCTTGCCCGCGAGCAACGGCCCGATTTCCTCGACGCCGCGGAAGTACACGAGCAGCCGGTACAGGATGGCAAAGATGAACGTCCAGAACAGCAGCGCCATCGTGCCGAGCAACGCGATGCGCGCGCCCTTGCCGCGCTCCTCGGCGCTGGCGCGCGCACGCGCGGTCAGCCACTTGGGGAGGAGCAGGTGGAGCAGCGCGGGATCAGGGAGCGCCTTCTGCGCCGGAACCCCGATGGCGGGCGTGCGCAGCACCGTCTCAGGCGTCGAGGACATTCACCAGCTCGCGCGCAGCGTTGTCGCCCGTCAGCCGGAGGAAGATCTCCTCCAGCCCCTTGCCGGCATTTGCCGCGTCCGAGCGCAGCTCATCCATCGTGCCGAAGGCCCGGATCGTCCCGGCCTGGATGATGCCGATCCGGTCACACATCGTCTCGGCCACTTCGAGCGTGTGCGTGCTCTTCCTGATCGTGTGGCCACGCCGCACATACTCGCGGAACAGGTCCTTGAGGATCCGCGCCGCCTTCGGGTCGAGTCCCACCATCGGTTCGTCCACCACGATCACGGCGGGCCGGTGAATGAATGCGCTCGAGATGATCAGCTTCTGCCGCATCCCGTGGCTGTAGCTCTCCACCAGCTCGTCCCGCCACTCCTCCAGATCGAACAGCGCGAGCAGCTCGCGCCCGCGATGCTCCACCTGCGGGCCTTCCTGATCGTAGAGCCCCGCCACGAACCGGAGGAACTCCGAGCCGGTCAGCTTCTCGTAGATGAATGGCCGGTCGGGAATGAACCCGAGCTTCGACTTGGCCGCGACCGGGTTCTTCAGCAGGTCAATGCCCGCCACGCGGATCTCGCCGCTCGTCGGTCGCAGGATCCCCGCCACCATCCGCATCGTCGTCGTCTTGCCAGCGCCGTTGGGGCCGAGAAAGCCGAAGACCTCGCCCGTC
>JANMLN010000111.1:0-1833 GCA_031372565.1 Gemmatimonadota bacterium | reverse complement strand
GGTCACGACCGACAGCGCGCACGCCGAGCCGATCGCGCCGAATCACCTGGCGCGCGACTTCGCCGTCGGCGGCGCGCCCGATCGCGTGTGGGTGGCCGACGCGACCTACGTGCCCACGGCGGAGGGCTGGCTGTTTCTCGCCGTCGTGCTGGACCTCGCGACGCGCCGCGTGGTGGGCTGGGCGGCCGGGCCGACGCTCGACGCCGGCCTGTGCGGCATGGCCCTCACGCGCGCGGTGGTCGCGCGGCAGCCCGCGCCCGGGCTCGTGCATCACTCGGACCGCGGCAGCACGTACGCGGCCGGCGCGTACCAAGCGCAGCTGCACGCGCTGGAGGCCGTCGCCAGCATGAGTCGCACGGGCGACTGCTGGGACAACGCGGTCGCCGAGAGCTTCTTCGCCACCCTCGACTGGGAGCTGCTCGTGGGCGCACGGTTGCGCACGCGCGCGGCCGCCGGTGAGGCCTTGGTCGAGTTCATTGATCGTTGGTACAATCTGGAGCGGCTGCATTCGTCGCTGGGCTATCGCTCCCCGATGCAGTACGAACGATTCCTGCGGGATCAGGCCGTCGCGGCCTGAGTCACGTGTCCACTAAACCGGGGCAAGACCAACCCTCACCTACGTAGCGAGCGGCGTGGCCACCGGGTTCGTCGCGCGCAGCACGACGGCCGCGGGTGTTACCGACTCGCTCCGCTACGAGGCCCTCCTCGGCAACGTGGACCGACAGGTGAGCCCCTACGGCGCCTACACCGCCGTCGTCCAGGACTCGCTCGGCCGCATCACCCAAACCGCGCGCCCCTTCGACGTCTCGGCCAGTGAGGTCATCGAGACGACCTCGTACGACGTGCTTGACCGTGCCGTACAGGTCGAAACGCGAGGCGGGGCCGACACGATGCTCGTGCGCAAGGTCTACGGCGCCTCCGGCAACCTCGACTCGCTCACGCGACAGAGCATCCCGGACGCGGCGGGCATGGGGATGATCAAGACCGCGTACACCTACGACGGCCGACGCCGCATGCTCTCGGACGGCCTCATCGGCTCCTTCAGCACCTTCTTCTTCTACGACGAGGCCGGCAACCTGGTGAACGGCGGCCGGCAGCCGGCGGTCCGCGAGTATGACGCGCTCAATCGCATGATCCGGAAGATCGGCGGCGAGACCGCCACCTACGTGTACGACGAGGTCGGCGCCCTGCGCGCGGCCTTCAACCCCGTAGCGCGCGTGACGCGCCGCTACGCCCGCAACGGCACGCTGCTCACCGATTCGCTGCGCATCGCCACGCGGCGGCTCTCCGAGCGGATCTTCGACCAGAACATCTTCGGCATTGGCGCCCGCTACGACCTCGCCAAGCGGCGGGTAGCCCTGCTGCATCCGCAGACGCTCGCTCCGGGAGTGGACAGCCAGCGCGTCGCCTTCTCGGCGACCACGGGCTACGTGGACTCGGTCACCAGCCTCACTGGGAATCGCTTCCGTTTCGTCTACGACGTGGATGCGCGCATCAGTCGGCTCGTCAAGCGCTCCGGCCTGGCCGACTCGGTCACGGAGGTGAGTCTGTACGACTCCCTCGCACGCCGAGTGCGGCGCATCCAGCGGGCCGGGACCGATTCGCTGCTGAGCGACACGATCCGCTACACCCGGGCCGACAAGGCGCGCGGCGCGCTCGGCGACAGCGCGGGCTACGCGGCGCTCGGCGCCCTCAAGGCCGCGTTCACGAGCGCGACGGGCAACAACGAGCTCTACCAGGTGGACGCGCTCGGCCACCGCTGGTACAGCCAGATGTCGCAGAACCTGCAAGGGCCGTCCACCACCACCTACGAACCAAATTCCGAGCGCGTCA
>JANMLN010000101.1:0-28529 GCA_031372565.1 Gemmatimonadota bacterium | reverse complement strand
GACCTCGCGACGCGTCGCGTGGTGGGCTGGGCGGCCGGGCCGACGCTCGACGCCGGCCTGTGCGGCATGGCTCTCACGCGCGCAGTGGTCACGCGGCAGCCCGCGCCCGGGCTCGTGCATCACTCGGACCGCGGAAGCACGGGTGGATTCCATCGGTCGTCGAAACACCTCACCTACGAGGAGTTGTTCGATGACACAATGTGGACGCCGAAAATCGGCGAAAAGCACGCGAAGAAAGCTTCGTTCACCGGGACGGCCTCCCGTTGGTCGTCGCGCCGATCGTGCACAGTTCTGGAAGGCGATCGGCCGCGGGTTGTATCCGGAGGCCGCCGTGGCCGAGGCGCGCGTGTCGTGGGTGGTGGGGACGCGTTGGTTCCGGCAAGCTGGTGGTATGCCTCCGACCCAGTTCGCCGCCTCGGCGCCGCCGCTCAGCGGCCGCTATCTCTTGTTTGCGGAGCGTGAGCAGCTCGCGCTCCTGCGCGCCGCGGGGCATGGTGTCCGTGAGTGCGGCCGACGGCTCGGACGGGCCCCCTCGACCATTTCCCGCGAACTACGACGCAATGCCGCGACGAGAAGCGGGAGCTTCGACTACACGGCGACCACCGCGCAGTGGCACGCGGATCGCGCGGCCCTGCGTCCGAAGCCCGCCAAGCTGGCTGTGAACGCGCCGCTGCGGCACTATGTACAGGACCGATTGGCCGGCGTGATCGCGACGCCGACTGGCCAGCCTGTGCCCGGACCGACCGTGGCGTGGACTGGCCGAAAGCGAGGCCGACGGCAGCATCGACGCTGGGCGCGCGCGTGGAGTCCCACGCAGATCGCTCGACGTCTCCTGTTGGATTTCCCCGACGACCTGACGATGCGCATCAGTGCCGAGGCTATCTATCAATCGCTCTACATCCAGGGACGCGGGGCGCTGCGCCGGGAACTGACCGCGTGTCTGCGCACGGGGCGCGCGCTGCGCGTACCCCGTGCGCGGACCGGTCGGACCGGCAAACACTTTGCAACGCCCGAGATCATGATCAGCGAGCGCCCTGCCGACGTGGCCGATCGGGCGGTGCCAGGACACTGGGAGGGCGATCTCATTCTCGGTCTTGAGAGCTCCGCAATCGGGACGCTCGTCGAGCGCACGACACGCTTCACCATGCTGCTGCATCTCCCACGCATGGCTGATCACCACGAAGGTCACCGGAGCACCGACACGAAAAACGGCCCGCCGCTCGCTGGCCATGGGGCCACCGCGGTCAGAACGGCCATCGCTCGCGCCATGAAGCAGCTCCCGACAGCGCTTCGTAAGTCGCTGACGTGGGACCAAGGTGCCGAGCTCGCAGAACACGTCCAACTCCGCATTGATTCAGGGCTGGCGATCTACTTCTGCGATCCACGCAGTCCATGGCAACGGGGCACCAACGAGAACACGAATGGACTGCTGCGACAGTACTTCCCGAAGGGAACGGATCTGAGCGCCTATACCGAAGCGGATCTCGCGGCGGTCGCGCTCGCGCTGAACTCGCGCCCGCGGAAGTCTTTGAATTGGCGCACCCCTGCCGAAGCCTTGAACGAGCTGCTACGATCACCAAACACGTCCGCTGTTGCGACGACCGTTTGAATCCGGGCTGACTGCCTTGATCCGAGTGATGAATGACATCGGTGGCACGGCGTTGCGTGGCCGCCATGTCGAGCGCTTCCAGGACGACGGTCGTGTGCAGCGTATTGCGCATCGCCCACCCGATAATGCGGCGGCTGAAGACATCGAGCACGACCGCGAGATACAGGAAGCCCGCAGCCGTCGGCACGTAGGTGATATCGGCGACCCAGAGCTGATTCGGTGCCGTCGCGTGGAAGACCCGTCCCACCAGATCTGGCGCGAGGGGTGCCTCGGGCATGGTACGCCGCGACCGTGCCGGCCCACGACGCTTGGAGACGCCGCACAGTCCGTCGAGCTGCATGAGGCGCGCGACGCGCTTCTTGCCGACGCGATAGCCGGCCTCGCGGAGATCTTCGAGGATGCGTGGGGCGCCGTACGTGCCATTCGACCGCACATGCGACGCGCGAATCGCCACGCGCACGTCGATGTCCCGCTGCGCCCGCCGCGACGGCGTCCGGGCCCGCCACGCATGAAACCCACTCTCCGACACCCCGAGCACGCGGCACATCGTCGCAATCGGGGCGATGGCCTGATTTGCACTCACGAACTTGTAGAGTCGGACGGAATCGTCCCCGACTCCCGTGCAAACCAGGCCGCGGCTTTTCCCAAGATGTCGCGCTCCACCTTGAGCTGCCGATTCTCGCGTCGGAGGCGGCTGAGTTCCGCCCGCTCATCGCTCGTCATCGCACCAGGGCGCGCGCCTCGATCCGCCTCAGCTTGGAAGATCCAATTGCGAATCGTCTGCTCAGACGGCTCGAACTCCTGCGACAACTCTTTGGCACTCTTGCCGGCACGGGCGAGGGCGATGATCTGCTCACGATAGGCCGGTGGATAGGCAGCGGGACGGCGGGGCATCGGGGACTCCTCCTCTCACACAGAGAATAAGGCTCCACCGAAACGGGTCAACTACACCCCACCAGCAGGTACGTACTCGGCACCATCGGGCGCAGCAGGTGCACCGGCTGCCCCATGAGACTCGCGCGCCCAATCTCGACCGGCGTGATGCCGTACTGCGCCGCCGCCTTCGCCAAGATCGGCACGACTTGGTGGTAGCAGTAGTCGGAGCCTAGCCTTCCGAACAGGGAAGTTCTACGCCGTCCCCACGGGCGAATCGCAGGCCCGTCGACCCGCATTCAGAACAGTTTGGGTCCCTGCGCGGTAACACTCGCATGAAGCGGTGCGAAAGAGGGTGAAAATGCTCGAAATAGACATCTTCCGGCTCTTCGCGTAGACAAAGAAAATCGAGCAAGAAGTCGTTCGTCGCGTGAGCAGCTGAAATCGCGTTCAAGCTTATGACACTCGGATTCGGTTCCCGTACACCGTAAGCCTGCTCTCGGCGCTCGTGGTCCGATTTTGCCTCAAGCGCGAGCTCTGTTGGGTCGATAAGCTGATTGCACCACAAGCACCCGTGACCAGGCCGAAGTGGTCGATTGGCGCTGAGGATGTCCAACAGCTGCCCATCGGTTGTGGCCCGAATCTTCGAGCCGAGCTGCACTCCCGGGATCAGATACTGCTGCACCACCGCGTTGCAGACCAGACGTGCTCTCATCGAGTCTGCAGCAACGAAGATGTAATCACAATCACAGAGCTCTCGAGCCACCGTTGAGTTCGCGACGTCGGCGGGAAATGCGGCGATGGTTGCGGATCTTCGAACTGATCGAATCAACCTGGTAGTGACGTCGACCTTCAACGTTCGGCGCTTCGCATCACTGGGCTTTGAGCCCGCAATACGTGAGAGATTCGAAGCTTCGACCGCATCAGGGTCAATCAGTACAAAGCGCTCGACGCCGAGACGCGACAGATAGTCTGCGACTAGACTTCCGATTCCTCCAAGGCCCACTATCGCAACCTTGGACTTTGCTAGGCGGCGTTGGCCTTCGCTCCCCAACAACCGTACCTGCCGATCAAAGACGTCGGATACTACGGTAGCTACCGGAAGTGGCTGCGGCCTTATGTCGCGAATCCCCGCGCCAACGATAGTGGCTCGGTCGAGAGAGTGGCGCGTGCCGTCGGGCATCCACAGGTCGATTTCGGCCGAATCAGTTCCAAACACCATCGCGCCAACCGGCATGCCGCGTGCAATCTGTAGTAGCGCGGGATAGCCCCTTTCGTGGGAATCGAGGTCGATTCGGCTGAAGCGTACCGAAGACTTCGTCGCGTGGTTGTGAACAGCGATGTAGGCGAGCCGCTCGTCGCGCGCACGGGTAATTAGTCGGTGGATGAAGCGCGGAGAGAGGGCGCGATACCCGTATGTACCCTCTACGTAGTCAGTGCCGAATGCTGCGTGATGAACTTCGCGAACGGTGAGCACAGTCTGATCTGAGGAGAAGGTCGACACGCCGGCAAGCATGACGGCGCCATGCTCGTCGCCATCTCCTGGGAAAAGATGCGAACTCAGCTCGTCGAAGGCTGAACGTGTGATTCGTACTCGACAGGTATTCATTGTACCGCAGTTGACAGAAAGGCCAAGATCTTTAGGAGCTTGCTGGTAACAGTTTGGTGCCCGTTTGGGGCGGAAGTGTTGCGGCGAGAAACCTGAAGCGCAGGTCTGCCCTCAAAACTGTGTCCTGGTGTAACCGGACCGGCGAGAGGCCGTCCGTTTGAGCAGGTGACTTCAGCCCCAATGAAAGCCGGGTAGATGTCAGAGTACGGATACTGCGGTGGAATATGAAAGCCTATCCAAGTTGAACTAGGTCTACAGTGGGCCCCGAGCTCAAACGGCTCGAGAAGCACATAGGCCCCTCCTTGTCCATCTTCACGTATCGTGAGCGTGGATGCAGGGAACTGTCGACGCAACTCATCGATCCCCTTCGAGACCTCGAGTTTCATATCGAAGTCGGTTAGGAGTTGTCATCTGGCGCGATCGCCGTGAATCGCTGATGCTGGCGCAGACGAATGACGTCTGCATCGCCAATGACGCGACTCGTACCGTTTGGGAGTTCCTCTTGTAGGACGAAGTTCGCCTGAATCAGCACGCCCTGAACCAGTGCGGCGGCCTTGATTGCGGCGCCGCTCGCGCGCTCGCCCTCGACTCGTACGGGCTGCTCGTTCACCGTGATCTCAACGAGATGCGGCTTCGACTTAGCTGCTTCGCTCTCCGCTTCGTCACCTTCCGACGGGTGGGACAGATGCTCGTCCATAGCATGCTCCTTGCAGAAAGAGAATCGAATTGCTATTCTGAAATAGGATTATAAACGGCCAATTTGTTATTCGCAAGTTCATTGCATATTAGCAATCTAACGGACATGACAAAGAACAAGGGTTTCGACGGGGCGGGCTACTTCGCTTCGCTTCGACTAGTAGTCGAGTCGAGAGGGCTAACCTGGAAGCAAGTATCTGAGGCAACAGGAGTTAGCGCTTCGACACTGACAAGGATGGCGCAAGGAAAGTTCCCAGATGCTGCAAGCCTCGCAGCGCTGTCCGCCTGGGCCGATCTCAATCCGTCCGATTTCGTGAGGCAAGAACGTCACTCGAATTCGGGCGCAGCCATCGGTACCATCTCTCGCCTGCTTCGATCAGATCCGAGTCTCGACGAGCAATCAGCCGAGGCCATCGAAGCGATAGTGCGAACAGCCTACGAGAGAATGAGAAAGCCACAACAGTAGCTCGAACGCACCTACCGTTGATTTGAGAGCGGCTCCTGACGGCTTCTCAACGCCAGGCGCTGACGTTCCTCAGCATCGCTTACGATCGCGGGAATTATCGAACTCGACATCTCATCGATGAAGGCGTCAAAATGCGCACGCTCTTCAGGAGTTAGCTGAGCATAGCTCCTAAGAGCTGAGGCCGGCTGCCCCGAAACAACATTCGACGGCGTCGGAGGTGCGGATGTCTCGTCACTCATTTTGGCTGGGTAGGACGGAGGTTTCGCTCCATTCTTGAAAATCCCGAGACTGTGGTCGGGTACTGCATCAAGGAAGCGTTTGTTGCGGGAGTTCCCATTCGACTGCGCCGATCAAAAACGAGCGCCCGGTCTAGCGAATGGATTGCCCAGAGTGGCAGAGGATCTCTGACGCTGGCTGTCGCGTCTGCAATTGCCCGTGCGCAGACCTGTCGGCTACCCCACTGACTCTCAGTCGCGAACTCAACCACCCATACAAACTGAGTGAGCGGTAGCGTCATGAGGGCATTCCTGAGCGCCGGATCGAACTCAGAAGCCCTCTCGCGGATGAACTCGCGGAGGGATGAGGCAGTCGTCACGAAGTAACGCACATTCAACTGGTCAGCGCTCGGTAACCCAAGCAGCTTGTGGAAATGCTTGTGCACCGCTGGGCACAGGCGATCGACAGCTTCCGCGGAGTAGAAGACCTTCTCCGGTAGTGGAACGATGAAAGCGTCAACGTCGTCAATGGAATACGGCGTTCCAGAACCGAGGGCAGGCATGGAGTGATACGGTAGGTAGTTATCATCCACTACACAGAGCCGTGCCACCTCGTCCCAAGAGAACTTCAAACCGCCAGACGGCCAATCGCGCTTAGGAACCCACTCGTGTCCAACAATCGCGATCGCGTGCTCGCGAGAACGCATCGAGGCAAAGAGTGGGAATCCCGACTCGAGGTAAGCTCCAATCTGCCTGAAGAACTCCGGATCGGGATCCTTTGGCCTACGAGTGACAAGAAGCGGGAAGGTACCCGCTTGCTGGAACACACGCTCAGCGTTCGCGACAGTGAGGCCGAGTGAGGGAACAAGCCCGCCGGGGTTGAAGTCCTGTGCCATCATCGTCACATCATGCGTCAAGTGCTCTCGATAGATAGAGTAGCGCTCGCTGTAGTGGCGAAGAATCGACCAGCAGGCAACATGCGCGCAGACGGCGATGTCGACATGCTGGTCCATGGACGGGAATCCCTTCACCAGAAGGCGATGCCCTAGCACGTGGGCCTTGTGGTCAGCAACGACTATTGACCTGCAAGCTCCCTTCCGCACATCCGGCGATAGTACGCTACGGCCAACGGTGGCGATTCCCGTTGGTCGCAGAACCATGTACCCGAAATAATGATCGGTCAGACTGTCGGGGCAACTGAGGCGAAGCTCTGCTTCCTCGAACGAAACGCTCGCGTCGAAGAAGTGGAGGCGCACGCAGTCGTCGCGATAGTGCCTACCCTGTTTAGCGTAGAAGTGATAGTAAGTGCTACGATAGTCCTTGTCGACGTAGTGCAGCTCAACCAAGAGTCCCTTTACCGCGTCGGAAAGGTCCGCCTCAAGACGCTGCGCAACCTTCTTGGGCCCGTACTCATCGCCCAGAATGGAAGCGAGCGCGCCCAAGTCTGAAGTCGAATTGAGCGCTACCCAGCGGAATGCGGTCATTGCCATCTCAATACTCGGAGAGAAAAGAAAACTCTCTCCTCGTGTTGCGGCGGAGTAAGGCCTCTTCGGGCGCCGTCGTCCGGGGCCAACTCAAGCGCCGCGCTGAAATGGAGAAGATACACGCACGGCTCAATGCCGCTAGCCCCACAGGGAAGCGCCTCGCTGCAAGGGGACGCAATCAGGTTCCACATCCTGAGAACGGGAAGGCGCCCTGAACGCTTCAGATGTCAGCGCAATGATGATCAACCGCGCACGAAGGGAAGCGCGAGGAAAAGCACGGAAACCGAGAACAGCACGACGACACTCAGCGCCGCCCACTTGATCGTGAACCGCTGGTGCTCGTCGAACTCCACGCCGCAGAGCCCCACCAGCAGGTACGTACTCGGCACCAACGGGCTCAGCAGGTGCACCGGCTGCCCCATGAGACTCGCGCGTCCGATCTCGACCGGCGTGATGCCGTACTGCGCCGCCGCCTTCGCGAGAATCGGCACCACACCGTAGTAGAACGCGTCGTTGCTGATGAAGAAGGTGAACGGCACGGACAACACCGCGGTCACTGGCGCCATGAACGGACCCAATGCCGCCGGCACGAGGTGCACCACGCTCTCCGCCATTGCGTCGATCATCTTCGTGCCGGACAAGATCCCGGTGAAGATCCCGGCCGCGAACACGACCCCGGCCACCGCCAGCGCATTGCCCGCATGCGCGCCGACCCGCGCCCGCTGATCCGCGAGTGACGGGTAGTTGATCATGAGCGCGATTGCGAAGCCGATCATGAACAGTACCGGCAGCGGCAGCACGGCCTTGATGAGCGCCACCAGCAGTGCAACGGTGAGCAGCGCATTGACGACGCGCAGCTTGGGGCGCTTGAGCTGCTCCGATGTCTCGTCGGCATCTGCCCCGACCAGCCCATGCTCCGCATGCGGGTCGGGCATCGCGGGCGCGGGTCCGCCCTGCGCAAGCAACCGTGCACGTTCGCCGCGCCCCAACTGCCACGCGGCAAAGAGCACCCACGCCGCGCCCGCCGCCATCACGGGCACGAGCGGCGGAAAGAGCACGCTCATGTCGACCGCCAGCGCGGTGGCGACGCGCGCGGTGGGTCCGCCCCACGGCAGCAGGTTCATGATCCCCCCCGCGAGCATCGTGACGCACGCCAGCACGATCGGGCGGATGCCGAGCTTGAGGTAGAGCGGCAACATCGCCGCCGTGGTGATCATGTAGGTGGTCGAGCCATCGCCGTCGAGCGAGACGAGCAGCGCCAACACCGCCGTGCCGAGCACGACGCGCGCCGGGTCGCCCTTCACCAGGCGCAGGATGAGCGCCACGAACGGGTCGAAGAGCCCCGCGTCGAGCATGATCGCGAAGTACAGGATCGCGAACATGAGCATCACGCCGGTGGGCGCGATCGCCTTGATCCCGTCGAGCATCATCGGTCCGAGCGTGGGCGCGAAGCCGGCCAGCGCCCCGAACACGATCGGGATCAGGATGAGCGCGGTGATGGGCGCCAACCGCTTGGTCATGATCAGCGCCATGAAGGTCGCGACCATCGCAAACGCCAGGAAGGTCAGCATCGCACTCAAGCGCGCGTGACGCTCACCGCACGGCCGGTGCGAGCGGCAGCACGATGCGTGACGGCAATCGCGCGCTGTGGAAGATCGTGTTGTCCTGCGGCACCATGCGGCGGTTCTTGCCCAACGGCTCGCCGGTGCCCGGGTTCACGTCGAAGCGCGGGAAGTTCGAGCTCGAGATGTCCACCCGGATCCGGTGCCCCTTCTTGAAGACGTTGGCCGTGGGGAAGGGAGCGATCGTGAACTGGTAGGCCTTTCCCGGCGTGAGCAGCACCTGATGGTCGCGCGTGGCCCGATACCGGCCGCGCACGATCGCATCGGTGAGGTTCAGGTCAAACCCGCCCGGCCACTCCACGCTCGACGGATACACGTCCACGAGCTTCGCCGTGAAGTCGGTGTCGGTCCGGTTGCTGGCGGCATACAGCGTGACGGTGATCGGGCCGATCACCGTCATGTCCTCCGTGAGCGGCGCGGTCTGGAACACGACCACGTCGCTGCGGGACCGGAGCGGCATCCACGGCGCGGCAGAGGGAGGGAAGCGCGGGTCCTCGCGCTGGTCGTAGGCGCCGTCCTTGAGCCGAGCCGATGACCCTCCGCCGATCGTGGGCACCGGATGCGCGGGGTCGAAGGTGTACGTGGTCTGCGACGTGACTGCCGTTGGCTTGTCCGGTGACAGCGTGCCATCGGCGTGGAAGTAGTACGGCACGAAGCGCGTGCCGGCCACGGGCCACGAGGCGAAGTCCTTCCACACGCCGCCGTGGAAGAGCCGCTTGTCGCTGTCCTTGTGACCGTCTCCCGTGCCCATCACGAAGAGGCGAACCGGGGCCTCGGATTCCACGCCGGTGGCCATCCCCTTCATGAAATGGTCGAACCACCTGATGTGGAACGCGGTCTGGAACTCCGGGAGCGCGCCCTCGGCGCCGAAGCTCACATCGCCCGCATAGGGGCGCAGGTTGCCCGAGTGCGTCCACGGGCCCACGAGCAGCCGCTGTGGCGTCCGGTTGCGCTTGCGGAGCTCGCTGAAGTTCTGGAAGGTGCCCGCGAGGAAGATGTCGTACCAGCCGCCGACGTGGAGCATCGGGATGTCGGCGGTCTCGTCGTAGTGCTCGGACCAGTTGACCATCCGGTCCTTCCAGAAGGCGTCGTAGTCCGCGTGCTCGAAGAAGTCGAGATACCAGCCTTCGTACGTGGGTTCGACCGACAGCGGGTTCAGCCCGCGACGCATCGGTTGCCGCGCGTACCAGTCCTCGACCTTTTCGCGTTCGAGCACCGCCTTCACTTCGGGCCGCTTCGCATCGGCCAACAGCTGCGACCACGCCCAGGTGATCTGCCGTCCCATCTCGTACGTGCCGCGGTAGCGCACGCCATGGTCCCATCCGTTGGCCAGGCCGCCCATGTTGAGCACGAGCGCGGCGAGCGCCGGTGGCTTGAGCTGCGCCGCGCCTGCCTGCGAGTGCGCCGCGAACGACTGCCCCCACATGCCGACCTTGCCATTCGCGTACGGCTGCCTGGCCAGCCACTGGATCGCGTCGTAGCCGTCGGTGGCGTCGGCCGGCTGCACCTTGAGGAACACCCCCTGCGAGCTGTAGCGGCCACGCAGGCTCTGCACCGCGACCACGTAGCCGCGTTGCGCGAAGTAGCGCGCCGAGGCGGCGAGGGTCTCGCGTCCGTACGGCGTGCGGTTGAGGAGGATGGGGAGCGGCTCGGACACGACCACGCCGTTCCGCACGGGGCGGTACAGGTCCATGGCCATCAGGAGCCCATCGCGCATGGGCATCATGACGTCCGTGGTGACGCGGACGGAGTCGAAGGCGGGCGCCTGCGCGGCGAGGGCCGCGGGGGCGAGCGCGAGGGCGATGAGGAGGCGGAGGATGCGCGGCATGGTGTCGTTCTGAGCGAAGCGAAGAACCTGCTTTTCCGGACGGCACGGCACAAGCAGGTCCTTTGGTTCGCTCAGGAAGACACGGCACAAGCAGGTCCTTCGCTTCGCTCAGGACGACAAGCAGGTCCTTTGGTTCGCTCAGGAAGACACGGCACAAGCAGGTCCTTCGCTTCGCTCAGGACGACACGCAGGTCCTTCGCTTCGCTCAGGACGACACGCAGGTCCTTCGCTTCGCTCAGGACGACACGCAGGTCCTTCGCTGCGCTCAGGACGACAAAAAGCAGGTCCTTCGCTTCGCTCAGGACGACGTACATTGCAGCATGCCGACCATCCGCGACCTCGAGACGCCCGCACTCCTCCTCGACATGGCGCGCATGCACCGCAACACGGAACGGATGCGCACCCACCTCACACCGCTCGGCGTGACCCTCCGCCCGCACGTGAAGACGGCCAAGGCGCCTGCACTCGTGCGCGCCATGCTCGGCGCTGCCACGGGCCCCGTGACTGTCTCAACGCTCCGCGAAGCCGAGGCATGCTGCGCCGAGGGGATGACCGACATCCTCTACGCGGTCGGCATCGCGCCCAACAAGCTCGCGCACGTGCACGACCTGCGGCGCCGCGGAGCGCGCGTCATGGTCATCCTCGACTCGATCGACGCGGCACAGGCCGTGGGCGCCGCCGCGCGCGCCGCACGCGATCCGTTCGACGTCCTCATCGAGATCGACGCCGACGGACACCGCGCCGGCATCGACCCGGGCAGCGCGGCGCTGCTCGAGATCGCGCGCGCGCTCAAGGCACACGGCGCCCGCCTGCGCGGTGTGATGACGCACGCGGGGCAGTCGTACTACGCGCGCACCCCGGAGTCGCGGCGCGACGCTGCGCGCGCCGAACGCGACGCGGTCGTGCACGCCGCCACGCGCCTCCGCGCCGACGGGCACAGTTGCGACATCGTCAGCGTCGGCTCCACGCCGACGGCGCTCTTTGCCGACGACCTGACCGGCGTGACCGAAGTGCGCGCCGGCGTGTACGTCTTCCAGGACCTCGTCATGGCGGGGATCGGTGTGTGCGCCCTCGACGAGATCGCGATCAGCGTGCTCGTGAGCGTGATCGGCCACCAACCGTCGAAGGGCTGGATCATCACCGACGGCGGCTGGATGGCGCTCTCGCGTGACCGCGGCACCAGCGCGCAGCCGGTCGATCAGCTGTATGGTGTGGTCTGCGATGACGCCGGCCGCCCGCTCGATGGCCTGCTCATGCTCTCGGGCAGCCAGGAGCACGGGATCATCGGGCGCCGCGAGGGCGACGCGCGTCCGATGCCCGAGCTACCCGTGGGGACGCTGCTGCGCATCCTCCCCAACCACGCCTGCGCGACGGCGGCGGCGTTCGACCGATACGTGCAGGTGGAAGGCACGAGTCCACTCGTCGTCGGCACGCTGGAGCGCGTCAACCACTGGTAGGCGAGTCTACTGCGGACTGAACGTGCCGCTCCGCGTCTCGACCTGCTTCTTGTTCCCGCCGAGCAGTCGCAGCATCAGGCTGCGCACTCCGCGGCCGAGCGCCGTACCGGCCCCCTTGTCGCCGCGCACGGCCGGATTGAAGTCGCCCTTGAGCCAGGACTCCACTTCGTTCAGGTCCGATATCGACAGCGTCTCGATTTCGAGGCGCGTGATGTAGTAGTAGCTGTCCTGCCTGCTCGGCACCAGCGGAATGCGATACGGCTGCTCCACCGTCGCCTGCGCGTCCACGAACCGGTCGAAGCGGCCCAGCACGCTGACCCGGTCACGACTCGCCCGCACGACGGCGTACACCTTCTCGAGCGGATCGTAGCGCACGATCACGTCCCACTCGAAGGTCCCCTCGAGATCGTTGAACCAGCGACCCGTCCCCCAGAGCTCCGTCTTGAAGTGGAGCCGCGCCGGGAATCCATTCTTGAGCCGCTCGCGCAGATCGGCGTCGTCAAGCGCGCCACGCTGCGCCAGCACCGGTCCGGCCGTGCGCTGCTGCCCGGCCGGCGCCAGCATCAGCTCCAGCACGATGTCCTGCGCCTCTGCCGGGCGCGCCGCGACGAGCGGCGCCCCCAGCGCGAGGCCCAACAGCAGCGCGCGCAGACGGAGGATCACGCGGGTCGCCTAGAAGCGCGACTGGAGCCGCAGGAAGAACACCCCCGGACGTGCCTGATCCGACACCGACTTGGCGTAGTAGATGCCGACCGGGCCGAAATCGAAGCCGACGCCGGCGTCCGTGCGGAAGGTCGAGAACGCAGGCACCTGCCCGTTGAAGGTGAGCCCCGCGGCCGGCACACCGCCCACCAACCACCCGCGGCCCGCGTCCGCAAACAGCACCCAGTGCCCGCTGCGTATCCGCGACGACTTCTTTGCCCGCGCAGCCACGCGACCACGGCTCCGCTCACCGAACCCCGCGTCGTAATGATCGAAGAGGTCGTTGAACAGGTTGAAGTTGAGCGAGCCCTTGAACTCGATCTGGGCAAGCATCATGCGGTCGCAGTTGGCCGGCGTACCGGCGAGCACGGTGGTCGTGCACTCACTGATGTTCACTTCGCCGGGCAGCCCTTCGCGGAAACCGAAGCCGGCCAGTGAGCCCGGGCCCGACACCGACAGCTTGCGCTGCATCGGGAGCGGGTCGCTGCCGGGCAGCATGCCACCGCCGACGAAGCGGAAGTTGAGCTGCGCGTCCGGCCCCACGCGCGTGTAGCGGCGGAAGTCGACGAAGCCGCGCTGGTAGGTGATGTCGGTGTACGGCACCGACGAGTACAGAGCGGGGTTCGCGCTCCCGATGCGCCGGATCGCGCCGGCACCGCGCTCGTAGTCGGCCTGGATCCACCACCCATTGGTCGGATCATCGAGATCGTTGCGCGTGTCGAGCTGCCACCGGACGGTGCTCAAGTGCACGTCGGCCTCGTCCATCGTCGGCAGGGCGCGCCAGCCGCCGTCGTTCTTGAAGAGCGCGAAGACGTTGGTGAGCTGCGCGTTGCGCCACAGCTCCTGGCCATAGCCGAAGGTGACTTCACCACCGTCGCCGGCGAACAGTCGGGCATAGACCTGCCCGCCGTGCCGCACGTAGTAGTCGCGATAGTCACGCTGCAGCAGGAAGGAGGCGAGCCCCACTTCGGCGTCCGGCATCTGCCACGATTCCACGCCGTCGACGACGTTGAACACGCGGCCACCGAGGGCGATGCCATTGCGCGTGCCGAGGCGCAACTCGGTGCGCACCTTGTGCCCGACCGTCTGCGGGTTCCACTCCCAGCCCTGAATCGTGCGGAACACCACCTGCGCATCGAGCATGAACCGGCCGCCGTTGAAGTCGGTGCGGATCTGCGGCCCCAGATTGAGCGGCAGTCCCTCGACGCGGTTGTACGTGCTCGCGCCGCCGAAGTTAACCGACGTCCGCGTGCCGTTCCGCGTCTTGAAGTCGCTCCACCACGCGAGGTCCTGGTCGCGTCCCTCTTCGGCGGCGAGCAATGCGCCGTCGCGCCGATAGGCCACGCGGTCGGCGTAGGTGCGGACTTCGCCGCCGATCCAGCCGTCGCTCCGTCCCTCGAGGTAGCCGCCACCAATCAGGACGTCGCCCTCCACGCGGGCGCCGCGCGCGAGCCGGATGTTGGCGTTGATCGCCACGATCCGGCCGCGGACGACACCGCGCACCGTGAGCGTGCCGTCGAGCACGGCCACGTCGCCGCGGATGTCCTCGTCTTCCTCGATGGTGGCCGGCCCGCGCAGCCGTCGCGTCAGCTCGGCGTTGTACACGTCCACCAGCTCCGTTGCCACGCTCGCCGGCACCGACCGGCGGCTGCGGTACTCCTCGCGGTCCTGCGCGTGCGCGGCAGCGCTCACACCGGACAACACACCGATGGCCGCCACGGCGGCCCAGGTCATCGATCGCATCACAGCGTCTCCATTACGGGTCACACTCTTCAAAGGCACGACGCGTACCACGGCGCGCCCTGAGCCTCAAACGATGGCCCGGCAACGAGTTGCGTCAGTTCAAACCTTCGGGCCGCGTGTCGCTGTCCCGAAAGCGGCACAGCGCTCGACACGACACGCCCGTGTCGCGCCGACGTCACTCCATGGCCCCGCTGGCGATGCCGAGCCGGCGCATGCGACGGTAGAGGTTGGGTCGGTCGGTCTGGAGACGGCGCGCGGCCTCCGCAATGTTGCCGCTCGCGGCCTGCACCGCCCGCTGAATGAGCGTCCGCTCGAAGTCGTCGAGTGCGTCGGACAGGGGGAGCTGTGCGTACGCGGCCACCGACGAGGGCGTCATGCGGGACACGCCTCCCGGCGGTGTGCTCGACCCCGTGGTGACCGCCGCCGGCGTAGCGCCGTTGGCCGAAGCGCCGGTGAGGACGGCACGCACTTCGTTGGGACCCACCGTCCCGCCGGCGTGCAGGATCGAGAGCCGCTCCACGATGTTCGCCAACTCGCGCACATTGCCGGGCCACCGATAGCTCGTCATCTCGCCCAGCGCGTCGTTGCTCCAGGTGATCGAGGCGCGCCCCGTGCGTGCACGCTGCAGCCGCGCGAAGTGCGCGATGAGCGCGGGCACATCTTCCGCCCGTTCCCGGAGCGGCGAGAGGTGCATCGGAATCACGTCGAGGCGGAAGAGCAGGTCTTCGCGAAAGCCCCCCGTGGCCGTGGCACCGCGCAGATCCTTGTTCGTCGCCGCCACGATGCGCACGTCCACCCGGATCGGCTTGCCGCCGCCCAGGCGCTCGATCTCGCGCGCTTCGAGGGCGCGCAGCAGCTTGGCCTGCGCTTCGGCCCCCAGGTCGCCCACCTCGTCGAGGAAGAGCGTGCCCGTGTGCGCGAGCTCGAAGCGGCCGATGCGGCGCTCCGCCGCGCCGGTGAAGGCGCCCTTCTCGTGCCCGAACATCTCGCTCTCGACCAGGTCACGCGGGATCGCGGCGCAATTCACGCGCACGAGCGGGCGGTCGCGGCGCGGACTGGCGGCGTGCAGCGCGGCCGCCACCAGCTCCTTGCCCGTTCCCGATTCGCCGGTGATCAGGACGCGCGCGTCCGTGGGCGCCACCTGCGCGATGAGGGCGCGCAGCTCGCGCATCGCCGCCGACTCGCCGACCATCACACCGTCGAGCCCCAGGTCGGCGCGGAGCGAACGCGCTTCGCGCTTGGCGGCGCGCAGCTCCATGGCGGTCGAGAGCGACAGCAACACCGCCTCGGGCGAGAGCGGCTTCTCGAGGAAGTTCACGGCGCCCAGTCGCGTGGCCTGCACGGCATCGGTGAGGCCGGCCTTGCCGCTCATCATGACGACCGGGACGTCGGGTGACGCCTGCTTGAGCGCGCTGAGCACCCCCAGTCCGCTGGGCTCGCCGGGCATCATGAGGTCGAGGAGAATCGCGTCCGGCTCCTGTTCCTTCGCCGAGGCGATGCCGGCGGGTCCATCGGCCGCTTCCCGCACTTCGTACCCCTCGGCCGCGAGCACCGCGCCCACCATGCGGCGGATGTTCGGTTCGTCGTCGATGATGAGGACCGTCGGCATCAGCGGTCCCTCATCCCTGGCCGATGCGCCGCTCGACCGCGTCGCCCTTGGGCGCCTCGCTGAGCAGCTTGGTGGTGAAGCGCTGGCCCTCGGAGATGCGCTCGACCTCGATGGCGATCGAGTCGACGGCCTGCTCCATGCGGGCGAAGCGCTGCGTCAGCTCGGGGTCGGAGCCGGCGCGGTCAGGGATGGCGTGTGAGCGGTCCATGCGACGCGCGTAGGCTCGCGCGATGGGCAGCCCGATGACGCAGATCGCGACCGTGAAGAAGAACGCCAGAGTCATGGTGACCACGCCCGGTGGCGGACCCGCATTCGGATCGTACGGCAGCTGCGGCGGCACGGTAATGACGGCCTCCGGCGCGACCGCTGGTTCCTGCGCCTCGCCCGACGTGACGATCACCTTGCCTTCGGGCGTCGTCGTGATCGTGGTTTGCGTCGCGCCTTCGGTACCGCCCTGTCGGGGCGACGGCGCCTGGGGCGCCTTGGGTGCGGACTGCGCCATCAGCGGAGCTCCCGGCCTGGGAGCGCGGCCGGCTCGGCGGCGCGCTCGCTCAGCAACTTGGTGGTGAAGCGTTGACCTTCGGAGATGCGCTCGACCTCGATGGCGATCGAGTCGATCGCTTGCTCCATGCGGGCGAGGCGCTCCGCACTCGCGGGGTCGGCGCCGGCGCGCTCGGGGAGCGCGTGGCTGCGATCCATGCGGCGCGCGAAGGCGCGTGCGATCGGCAGGAAGATGGTGACGAGCGCGACCGAGACGAAGAAGACGACCGAGATCGCGACGGCACCGTCCGGAATCTTGTTCGGGTCCACCGGAATCTCGGGAGGCATCGACGTGCCCCCTTCCTGCGCGGGCGGTTGCTCCGCGCCTCCGGCGATGACCGGCTTCGGTGTTGGCGCGGTTGGCGCGGTCGGCGCGGTGGCGGGGCCTGGTGTCTGCACGGGAGGCATCACGAACGATCCTTGAGGGGGAGGGCAACCGGCGCACGCTGTTCGGAGAGGAGCTTGGTGGTGAAGCGCTGCCCTTCGGCCACGCGCTCCACTTCGATGGCGATGGATTCGACCGCCTGCTCGATGCGGACGAGTCGGTCACCCAGGTCGGCGGGGAGTGCGGGATTGCTCGTGGTGCCGCGGCGGTCCATGCGCCGCGCCCACGCGCGCACCAGCGGCAACCCGACGATGATGAACGCCATCGAGAAGAAGAAGGCGATGGCGATGCTCTCGACGCGCCCCGCGATCACGTTCGGATCAAACGGTATGCCGCCTGGCACGCCGATGAAGACGTCGGGGCTCGGATGTATATCGGGGAGCGAGGGCGGGCCGGGCGGGCCCGGCTGGTCGGGCGGGGTGGGCGGAGACGGGGGCGTGGGGGCCTTCGCCTGCGGTGCATCCTCCAGCGCGACACGCACCAGCACCAAACTGGTGGCACTCGTCATGACACTCCTCCCTTGGCCGGCAGTGCTTCACGCGGCGCCTGCTCGGACATGAGGCGGTTGGTGAAACGCTGTCCTTCCGAGATCCGCTCAACTTCGATGGCGACCGCGTCGATGGCCTGCTCCATGCGATCGAGCCGTTCGAGTACCTCGGCATTGACCGGCGGCGGAGCGATCGCTGCGCGTTCCGTGCGACGGAGGTGCGCCCGCCCCCAGTAGAACGCCAGGATCGTGGCGGGCAGCATGCTGGTTCCGAAGATGATGCCGACGATTTCTTCGTTCACGGTGTGCGGCCTGCGGAAAGGGACGGGGGATCGACGGGCAGGGTGATCGTGATGGTCGTGCCGCGTCCGGGTTCGCTCACGGCCGAAACCGCTCCGCCGTGCGCGAGCACCGTCTGACGCACGATGGCGAGCCCGAGCCCGGTACCACCGGGCTTGTGAGTGACATACGGGTCCCAGATGCGCGGAAGTTTCTCCGGCGTGATGCCGGAGCCCTGATCCTCGACGGCGAGGTACACCGCCGGGCGTCCACCGAGTGCGCCGTTCGCGGACGCAATGCGTACGTGAATGGCCCCGGATGTGCCGCGGCACGCGTCCACCGCGTTGAGCATGATGTTGGACAGCGCGCGCGCCAGCGCGTCGTACTGCCCGTGCACCACGACCGGCGCACCCTCGGCGACCTCCACATCCACGCGCATGCCCTCGGGCACCGTGGACCGGGCGGTGTAGCGCGCCAACTCCTCGAGGTCCACGGCCGACGCGGGGCCGTCGGGCAGGCGACCGAACTGCGCGAAGGCGCGGGCGAGGTCGTCGAGTCGCTGCGCTTCGGTGGCGAGCACCTCGATCGGCTCCCGCAGCGTCTCGGGTGCTTCGCGCTGCAGCCGGCTGATCGCGAAGCGGATGGGGGTGAGCGGATTCTTGAGCTCGTGCGCCACCTGCCGAGCCGTTTCGCGGAATGAGCGCAGCCGTTCCTGCTCCACGAGTCGGTCGCGCCCCGCCTCGAGCTCGGCGGCCATGCCGCGCATGGAGCGACGCAGCGTGTCGAATTCTGGCGCCCCCTTGGCCGGCGGCTCCGTGGGGAGCGGTTGCCCCTGCGCGATCAGGTCGGTCCACCCCACCAGCTCGTCGACGGGGCGCGAGAGCTGTCGGGAGAGGTGCCCGGCCACGTTCGACACGAGCAGGGCGAGCGCCCCCAGTCCCAGCACCGACAGCACGACGATGACCGGCAGGCCACGCTCGATCAAGTAGCGAAGCCGGCGGGCCTGCGTGAGCGACGTGGCGAGCTGCGCTTCGTGGTGACGCAGCGCGCTGTCGACCGCGGGGGACTGCGGCTGCGTGCGAATCACTTCGGCGACCTTGTCACCCGATGCCGCGACCGAGTCCCATGCGGCGCTCGCTCCCAGCATCGGCAGCACCCCGCGCAGCGAGCCCGACCAGAGCAGGGTTACCGCCACGGTCGGAACCAGCGCGAACAGCGCGAGGATGACGAGCAGCCGCTTCCGGAAATGGAGCGAGGTCACAAGGCCCCCTACGCGCAACGAATCGTGTCAGTTTCGCACGTTCAGGACGCGCGAAGCGCCGAGTCGTTACGATGGGAATTGGAAGGAGTCCCCTTTCGCATCACCTTGGCACACCGTACATTATACGTCCAGACAGGGGGTCGCGCCGATTGGTTTGCTGTGGCGTCTCCTGTCGGCAATCCGGCCATGGGGTCGGTTTGCGGGCCGGCTGCCCAGCGCCTTAGGCGACGCCAGCTGTCGATGTGATCGGAAGGACCCCCGCGCGCGTATGCGGCGGAGGCCCCGGTCCACACCGCCTGGAGTCGTCGAAGACGGGGCCCCCCACCACGCGCCCGGCGTGTTCCCCGGGGTTCTACCGCTCTGAAGGATTCATGCACAATCGTCACACCCCCCGGAACGGCCACGCGCGCTCGATCGCGCAGCCGCTCCACCGCGGCCCGCAGGCCGCCCCGCTCGCAGCGTCTGTCGTCTCCGGCGCTTACGTCCACGCGCCGAACGCCGCGCTCCTGATCGACTTCGACAACGTCACGCTCGGGATCCAGAAGGACCTCGGCAAGGAGCTGCGCAACCTCCTCTCGTCCGAGATCATCAAGGGCAAGGTGGCCGTGCAGCGCGCCTACGCCGACTGGCGCCGCTACCCGCAGTACGTGGTGTCGCTGGCCGAGTCGTCGATCGACATGATCATGGCCCCGGCCTACGGCTCGTCGAAGAAGAACGCGACCGACATCCGCCTCGCCATCGACGCGATGGAGCTCGTCTTCACGCGCCCCGAGATCGGGACCTTCATCCTCCTCTCCGGCGACTCCGACTTCTCGAGCCTCGTGATGAAGCTCAAGGAGTACGGCAAGTACGTCATCGGCGTCGGCATTCGCGAAAGCGCGAGCGACCTGCTCGTGCAGAACTGCGACGAGTACTACAGCTACAACTCGCTCGCCGGCCTCTCCAAGTCGAGCGACGAAGACGGCAAGAGCCGCGATCCGTGGGAGCTGGTGGCCGAGGCCATCGAGCGGATGCAGCGCAACGGCGACGTCATGCGCTCGGATCGCCTCAAGCAGGTCATGCAGGAGCTCGACCCGAGCTTCGACGAGAAGAACCTCGGCTACAGCAAGTTCTCGCGCTTCTGCCAGGAAGCGGCGAGCAAGGGACTCATCGTCGCCAACAAGCTCGAGAACGGTCAGCTCGAGGTCGCGCCGCCTGCGGGTGGTGCGCCGCGTGCCGCAGCCGAGGCGCCCGCGCGCACGGAGACGGCCGCCGAGGGCGAGGAGCGTCGCGGTCGTCGCGGTCGTCGTGGCGGGCGTGGGCGTGGGCGCGATCGTGGCGATCGCGAGGGGGCACCGGTCGCGGCCGAGGTGGCGGCGCCGACCTCGGAGCAGGTGGCGGATGGTGCGCAGCCGGTGGCGGTCGTGCCGGAGCCGGGACGTGCCTTCGTGGCGCTGCAGACGCCGGGCGCGCATATCGGGATGAGTGGCGAGCGGCTCACGCGTGACGAGGCGTTCGATCTCGTGCGTCGTTCGGTCGCTGCGCTGGTCACCGGCGACACCCCCGCGCGCGCCAATGCGGTGCGCGAGAAGGCGTACGAGTTGCTGGGTCGGGACTCGGAGTCGCTCTCGGAGCGCAACTTCCCGCGCATCCTGCGGGACTCGCACGACGCGGAGGTCATCGACCTGCGCCGCCGTGGCGACGATTTCGAGGTGGCGATGGTGGAAGCCGCGCCGGTGGCCGATCAGTTGAGTGCGGCCGCCGTCGTCAACGCCCCCGCGCCGATCGCGACCCTACCGGCACCGCGTGGCATGACGGCGCGCAGTGCACCGGGACGTGGTGTGCGTGGTCCGAGTCGCGGCGCGCCGCCGGCCGATCTCTTCTCGGTGGGTGTCATCGAGGACGATCGCGCGCCGATCGTGACGCCGGCGTCGTCGGCAATGGTCGAGACGCCCGCCGCGGAGATCGTGGTCGAGGGCGACGCGCCCGCGGCCAAGAAGAAGGCAGCGGCCAAGAAGGCGCCAGCCAAGAAGAAGGCGGTCGCAGACGCTGGGGCCCCCAAGGCTCCCAAGGCCGCCAAGAAGACGGCCAAGAAGAAGGCGTCGGCTGCGTAGTGCGCGCACGGTCGGCCCGTGTGTGCCGCAACGCCGCGTCCCGACCAGGGGCGCGGCGTTCGCGTTTGACGGAGCGCGTGCGTGAGGACGCGCGCGTGATGCGACGGTGCGCGCACGCGTTGCCGGGATGGCGTCGCCCGTGAGCGATCTGGCGCGATGGGGGCGCATCCTCCCGACGAGCTTCTATGCGCGTGCGACGGAGCTCGTCTCGCGCGAACTGCTCGGCGCGGTGATGGTCTCGACGGTGGGTGGCGTGACGACGGCTGGGCGCATTGTCGAGACCGAGGCCTATCTGGGCGAGACCGATCCGGCGTGCCATGCGGTGGTCGGGCGAACCAGGCGAACCTGGCACCTGTTCGGCCGTCCCGGCATCGCGTACGTGTACTTCACGTACGGCATGCACTGGTGCACCTGCGCGGTCACGGAGCGCGAAGGGTGGGGGAGTGCCGTGCTCATTCGCGCGCTCGAGCCGCTGACGGGACATGAGGCGATGTACGCGCGGCGCGGACCCGTGGCGACGCGCGATGTGCTGCTCGCGAGCGGTCCGTCGCGATTGAGTCAGGCGCTCGGGCTGGATGGCGCGCTGGATGGCGCGTCGCTCACGCGCGGACGCATCGTGATTCGTGCGGGGGTGCCCGTGGCAGATGCGCGCGTGGTGGTGACGCCGCGCATCGGCATCAACAGCCGGAATCCGGCGCTCGATTGGCCGCTGCGCTGGGCGGAGCGGGGCACCGCGTGGACGAGTCGGCGGGTGCGGTAGCGCGACGGCCCCTCGACATCGGTGCGGTGGCGGGCCACCTTCTGTTTACCGCCCATGCCGATTTCTTCGCCGCCCTATCCGCACTTCGATACCGCCGTCCTTGGCACGATCTTCGGCACGCGAACGGACGTGGTGCATCGCCTCGAGGCCGGAGATCAGCTGATCCTCGTGCCGGACCCGCCGGAAGCGCAGATCCCCGCCGTGTGGGTGTACGCGCGTGGTGGCGACGTGATCGGACACCTGCCGTTGCAGATCGCCGCGTGGCTGGCGCCGTGGATGCTCGACGGTGGCCGATGTGGCGCGACGGTGAAGAAGCGCGACGGGGACGACGTGGCGAGCTGGCGTCGGTTGGTGATTGAAGTGACGTGCCGCGTGTGAGCACGTCGTCTTGAGCGAAGCGAAAGACCTGCTTGTGCAGTTTGTTAGCACGTCGTCTTGAGCGCAGCGAAAGACCTGCTTGTGCAGTTTGCCTGACGACAAGCAGGTCCTTCGCTGCGCTCAGGACGACGCTACCGCGACATCCGGAGCCCGCTCACGATCGCATCCGTGTTGTGCGCGAACCGGATGCCGTACACGCCATTCGTGCTCGTCAGCTTGCCCGGGCCAACCAGGTCCGCCTTGGCATAGCTCGCGACCACCTTGCCGTTGATCGCGCACTCGACCTTGTCGCCCTTGACCGACAGCGCGACGATCTGCGTGACCGGCTTGCCCACCGCTTCCGCCTTGTTCACCGCCGCATCCGCCGCACCGCGCGGCCCGTTCAGCTGGAACGGCGCAGGGCCGAAGCCGCGCACGATGAAGGTGCCATTGCCGTACGCGGCACAGTACAGGTAGCTCTGCTTGTCCGTGCCCATGTCATTGCCGCCGATCACCACGCCGTACGGATGCGGGTGGCTGTTGAGCGACATGTAGGCCGGCTCGGTGAAGGTGGCGGCCACCGTGTAATCGCCCCTGGCGGTGTTGATCGGATTCCAGTACACGCTCGCAGGGCCGGTGGTGACCCGGAGGTTCTCTCCTTCCTTGGCGAGCTTGGCATTGTTGATCACGAGGCCCGCCGCGGCCTCCTTGGCATCCACCGTGCCCATCCATCCGGGCACCAGGATGCCGCCGCCCGCGACTGCGCGGGACGTCTCCGCCTCTTGGGCGACGCTTGTGCGCGGAGCGAGGCAGAGCGCCGCAAGGGCGAGCAGGGCAATCGGGTATCGCGTCATCTGGAAGTCGTCTCGGTGTGTGAGGGTCCCTGAGTATGGCGCATACGGGGCCGGGATGCCACATACCCCACATCACGGTGGGGGTTCAGCGGCCGCTCCGACCTCAGGCGATGCCGAGCAACCGGATGAGCGCAACGCTCAGCACGACCAGCAGCAGGAGCGACAGCGTGACCGTGATGGCCACCGGACGCCCGGCACGTGCGACCGCGCGCAGATCGGTGCCGAGCCCCAGCGCCGCCATGGCGGCCACGGTGAGCGCGCCACTGACCGAGCGCGTCGGCGCCACCCACGCATCGGGAAAGAGACCACCAGAGCGCAGCGCGGCGAGCGCAAGAAAGCCCATGATGAACCACGGAATGAAGCGCGCGAGTTGGCCTGACGCCGCCCCCGGCTGCTTCCCCCTGTCGCCTGCCGTTGCGCTCGCGGTCGTCGTGCGCGCACCACGCGCCATCGCGAAGCCGAGCACGACCGGGCCGAGCATCAGCACGCGCACCAGCTTGACCAGCGTGCCGATCTGTCCGCTGACCAAGCTCACCGGCACCGTGGCGGCGAGCACCTGCGGCACCGCGTAGACCGTGAGACCTGCGAGCACGCCGTACTGGTAGTCGCTCAAGGCGAGCGGCGCGATCAGCAGCGGGAGCGTGAGCACGACGAGCACTCCCAGCACCGCGGTGAAGGCGATCGACGAGGCCACGTCTTCCCGGTCGGCGCCGATCACCGGCGCGAGGGCGGCGATGGCCGAGTTGCCGCAGATGGCGTTGCCGGCAGCCACCAGCACGGCGCGCGTGTGCGTCAGACCCATCGCGCGCCCCACGCCATAGCTCGCGCTCAGGCCGATGAGGACCAGCAGGACGATGCCGGTGGCGAGTGCCGGCCCGGCCTGGATGAGCAGTGCGAGGTTGACCGAGGCACCGAGCAGCACGACGGCCACCTCGAGGACGCGACTGGCCGTGAAGCGGATCCCCGCGTCCACCCGTTCGCTCGGCGTCCACATCGTGCGTAGCACCATGCCGAGCAGGATCGCGAGCACCAGTGCCTCGACCACCGGGTGGCCGAACTGCCGGACTTCGAGCGCAGCGACGCCGACGGCGGCCAGCGCCACGGCGACCGCGAGCGCGATGCCCGGGAGCAGGTGCGCGACGGGTGTCGCGGTGGTCGATTTCACGCGGGCGTCAGCGTGGACGCTTCGGACTGAGCGGGCGCACTTCAAGCCGATGCAGCAGCACGTGCGCCGGCTGCGTGACGGCGAAGGCAACGGTGGCCGCGACGTCCTGCGGCTCGAGCATCCACGTGCGGTTGGTGCCCGGGGGGAACAGGTCGGTGTCGACCGAGCCGGGCATGACGACACTCACACCGACCCCTGCATCGCGCACCTCGAGCATCAGGCTTTCGGCAAACCCCATCACGAAGTGCTTGGTCCCGGCGTAGCACGAGCCGCCCACGAAGGTGTTGCGTCCGGCAATGCTGCCGACGATGCAGACGTGTCCGCGCTGCCGCGCCACCATGCCCGGAAGCAGGGCACGCGTGACATGAAAGAGCGCGTTGACGTTCACGTCGACCTGGCGATGCCACTCCTCGGGGGACATGTCGAGCATCGGCTTCATCACGGCGACGCCAGCGTTGTTGATGAGCACGTCGGCGGAGAGGCCCGTGAGCGCGCGTTCCACGGCCGCCGGGTCGGCCACGTCGAGCGGGATCGTCCGGACGGTGGCGCCGTGGGCGGTGCAGGCGGCGGCGACCGTCGCGAGGTGCGACGCGCCGCGCGCGACGAGCACGAGGTCATGCGACGGTGCGAGGCGCTCGGCGATGGCGCGGCCGATGCCGCGCGAGGCGCCAGTGATGAGCGCGGTGGGGCGCGTGGAGGGCATGAGATCGTGCTCGCGGAGAGAGGGGAGACTGTGGAAGGTACCTACCCGTCGGCGTGAGCGAATGTCGTCCTGAGCGAAGCGAAGGACCTGCGTGTGGGGGCGGCGCGGGACCAGCAGGTCCTTCGCTGCGCTCAGGCCGACCTATTGGGGGGTCCCTTTCCCCTGCCCATGCGCCAGACCGCCGCTCTCGCCCTCGCCCTCGCGCCGCTCACGCTCGCCGCCCAGCGCGCGCCCTCGATGGCGGGCCGCTCCACAGTGTACGCGCCGCACGGCGTGGTCGCCACGTCGCAACCGCTCGCCTCCACGGCGGGACTGCAGGTGCTGCAGCAGGGCGGCAACGCGATCGACGCGGCGGTGGCCGCCGCCGCGGTGCTCAGCGTCGTTGAGCCGCACATGACCGGCATCGGTGGCGACATGTTCGCCCTGGTCTGGCTGGCCAAGGAGCAGAAGCTGGTCGCGCTCAACGCCAGCGGCCGTGCGGGCGCGCTGATGACGCGCGCCGAGCTGCTCAAGCGCGGGCGCACGCGCATGCCGCAGGAGGGGATCGAGACGGTCACCGTGCCCGGTGCACTTGCCGGGTGGCAGGCGCTGCTCAAGGCGCACGGCACGCGCTCGCTGTCTGCCGTGCTGCAACCTGCGATCGGCCTGGCTGAGCGCGGCTTCCCGGTGTCGCCGATCATCGCGGCCCAGTGGGGCACACACGTGGCGCTGTTGTCGAAGGACGAGGGCGCGCGTGCCACCTTCCTGGTCAACGGCAAGGCACCGGCAGCGGGCGACTGGTTCACCAATCCCGACTACGCGCGCACGTTGCGCGTAATCGCCAAGAACGGCCCGGCGGCGTTCTACACGGGCGCCATCGGTCAGCAGCTCGTGAAGCGCGTGCAGCAGCTGGGCGGCTTCCTCACCCCCGCAGACCTCGCCAAGAACGCGCCGATGTGGGTCACCCCGATCTCGGCCACCTACAAGGGCTACCGCTTGTGGGAGTTGCCCCCGAACAATCAGGGGATCGCCGCGCTCGAGATGCTGCGCATCCTCGAGCCGTATGACCTGAAGGCGATGGGGCACAACTCCGCCGCGTATCTGCATACGCTGGTGGAGGCCAAGAAGCTCGCGTACGCGGATCTGGCGCGGTATGTCGGCGACCCCGATCACCTCGTGATGCCGGCCGCACGGATGCTCGACGACGCGTTCATCACCGAGCGCCGCAGCCACATGACGCGCGACAGGGCAATGGAGCGCGTCGAGCCGGGGCCGCTGCGCACGGCGAGCGAGACGATCTACCTCACCACGGCCGATGCCGAGGGCAACATGGTGAGCTTCATCAATTCCAACTTCGACGAGTTCGGCAGCGGCGTGGTCGTGCCGGGATTGGGGTTCGCGCTGCACAACCGCGGGGCCGCCTTCTCGATGGACGAGGGGCTGCCCAACACGGTGGCGCCCGGCAAGCGGCCCTTCCACACGCTGATTCCGGCGTTCGTGACCAAGCTGGGCGCGAACGGTGCAGTCGAGGCGCCGTGGATGAGCTTCGGCGTGATGGGCGGCGGCATGCAGGCGCAGGGGCACGTGCAGCTGCTGCTCAACATGGTGCTGTTCGGGATGGACGCGCAGGACGCGATCGATGCGGCACGGTTCCGTCACACGAGCGGGCTCCGGTTGGCGCTCGAGGCGCCGATCGGTGCCGACGTGCGCGCTGCGCTCAAGGCGATGGGGCACGAGATCATCGACGAGCGCCCGATCCAGTTTGGTGGTGCGCAGAGTATCGTGCGGCTCGGCAAGGGGTATGCGGCCGGGTCGGATCCGCGGAAGGACGGGCACGCCGCGGTGTATTAGGTCGTCCTGCGCGGAGCGGCGAAGCCGCGGGTAGCCAAGTCGTCCTGAGCGGAGCGGCGAAGCCGCGAAGTCGAAGGACCTGCTTGCGTCGTTGGCGAAACTGCAGAAGCAGGTCCTTCGCTTCGCTCAGGACGACGTCGTCCTGAGCGGAGCGGCGAAGCCGCGGAGTCGAAGGACCTGCTTGTGTCGTTCGCTGAACTGCAGAAGCAGGTCCTTCGCTTCGCTCAGGACGACGTCAGGTCGCGAGGCAGACGTACTTGGACTCGACGTACTCCTCGATGCCTTCGCGCCCGCCCTCGCGGCCGAGACCGCTCTGCTTGACGCCGCCGAATGGCGCTTCGGCGTACGACACGATGCCGGTGTTGACGCCGACGATGCCATACTCGAGCGCTTCCGCGACGCGCAGCACACGCCCGACGTCGCGCGCGTACACGTAGCTCGCGAGCCCGTACTCGGTCGCATTGGCCATCGCGATGGCCTCTTCGTCGGTCTCGAAGCGGAACACCGGCGCCACCGGGCCGAAGAGCTCCTCGCGCGCGCAGCGCATCTCGCGCGTGGCGCCGGTGAGCACCGTGGGCTCGTAGAACCGCTCGCCCAAGCGCTTGCCTCCGGTGACGACCTGCGCACCCAGGGTCACCGCATCCATGACCATCGCGTCGACCTTGTGCAGCGCCGCCGCATCGATGAGCGGGCCTTGCTCAACCCCCTTCTCGAAGCCATTGCCCACGGTCAACGCGCGCACGGCGACCACGAGCCGTTCGACGAACTCGTCGTGGACCCCCGCTTGCACGTAGAGCCGGTTGGGGCAGACGCAGGTTTGCCCTGCGTTGCGGTACTTGGCGCGGAGCGCTCCCTCGACGGCGGCATCGAGATCGGCGTCGTCGAACACGAGGAAGGGCGCGTTGCCCCCGAGTTCGAGCGCGAGCTTCTTGATCGTCGGGGCGCACTGCGCCATCAGCAGCCGGCCGACTTCGGTTGAACCGGTGAACGACAGATGGCGCACCACGTCGCTGGCGCAGAGGGCGTGGCCGATCTCCATCGAACGTGCGGCGTCACCCGTGACGATGTTGAGCACGCCTGGCGGGAGTCCCGCACGCAACGCGAGTTCGCCCAGCGCCAGGGCGCAGAGCGGTGTCTGTTCTGCGGGCTTCACCACCACGGTGCATCCGGCGGCCAGCGCCGGCGCGATCTTGCGTGTGATCATCGCCACCGGAAAGTTCCACGGCGTGATGGCGGCGCACACACCGACGGGCTGCTTCAGCACCAGCAGTCGCTTCGTGGCATCGGTCGTGGGGATCGTGGCACCGTACACGCGCTTGCCCTCTTCGGCGAACCACTCCACGAAGGTCGCGCCGTAGAGCACTTCGCCCTTGGCTTCCGGCAGCGGCTTCCCCTGCTCGGCGGTCAGGATGCGCGCCAGGTCGCTGGCATGTTCGAGGATCAGCGCGTGCCAGCGCATCAGGATCGCGTGCCGGGCGCGCGCGGTCAGGGTGCGCCACTCACCCCACGCCGCATTCGCCGTGGCGATCGCGGCGTCCGCCTCGGCGGCGCCCCCGTTGGCGACATCGGCCAGCTTGTGCCCCGTGGCGGGGTCGTGCACGGCAAACCGGTCGGTATCGCCGACCCAGTCGCCTCCGATCAGGGCGTCCGTCCGGAGCAGCGTCGAGTCGCTGAGAGTCGCGAGCGGTGAGATGACGACGGTCATGGGTCATGGCTCCAGCGCAAACGAAGCGAGGTCGGGCCGGGGGCGCGTGCTTAACGGCCAGCGTGGCGGGGCGTCTGCCCAATATGCACCGCGGCGCCGGATGGGAGATGACCCCAACGGCGGCGGGGGTGCGGGCGTATCTTTACACGGGCAAGCAACCTTGGTGATGTGTCAGGGGTCTAAGGGTGGCAATCCCG